>SLIA01000083.1 GCA_007135935.1 Wenzhouxiangella sp.
AGGACGGCGTGACCGCCCTGCAGATGGACATCAAGATCACCGGCATCACCGAGGAGATCATGAAGGTGGCGCTCAGTCAGGCCAGCGATGCGCGCAAGCACATCCTCGGCCAGATGAACGAGGTCATTTCCGCGCCGCGCGAGGAAATGAGCCAGTATGCGCCGCGCCTGTTCACCATGAAGGTGCACCCGGACAAGATCCGCGACGTGATCGGCAAGGGTGGCGCGACCATCCGCCAGATCACCGAGGAAACCGGCACCACCATCGACATCCAGGACGACGGCACCGTGACCATTGCCTCGGTCAACCAGGCCGCGGCCGACGATGCCCGCAAGCGCATCGAGCAGATTACTGCCGACGTCGAGGTGGGTGCGGTCTACGAGGGCACGGTCACCAAGATCATGAATTTCGGTGCTTTCGTGACCATCCTGCCGGGCAAGGACGGCCTGGTGCACATCTCGCAGATCTCCAACGAGCGTGTCGAGAACGTGACCGACGAGCTGGCCGAGGGCGACAAGGTCAAGGTCAAGGTCCTCGAAGTCGACAAGCAGGGCCGGATTCGCCTGAGCATGAAGGCGCTCAGCGACGACGAGAAGTAAGCTTCGTCAAATGACGAGTCTGGCGGGCCGGTTCGGCGACGAGCCGGCCCGTGCTTGTTTTCGAAGGAGGCAAGTGACAGATGAGCAAGCGAATTCAGATCCCGATCTCGCCGGGAGAGCTGCTTGACAAGCTCAGCATTCTCGAGATCAAGCGTGAACGCATGAGTGATCCGGGCAAGCTCGAGAATGTGCGCCGCGAGCACGAGCTGCTCTCCGAGGTGTGGGCCGATGCCGGTCTCGAGACGGACGAAGTCACGGCCCTGCGTGCGCGCTTGCTGGAGGTCAACGAGCGTCTTTGGCGGATCGAGGACGCGATCCGAGACTGCGAGCGTGAAAGGAATTTTGGCGAGCGCTTCGTTTCCCTGGCGCGGTCGGTGTACCTTGAGAACGATGAGCGCGCCGCGCTCAAGAAGACCATCAATCTGGCGTTGGGCTCGGATATCGTGGAGGAAAAGTCGTACGCCGATTATCGATGATCGATAATGTGGCGTACTTCACCCTTTTGCGGGTAAGATACCCCCAACAAGTCATTAACAATCAGGGGCATAAAGGCATGTTTCGAAAGATCAGTCTGGCGGTTTCCCTTGCCCTGGCCGGCGCCGTGGCGGCGCAGGCCCAGGTCGATGAGAACGATGAACCGGTTGCCATGCAGCAGTCGCCGACCTTCAATTTCGTCGGAGACCGCTACCGCATCGGTGTCGGCGTCGATTCGGAGTTCGATTTCATTGGCGAATTCCAGGCCTCGCTGTCGGAAACCGACCGCACCGCCTGGATCGGCGAAGGCTGGCTGGGCCGGGACGGTGCCGGCGGCCTCAAGCTGAATTACCACTGGTTGTTCAACACGACCACCGAGGAGGGGCCGGGCGGTCCGGTCTACACGGATGGCCGTGTGGCCAAGCTGTTTTTGGCTGCTGACCAGAACCAGTACGACGACCGCAAGCTGACGTTCGGCGCTGGTTACGAGTATCAGGACTGGTTCTTTGCCGGTTACGGCATGACGGCGCTGAGCTCGGAGCGCCTGGTCAACCGGGTTGTCGACATCGACGAGCAGCTGGTGACCGGCACGGTCGACGGTCGCGGATTTACCCGCATCGACACCGTGGAGACCATCACCGACCTGTTCGAGGAGCCTTACGAGTGGGGCCTGGGTCTGCGTGCCGGACGCTATTTCGACAATCAGTTGGTTCGCCTGCGCGGCGGTCTGGACTATGAGAGTGGCGATTACGGTTCCTCGCAGACGACCGGATCGTTGTCACTGGACAAGCACTTTTCCGAAACCCCGCACAGCCTGTCGCTGCGCACGAGCTACTACAGCAAGAGCGGCGATTTCGTCGATGATCGCAATGACTGGCGCGGCAGCCTGGTCTACAGCTACAGCTTCGGCGGCCATTCGTATCGGCCTGCACGCGAGTACCGCGAGATTGAAGTGACCCGCGAGCCGGAGCCGGAGTACGAGGAGCGCGTTGTTGCCACGGAGCTCACGCTCAGTGATCGTGCCACCTTCGACTTCGACAGCTCCGAACTGCGTCCGGCCGCGCGCGACACCCTCAACGAGCTGGTCGAGGCCATTCGCGAAGGTGGTCTGGTCAGCACCATCCAGGTGGTCGGGCATACCTGCGATATCGGCACTGCCGAGTACAACCAGGGCCTGAGCGAGCGGCGTGCGCGCTCGGTCGTCGATTACCTGGCCACACGCGGTATCGAGGCCGACGAGGTCGAGTGGGAAGGCCGGGGCCTGCATGAACCGCGTGTCCCGAACGACTCGGAGGAAAACCGCAGCCGCAACCGCCGCGTCGAGATCAGTTTCGTGACCGAGGAATCGCATACCGAACGCGTCCGGGTTGGTCCGGACGAGCCGGTCACGGAAATGGAGCGTGTCGAAGTGCCGGTCGAAGCACCGTGGATTCGCCGTGCGCTGAGAAACCCGGTTCGTCACAAGCGCATCGTCGACTTCTATCGTTACCAGGAGTCGACCACCTCGATCACCGAGGGTGATGTGGTGTTCGACAACCAGCCGCCGGTGGCCAATGACAACCAGTTCACCGTCGAGAAGGATTCGGTCGACAACACGCTCGATGTTCTGGCCAATGACACCGATCCCGACGGCGATGCGCTCAGCATCGTCGATGTGACCCAGCCGTCCAATGGCCAGGCCGAGATCAGTGGCGATGTCATCCTGTACACCCCGACGGCCGGCTTCACCGGAACCGACAGCTTCAGCTACACCATCGACGACGGTTTCGGTGGGCAGGCCTCGGCCAATGTCACCGTCTTCGTCGAGGCGCCGGGTGCTCCGCCGGTGGCCGAGGATATCGAGGTTTCCACGGTGCGCACCCAGCCTGTGGATGTGGATGTCCTGGCCTCGGCTTATCTGCCCGATGGCGGCAACCTGGAGATCGCCGCGTTCGGCGAGGCCAGCGACGGCACGGTCACCCAGGTTGGCGACCAGTTGCGTTACCAGCCCGATCAGCTGTTCTACGGCGACGACAGCTTTACCTACACCGTTGTCGATGGGCAGGGCCGCGAGGCCACGGGAACCGTTTTCGTCAGCGTGGCGTTTGCCAACCAGGCTCCGGTGGCCCGTCCGGACGCCGCCACGACCACGGCCGATCAACCCGTGACCGTGGATGTGCTGGCCAATGATTTCGATCCCGATGGCGATCCGATCGAAGTGATTTCGGTGGTTCAGTTTGCCGGTGCGCCGGGCGAAGCGGTGATCAACGAGGACGGGACGATCACCTTCACCATCAGTGCCAGCTGCAGCGGCCGGAATTACTTCCGCTACACGATTTCCGATCCCTTTGGCGCCACCGACACTGCCGTGGTTTCGGTGTTCCGCGAGGCGGAAGAAGGCGAAGCCGGTACGGAAGACGCAGCGGTCGACTGCATGGCCTGGTAAAGGCCACATAGTGGATCGGTAGTGGCCTGGATATTCAGGCCGGGTCCTGGGTGGCTAACGTTTCGCGGTCGCCACCCAGGACCAGCAGGTGCTCCAGTCGCCTGATGACCGCCTCCGGCGTGATGAGATCCATTACCCCGGGGTATTGCAGTTTCCGGCCCCAGCGAATCTGCTCGGGCGCTTTCCCAAGGTACTTTTGCGCTGCTTCCGGGAAGCAGTCGACGCAGTGTTCCAGGCTGCCCAGTGGCCCGGAGCGGCGCGACCAGGTGGCGGCGTAAAGTCCGACGACGGGTGTGCCCATGGCGGCGGCCAGGTGGGCCGGGCCCGAATCGGGCGTGATCAGGCAGGCAGCGCGCCCGAGCATGGCAACGGCCTGCTTGAGAGTGTCGCGGCCAATCAGGTTGACAGGTCGCTGCCGCATTGCCGACTCGATATCCCGACCCAGTTTCCGTTCAATTTCCGATGGTCCGCCGACAAGGATGACGGGGCGGCCGGTTTGTTCGATGACCCAGTCGGCGACTGCGGCATACCCCCCGGCATGCCAGTTGCGTGCCGCGTGACTCGAGGCCGGGCTGATCAACACGGAGCGGCCGGGCTCTGGCTGGTGCTGCCGGGCAAACTCCAGGGCTTGTGTCGGCACCGGCAGGCGGCGGTCGATATCGTCAGTCGCAAGCCCGAGGTACCGGGCGAACTCGAGGAAGGCCTCGGCCTGGTGCTGAAAGGGGCGTGCCGCTATTCTCTCGGTAACAGCCAGGGTATGCCCGTTGCGCGAACGAGCACGGTCGAATCCAATCCGTCGTCCGGCCTTGATCAGTCGCCCGAGCAGGTTGGCGCGCAGCGAGATCTGTGCGTGCAGCAGGATATCGAACTGCCGGCCCTTCAGTTGCCGGCGGAAATCCGAGATCGCGACACGTCCCGCGCGCTTGTCGAATACAATGAATTCCACATCGGGCAGATCCGCCACCAGGCGATGCTCCAGGCGACCCACGATCCAGGTCACGGGGGTGCCCGGCCAGGCGTTCTGAAGCGAGCGCACCAGTGGTACCGTGTTGCACACGTCACCCAGTGCGGAAAGTCGCAACAGGCAGATGGAGCCGGGAGGAGGGGGCGTCGAACTCATCAGGGGAGGGGTCAGTATCAATGCCGGAGAATCCAGCCAGTCATGTCTGAACAGCAATTCCGTGGGCCTTCGCTGCGTATTCTATACGACCCGCAGCGGGTGACTGCGGTCAGTCCGGAGTGGCTCGACCCCGGCTTCTGGCGTTTGCGCGGCGGCGTGACCGCCGAGCTGGGCGGGCGCGGCCAGGCCCTGCAGCTCGATACGCCGGCCGGGCCGGCTGTGCTGCGTCGCTATCTCCGCGGTGGCATGGTGGCACGGGTCAGTCACGATCGCTATTTCTTCACCGGCTACTCCCGCAGCCGTGCCTTCATCGAGTGGTCTGCCCTGAGCCGGCTACTGGAGCGGGGGCTGCCGGTGCCCCGTCCGCTGATGGCCAGCTGCGAGCGGCGCGGCCCGTATTATCGCGCGGGCATCCTGACCGAATTGATCCCCGGGGCACGCAGCCTGGCCGATGCGGCCGGTGTGCTCGGAGAAGATGACTGGCATCGACTCGGTGCCATGCTGCAACGCTTTTTCGCCGCCGGGATGGTGCATGCCGACCTCAATGCCCACAATATCCTGCTGGATGCGGCAGGACGCTGGTACCTGATCGACTTCGATCGTGCCCGCGTGCTCGATCGGCCTGCCAGGCCCGATCGCATGCTCCAGCGCCTGTTCCGTTCTTTCGACAAGCTCGGTATCGAGGGACGTCGGGACTTGCTTGTGGCCTGACCCTGGCAGTCTACCCGGCGAGCTTTACGGCGTTATCCCGTGCCCGTGCGAGGATCGATTCGGCGGTGAACTGTCCATCCTTCCAGGTGCCGGCGCGCTGGCCGGTGAGCAGCTCCAGGGCCTGGCTCAGGGTGTCAAATCCATACAGCCGGAAGGTGTCGTCGGTGCAGGCCTTGACGATCTTCTGATCCAGCGCCAGTCGTTCGATGTTCTGACGTGACATCGCAACCCCCTGCTGCCCGCTGAGGCCATCGACCTGGCAAGCATCGAAAAAAGCCTCGATGCGTTCGTTGATGCGGCGGATTGGGGTGAGCTGAAAACGGTCGTCGACGGCAGCGGCAAACAGGAATTCCTGACGCATCGGAGCCTTGGCCAGGTTCGCCAGTGTGCCGCAGGCCAGCGCGGCCATGGCCGCATCGATGTCCTCCGGGCACGGCGCCATGCCGCCGGTCTGGGTCAGGCGAATGTCCAGGCCGGTGTCCAGGTGAAGGACTTCCGCGACCAGTTCCGCCAGTCCGGGGATCGGCAGGTGGAATGCCTTGCCGGCAGAGTCCTCGCCCTCGAGTTTTGCCTGCCCGGCGGCCGATGGGTTGGCGACGATGTCGACACTGGCGGGGGCGGCGAAGGTCTGGCCGAGTTCGGTTCGGGTGGTGGTGATCAATACTCGACCGCGCTTGCGTCCGCGCGCTTGCAGTCGGACTGGCCCGGCTTGCATGGTGGATTCGCCCCAACCGACCGAAGCGCGCTCCCTGCGGTTGTTCAGCGTCTGCTCGATGTCGTCTCGGGTCACCTGGTCGCGATCGGCCTCGTCAGCGATATAGGTGGCTTCGCGCAGCAGCGCGCCGAGGTCGCCGGGGCTTGCGGCCAGCGCGTCGGATCGCCCCGAACTGCGACCGAGGTAATCGACCACGGCGGCAATGGCGGAGCGGTCCAGATGCAGCAAGGATTGTTCGTCGATGATGGCGGCAAGCAGCCCACAGATTTCCGCGATGCCGCTGGCATCGCGTGTGAGCGTGTCGCGCAGGTCGGCCAGTATCCGGAACTGCTCGCTGAAGTCCTTGTCGAGCTCGGCCAGGCGCTGATAGGCCTCCCGGTCCCCGATCACAATCACGCCGCAATCGATGGGTATCGGCTCGGGCTTGAGCGACTGGGCGGCGTGCGACCAGTCCGGCGTCGGCGCCAGGATTTCGGTTGCCTCGGATCGCAGGGATCGGACCAGGCGCCTGAGCAATTCGGGCTG
The DNA here is from genome assembly GCA_007135935.1 of Wenzhouxiangella sp. Lineage (GTDB taxonomy): Bacteria > Pseudomonadota > Gammaproteobacteria > Xanthomonadales > Wenzhouxiangellaceae > Wenzhouxiangella. Next base: position 6,570 of record SLIA01000083.1, read on the forward strand.
ATGAATCAGATCCTCGGCGTCGAGCACCAGAAAACCGCCGTCGGCCTCGATCAGCGCTCCGGCATGGATGCCGCGAAACGAGGCCACGGCACGTTCACCGCTGCGCCAGGCCGGATCGACGCTGCCAAACAGGTTGCCGGCCGAGATCAGGTCGGGCGCGATCACCGGTGCGCGTCGTCCCCCGGGATCGGTCTTGAGCACCTTGACACCGTAAAGTACCGAGGGGTCGGCCAGGTGGCGGGTGTCATGGCCAACACGTTTTTCCAGCACATCGTCGATGACGTCGCGCAGAAAGGATTCGACACCTGGTGCACGGAACTGCCGGGTGACCTCGGCACTCATCTCGCCGAGGATGCGGGCTGCCTCCGAGGCGTTGATCTGCTCGATGTGGCGCTGGCTCTGCTGCCAGATGTCGCGGATCTGGCGGGCGATCTTCTGCAACTCCGGCTGGAAGCGCTCGATTTTCTCGTTGACATTGCGGCGCTCGTCTTCGGATGCCTGCTTGCGCGCTACCATGCTGCGGAATTCTTCCAGGCTGACCGGCTTGCCCATCACCTTGATGCCCACTTCCAGGCGGGCATTGGGCCCGGCCTGGCTGCGAATCAGGCCCAGGCCTTCAGCCTCGACCCTTTTCTCGAAGGGCTTGATCAGCTCGCGCACTTCGCGTTCGGCCGCTGATTCGCGCGACTCGCGACGCCCCCGAATCGGGTCATTGTCCAGGATTTCCGGCAAACGCTCCTTGACGAACAGGCCGATACGCAGCATCTGTTGCTGGAATGCACGGGCCTGGCCGCTTTTCAGGCAGATCAGCTTGGGGCGGTCCGGGTTGGCAAAGTTGTGGACGTAGCAGAAGTCGCGCGCCTGGCGCGGCTCCGGGGCGATCTCGTCGATGACGCTGCGCACCAGCCGACGCCGTCGGCTGCCCGGGCGTCCGCGCACGAACACGTGTTGTCCGTTTCCGGGGAATTCGATGGCAAACCGCAGCGCCTTGCGGGCGGTGGCCTGGCCGATGGTGCCGGCCAATGGCTTGGCATCGGCTGTCGACTCGATTTCGATCTTGTCGCTGGCTGCCCGGCGCTTGAGCTTCTCGGGCGGAATGACGAATCTGGCCAAGGTGCCTCCCTGTTAGTGCTGCCTGGCGGTTTTTCCCTGAGGGTACTCCAATTTACTACAGACTGCGCTCCCCGGGGTGGCGCTGACTGGAAGGCAGGTCCGTGAAAAACTGCTGCCAGGCCCCGGCACAGGCGCGAGGTCGCTCCAGCATTGGCAGGTGCCCGGTCGACTCCATGCTCCGGGTCTGGCATTGCGGCATGAGCGAGCACAGCAATTCGCGGCCTTCGGGATGCAGCACGCGGTCGTTCTCACCCCAGAGTATCAGGGTGGGAGTCGGGATCTCGCCGGCAAAGCGTTCCAGCGGCGGTGATTCGAATCGCAGAGCGGCGAAGATATTCAATGCACGCTCACAGCCGGCGGCGGCTCGCTCGGCCAGGTGGGCTCTGATCGGGCGTGGCATCCAGGGGCGGCGGACAAAGCACATGTCGACCAGGCGCTCGAAATCGGCCTGGTCGCGCACCACCAGGGGGTTGTGACGACCGGCCGCGACCTCCTGAAAAAGCTCTGCATAGGGAGCTTCCTGCAGGCCGCCGGGTGCCAGCAGCCACAGGGCGGTGACCCGCTCCGGCGCCAGCCGGGCGACGGCCGCGGCAACGTACCCGCCCATGGAGTTGCCGCCCAGGCAAAAGCGCTCGATGCCCAGCGCGTCGAGCCAGTTCAGCACACGCTGAGCCTGGGCGTCGACGTCGAACGCCAACTCCCCGGGGTAGCGTGTTTGTCCGAAGCCGGGCAGATCCGGCGCCAGGATCCGAAAGCGGTTTCGCAGCAACCTGCCCAGGCGGGCAAAGTGATGTGCATCGGCATTGAAGCCGTGCAGGAGTACCAGCACCTCGCCACGCCCGCCTTCGAGGTAATGCCAGTCGATCTCGCCGACTCGTCGGTGCCGACTGGCGAATCCGCAGGCACGACGCTCCAGTGCCAGCAGTCCACGCGCGAAGGGTGATGGCCAAAGTCGGGAAGCTGCCAATAGCAGTACGGCCGCTACCGCGATGCCAGGAAGTAACCAGACAAGGGTGCTCATTCGTTTATTCGTTAGTTCGTTTGTTCGTTCAACGGGGCTCCCTGGGGTTGCTGTCGATTCGTTGCGAAGTCGGGCATTCGATCAACGAACAAACAAATCAACCAACGAACGAAAAAACGATTCATTCAGCCCCCATGTCCGTCAGCGCCTGGCGCGCGCGCCGGCCGGTTTCGGTGTCGGACTGGGCCGCGGTGCGATAGTGCTGAATGGCCTGTTGGCGGTTGCCGCTGGCACGCTCGATGTTGCCGAGGTAGTAGTGTCCTTCGGCCGTTTCCAGACGGTCCAGACTGGCCTTGAGGTCGCCGCGCGCGCCGGACAGGTTGCCCTGGCGCTCGCGCACCATGCCGCGGCGCAGGTGGTGATAGAACCAGGAATCGTCACGCGACAGCGCGGCACTGTAGGCTGATTCGGCTTCGGCATGACGGTCCGACGAGGCCAGCGCGTCGCCCTTGAGGGCGTGGAACAGCGCTTCGCCGTCTTCCATGGCCAGCGCTTCCTCGGCCTTGGCCAGCGCTTTGTCATAATTGCCTTGCGACAGCGCGAGACGGCCCTCATCGTGGGCCTTGTAGGCCGGTTCGAGTTCGGTGATGCGGGCGATGGCCTGCTGGTAGCGCTCGCGCCCGACTTCACCGCCGGCGCCCAGGTCGGCCAGTGTGCGCCGGTTGTTCTCGACGCGCTCGCGCGAGGGCGGGTGGGAAGCGAACAGGCCGGCCATGAAACCGGGATCGCGGCCTTCGGACAGGCGCAGGAAGGATTCCATGAGATCGACGGCACCTTGCGGGTCGTAGCCGGCACGGTCCATGTAAATCATGCCGTAGTAGTCGGCCTCGCGTTCGGCATCGCGCGAGTAGCGCTGGGTGATGAGCTGGGCGCCGAGCATGCCGCCGAGCATGGCGACGGTGGCATAGTCTTCACGCTCGGTGGCAACGCCCACGGCGATGCCGCCAAGGATGACGGCGCCCTGGGTCAGTACTGCCCGCGATTGGGCGCGTGCACTGTGACGGGCGGCGGCGTGCACCACCTCGTGACCGAGTACCGCGGCCAGTTCGGCCTCCGAGCCCATTTCGGTGAGCAGGCCACGGTTGATCGAGATCTTGCCGCCTGGCAGTGCCCAGGCGTTGGGAACGGAACTGTTGATGATCTCGAACTCGTAGGGCAGCTCGCGGTCGGCCTCGGCGGCGACCCGCTGGCCGACTTCCTTGACGTAGGCGACCAGTTCGGGATCAAGCACGAAATCGCCGCCCTGGGACTGACGCAGGGGAGCATAGTACTGCTCACCGGTCTGCAGCTCCCAGCGCTCATCGACCAGGCTGAATTCACGCTCGCCGGTCACCGGGTTGACTGCGCAACCGACGAGGAAGAGGAGGGCGACAACAACGGCGGAAGGTCTCATGGTGGTGGCTCGGTGGGGGCCTGGGGTGATTATAAGGGTCGTTTGGTCGTTTGTTCGTTGATTCGTTTTTTCGTTTTTTCGTTTATTCGTTTATTCGTTTATTCGTTGGTGGGGTTCATCGTCGAATTCGGGGGTTGCCGCTGGCTCCTTAGCCTCCGAAACCTTCCAGTCAGCACAGTGAGTTCGAGCAACGAACAAACGAACAAACGAACCAACGAACCAACGAACCAACGAACCAACGAATTAACGAACTAATCACACCCCGTATCACCCAACTCGATCGAAGTCTCCAGCAACCGAACATCAAGCTCGTTGCGGCCCTTTCGGGTCTGCAGGATGCGCAACGGCATCCAGTGGAAGTTTTCCGAATGCCAGGAGGTGTTGGTGCGCACCGAGTCCGGGCGCTGGACCCGCTCCAGGTAGAGGCTGTCGAAGCAGCCGGCGGGGATTTGCAGCTGCTCCTCGCCGCCGTAGACGAAGCTCTCGTCGTCGAGCTCGTCCTCGTCAATCAGGCGGAAATGGTGGTCCTCGCTGCGCTGATCCGGATCATGCAGGTTCACGGCCAGCTGCAGCCTCAGGCTCAAGGGATCGACCATGTCCGGTTCGATCTCGTGGGTGAAATCGCCCTCGGAACTGTGCGTCTTGACCAGCCCGTCATCCCAGTCGAGACGATGCTGCCAGAATTCCGTGCCGCGCGGTGTGCGCAAAACCTGGTGGTAGGTCAGCATCAGGATGCGGTTGTCGCGCCAGACGAAATGGGCGGATTCCTCGCCGGACAGTCGCAGCAGGCGTGCCAGACGGTGGGTGGCCTCGGTTTCGGTGCTGTAATACCAGATGCCATCGTCGCGCTGGCTGAGCGAAACATGGATCTCGCCGATCTTGGTGCCGCGCCGAAGCACTTCGTAGGTCGCGGTATGCGGCGGCAGTGGTGCATCGCCGTTGGAATCGGCCTCAGCCATCACCGGGCCGGACCAGGCGACCGTCATCATCCAGATCGCGGCCAAGCCGAAGGGGAGCGGCAAGCGTTTGGTCATCAATGCAAATCTCCTCATCGCGCAATTCGACACGGTGATTGAGAAAAAGTGCCAGTGTCGCTGGATACAGGCGGTGCTCCAGAGGCAGCAGGCGGTCGGCCAGTGTATCGGCTGTGTCGTCTCGTGCAACCGGCATGCGGGCCTGGGCGATGACCGGGCCGGCATCGAGCGCCGGGGTGACGAAGTGCACGCTGGCGCCGTGCTCGTCCTCGCCGGCCTCGAGTACCCGGCGGTGGGTGTGCAGGCCACGGTGGCGCGGCAGCAGCGACGGGTGGATGTTGACCATGCGCCCGCCGTAATGGCGCACGAAATCGCTGCCCAGTACGCGCATGAAACCGGCCAGCACCACCCAGTTCGGTGCGAAGCCGTCGATCGCGGTCATCAGTGCCCGCTCGTAATCGTTGCGCTCTGAAAAGTGGCGTGGTTCGATGCAGACGGTGTCGATGCCCTGTTCCGCAGCCAGTTGCAGTGCTCCGGCGCCGGCACGATCGCTGATGACGGCGCAGACAGTGGCTGCCAGGCGCCGCTGCTCGATGGCGTCGTGAATGGCCTGGTAATTGCTGCCGCGACCGGAGGCCATGATGACCAGGCGCGGGAGCTCAGACAAAGCGAACCCGCTCCTCGCCGTGCTGACGGGTGATACGCCCGATGATCGGCGCCGGTTCGTCGAGGTGTTCGCCTATGGCTGCCGCCTGCGACTCGGGTACGATCAGGACAAAGCCGATCCCCATGTTGAAGGTGCGGCGCATCTCTGCCGGATCGATGTTGCCGGCCTCGCTCAGCCACTGGAAAACCGGTGGCGGAGTCCAGCTGCTGCTGTCGAGCTCCAGGCCGAGGTGCTCTGGTATGACACGGACGATGTTTTCGGTCAGCCCGCCGCCGGTGATATGGGCCATGCCGCGGATCTCGAAGCGTTCGAGCAGGTCGAGTACGGTACGCACATAGATGCGCGTCGGCGCCAGCAAGGCCTCGCCCAGTGGCTGTCCGGCCAGCTCCTGGTCCAGTGGCGCCCCGCTGATCTCGATGACTTTGCGAATCAGGGAGTATCCGTTGCTGTGCGGGCCCGATGATGCCAGGCCGAGCACCACGCAGCTCTCGTCGATGCCCGAACCGTCAATCAGCGCCGAGCGCTCGACCGCACCGACGGTGAATCCGGCCAGGTCGTATTCACCCGGGCCGTACATGCCCGGCATTTCGGCCGTCTCGCCACCAATCAGGGCGCAATTGGCCTGACTACAGCCCTCGGCAATGCCGGCCACCACATCGGCGGCGGCGTCGACCTCGAGCTTGCCGCAGGCAAAGTAGTCGAGGAAGAACAGCGGCTCGGCACCACACACCAGGATGTCGTTGACGCACATGGCCACCAGGTCGATGCCGATGGTGTCGTGCCGGTTCATCTGCCGGGCCAGCAGCAGCTTGGTGCCGACCCCGTCGGTGCCCGAAACCAGCACCGGGTCGTCGAATCGCTCGCCGAGGTGGAACAGTCCACCGAAGCCGCCCAGCCCGCCGAGCACTTCGGGGCGGGAGGCGCGGGCCACCAATGGTTTGATGCGGTCGACCAGCGCATTGCCGGCATCGATATCGACACCGGCATCGCGATAACTGAGGCCGGTGGGCTTGGAATCGGACATGGTTGGGGGGAATTGATTGGTCTGCTGCGATTTTAATGGATTGGAGGGGGCGGCGTTTGGGAGGTTTGGGGTTGGGGGAAGTCGGTGGTCAGTGGTCGGTGACCTTGTTGGCGGTTTGTCGCCCCTCAGGGCGGCAAGAAGCGACCAACCAACGGTCTGCGAGCCGGCAGGCGAGTAGACAATCTTCAAGCGGGTTGGTTGGTTGTGTTTTGCCGCCCTTAGGAGCAGCAAGAAGCGACCAACCAACGGTCTGCGAGCCGCAGGCGAGTAGACAATTATCAAGCGGGTTGGTTGGTTGCGGTTTGCTGCCCTTCAGGGCGGCAAGAAGCGACCAACCAACGGTCTGCGAGCCGGCAGGCGAGTAGACAATTATCAAGCGGGTTGGTTGGTTGCGGTTTGCTGCCCTTCAGGGCGGCAAGAAGCGACCAACCAACTCTCCATATGGTATCTTTCTCCCTCTTATGAGCCGCTCCCCCCTCAATCTGCTCGCCCTGATCCTGCTGGCCCTGGTGCTCATGGCCCCGGCAGCGATGGCGCGTGATCTATACACCGGCGAAGCAGTCCTGGCAGAGGATGGGCGGATCGACAACCAGGCGTTGCTGCGCGCCCTTGACGAGGTACTGGTGCGCTTGACCGGAGAAGTCGAGCGATCACCGGTCGAGAGCCTCGGCCTGGGGAGCGCTGATGTCAACAACCTGATTCAGACACGTCACACGGTGCGTCGCGAGCGTCTCGAGGAAGATGGCGAGACCGTTCAGGAACTGCGGGCGCGTGTGGAGTTCGACGAAACCGCGATCAACCAGTTATTGCGCGAGCAACGGATTCCGCGCTGGGGCCGGGAGCGTCCGGCCATATTGCTGTGGATGGCGGTCGATGACGAGGACGGCGTGGCATTCGCCGATGATCCCTGGCTGGATTCCGTGGTCAACGAGCAGGCCAGACGGCTGGGGCTGGATATCGTCTATCCGCTGGGCGATGCTCTCGACATGGCCGAGGTGACCTTGCCTGACATTCGTGGTGGGTTCCTGAATTCTGCAGTGGCGGCAGCCGATCGCTACGGCACCGGCGTGATCGCCATGCTCGACCTGCGCATGGAAGGCGGCCTGGATCAGCCCATCTGGTCGGCGCGCTGGTCGTGGCGGGTCGGCGGTCAGGAAGGCGGGCTGCAGCATACGGGGCTGTATCGCGACATGCTGGTTCGACGTGGCCTGGAACGCCTGGCCGCGGCCATGGCCGGGCGCTATGCCATTCGCGATACCGAAGGCGAAGGCCGGCTTCGTCGGCTGCTCGTGGAGGGGATTGTCGACGATGTGCAGTTTGCCGAAGTGCGGTCGTATCTCAACGATCTGGGCATCGTCGAGGATGTGCGTATCGTGGCGGCCAGGGAGCGCAGCCTGGAGTTTGAATTGACGTTGAGCGGCGAGGGGCTCGAGCAGTTTATCGAGATGGGTGGTTTGCTGGTCCGCGACGGGCCGGCAGACGGGGATGTGTTGCGCTACCGGTTGCGTCGTTGAATCTGAGTTTCCTGCCCAACCTGCTGACCATCGGCCGCATGATCGTGGTGCCGCCGATCGTGTGGTTGCTGTTGGTTGAACAGTACCAGTGGGCACTGACACTGGCGATTTTTGCCGGGGTATCCGATCTGCTCGATGGCTGGCTGGCACGCCGTTTCGGCTGGCAGAGCCGTTTTGGCAGTTTCGCCGATCCGCTGGCCGACAAGCTGCTGATGGTGGCCGCCTACGTCACGCTGGGCTGGCTTGGCGAGTTGCCCTGGTGGCTGATCGGCCTGGTCATCTTCCGCGATATGGTCATTGTCGGCGGAGGCATGATCTATCACCTGCGCTTCGAGAAAGTGGTGGCCGAGCCGACGCAGTTGTCGCGTTTCAATACTTTCTGCCAGGTGTTTCTGATGTGGTTCGTGCTGGTTCGTCTGGCTGGAATTCCGTTCCCGCCCGAGGCACAGATTGGCCTGGTCTGGTTGGTCGGATTCATGACCGCGGTGACACTCGTGCAGTATGTCTGGATCTGGAGTCTGCGTGCGCTGCGCATCAGCCGCCGCCGTAGCCAGCCGGGTAACAGCGAGTCCTGAACGAGTCCTGTTCGGTATGTCTCGCGTACAGATGCCGCTTGCACTCAAGCCGCCGCGTCGTCCCCGGTTCGACAATTTCGTCACTGGTGACAATGGTGCGCTGGTGGCCACGCTGAAAAGTGGTCTGGAGCCGGGACACTGGTACTTCCTGGCCGGGCCTTCGGGCAGTGGTCGCAGTCATTTGATGTCGGCGGTATTCGCCGATCGCGCCGGGCAGGCCTCCGCCCGTTTCATTGCCCTTGCCGATCACCGCCAGTGGCCGCTACTCGAGCACACGGATGCCGAATGGATCGTACTCGACGATATCGATCGGCTTGCCGGTGACGGCAAGGGGGAACTGGCCCTGTTCAATGCACTCAACCGCTGGCGGGCCGAGCGCGCCGGCGTGGTGATGAGTGGTCGTGGTCGGGATCGATTCGACTTGCCGGATCTGCGTTCCCGGCTGGGCCAGGCCACGCGCCTGACGCTCAACCCGCTTGAAGAGCGCGATCTGGCCGAGTTGATCGTTCGGCTGGCCGAAGAGCACGAGGTGCCGCTGGGGCGTGGCGTGGCCGATTATCTGCTCAGCCGCACTACCCGAAATGCCGGACAGCTTGCCGGAATGGTCAACCGGCTGGCCGACCGGGCGTTGTCGGAGCGGCGCACGCTTTCGATTCCGCTGGTGCGGGAGATGCTGGGCAGTCAGGGCTGAGCCGCGATTTCCCGACTCAGTATTAAACCGGCAACGAAATACCTACGGTATTCGTTGCACGGCATTTGCGGCGCATGTCCGCAAATGCCTTCGCTTCGCGGCCCCGGCCGTACCGGCCGGGCATTAACACGGCAATCTATTTGATTGCCGTGTTAATAGCTGCGCTGGTGGACGCCGCGAATGGCGCGGCCCGACGGGTCGGCCAGCTGACTGAAGCCCTCGTCCCAGGCCAGGGCCTCGGGCGTGGAACAGGCAATGGATGGTCCCGAGGGGACGGTGGCGGCTGCCGCCGGCGATGGGAAGTGACGTTCGAAAATGCGCCGGTAGAGATACTGCTCTTTGGTGACTGGCGGGTTGAAGGGAAAGCGCTGCTCGGCTTCGAGCAGCTCCCGGTCGCTGACTTCGCGGTCGGCATGGGCCTTCAGGGCATCGATCCAGCCGTAGCCGACGCCGTCGGAGAATTGTTCCTTCTGTCGCCACAGGATCTCGTCGGGGAGCAGGCCGGTGCCCGCTTCGCGCAATATTGCCTTTTCGGGCCGCTCCGGGCCGGCCATCTTGGCGCCGGGATCCATGCCCATGGCCACATCGAGGAACTCCAGGTCGAGGAAGGGAACGCGTGCTTCCACGCCCCAGGCGGCCATGGATTTGTTCGCGCGCAGGCAATCATAGAGATGCAGTTGGTCGAGCTTGCGCACGGTCTCCTCGTGGAAGGCGCGGGGGGTGGGTGCCTTGTGGAAATAAAGATAGCCGCCGAAGATTTCGTCGGCACCCTCGCCGGACAGCACCATCTTGATACCCATTGCCTTGATGCGCCTGGCCAGGAGGAACATCGGCGTGGAGGCGCGCACGGTGGTGACATCGAAGGTCTCGATGTGGGCGATCACATCCTCGAGCGCGTCGAGCCCCTCCTGGATGGTGTAATGAAATTCGTGGTGCAGGGTGCCGATGGCCTCGGCGGCGACGCGGGCGGCCGCAAGGTCGGGAGAATCCTCCAGGCCGATGGCGAATGAATGCAGACGCGGCCACCAGGCCGCTTCCTTGTCATCGCTCTCGACCCGGCGGTCGGCGAAGTGCTGGGCTATGGCGGCAATCAGCGAGGAGTCCAGTCCGCCGGAAAGCAGGACACCGTAGGGCACGTCGCACATCATCTGGCGGTGTACTGCATCTTCCAGTGACTGGCGCAGGCGACCGGCATTCGGGGCGTCGGTGGCCTGTTCGAATTCGCGCCAGGCGGGCCGGTACCAGCGCCGGATTTCGCCGTCACGGGAATCGAGCAGGTGTCCGGGAGGAAATGCGCGCACCTGCGCGCAGCGAGGTTCGATGGCCTTCATTTCCGAGGCGACCCACAGCATGCCCTGTTCGTCGCGGCCGTAGTACAGCGGCATGACGCCGATGGGGTCGCGGGCGACAAGGTAGTGACCGGTCTGCTCGTCAAACAGCGCGAAGGCGTAGATGCCGTTGAGGCGATGGAGGAAATCGCTGCCGTGCTGCCGGTAAAGCGCCAGAATCACTTCGCAGTCGGAGCCGGTGCGAAACTCGTAGCCGGAACATTCCGACCGGAGCGCGCGGTGGTTGTAAATCTCGCCGTTGACGCCGAGGACTTGCTGTCCGTCCGGGTTGATCAGTGGTTGAGCACCCGAGTCGATGTCGACGATGGCCAGGCGTTCGTGGGCGATGATGGCCTGGTCATGAACGTAGATGCCGCTCCAGTCCGGGCCGCGGTGACGCTGGCGACGCGAGGCCTCCAAAGCAATTCCCCGCAGGCCACGCTGGCCTGCGGGGATGTCAAACAACCCGAGTATGGAGCACATTGTTTGTCAGTCGCGTAATCTCATCAGGCTGTTGAATTCGATGCCATCGGGCTTGAGGTGAATGGAAAACTCCGAGTAGTCGTAGACCTCACCGAATGCGGCAAAGGCATCCTCATCGTAGGGCATTTCAATGTCGTTATCCAGTTCTTCGAACTGGGCGCGGGTCTGCGCCATCATTTCTTCCATGAGCCGGCCGTAGGCCGCGAAATCCACTCCGAAGCGCAGGATGGCGGACTCGGCCTGGCCAGGTTCGAGCAGGTCACCAAGACGATCCTTCTGCGCTTCTCCCAGCGCCAGCCCGATGCTGTTCTCGCCCATGGCAATCCATGCACTCAGGTCGGGCATGTTGGGGACCATGCCGCCGGGCAGCGGCTGGGGATCGCCGCCGGGCTCGAGGCCGATCTCGGCCAGCTCGGGAGAGAACATCTGGGCCATGCCGATGATCATTTGCGGGTTGCGCATGAATACGGCAAGCGAGGCCGATGCCTCGGTAACATTCATTGTTTCGTCGAGCTGGATATCGTCGACCTTGAAACGCAGGCCCTGCAGATTGGTCACCATTGGCGGAATCGGGCGATTGGCCGCGAGTTGCCATTCAGCGGCATTGTCGCGAATGTTCGCGAACAGCCGACACTGCGGCGGGTTGTCCACCCAGCCCGAGACGGTCTCGCGAGCGAAGTCGCGGGCGGCGACGATATTGAAGGCCAGCCCGCCGCTGAACATGGCCGACGGATCGCTCTCCAGCTTGACCGGAGCGTCGGCGATGGTCGACAGCCGTTCGCCCAGGCTGCGCTCGGTCTCGATGCGCATGGACGTGCCGATTTCGTTGTGGTCGAGGTGGTTGTAACCGATCGATAGCCGGGGAAATCGCTCGATCAGGGCATTCAGCTCCTCGGAGCAGGCCGGTTCGCCAAGCAGTTCCTGCAGGCCGGCGGCCAGGCGGGCGGGCGCGGCCAGTTCGTCATCGTCGTCCAGCAGGCGTTCGAGCAGCAGGGAGTGCTCGACAAAGCCGCTGGTCTGCGGCAGGTAGTCGCGTTCACGGTTGAAACGGGCCAGGTTGTCCGGGTCGTATGGCCGTGCCGGATGGTCCAGGCCGGCTACACGCCTCAGAAAGCTCATGTCGTCGGGGATCAGGGCAGCGCTCAGGAACTGGTCGTCATGATGCAGCGCCAGGCCGAATTCGCCAAGCTCGATCCACAGCACCTCCTCGTCGTCGATCCCGCGCCAGACCAGTTCCAGTCCGGCATCGTCGGCAATCCGCTCGAGAGTTGCAGAGAACGCATCGGGATCCGACAGCTGCCAGAGAATGGCCGGGTACAGCGACAGTCCGTGCAGCGCCCAGAAGCCGTTGCCGTGCAGGCCGCGTGCCTCGAAAGCCTCGCGTCCGTCGATTTCCATGAGTTCGCCAAGCAGTGCCGAGGCCATGGGGTGGTCGAATTCCTTTGCCATGGCTTCGTACTGCTTGCGGTTGGCTTCCGCCAGCTGCTCCAGTGGCGCCCACCACTTTTCGCTGACCTCTTCGGGCAGTGGCTGGAGGTTGGCAACGAGATAGGGGCTGTCGGCATCGATGCGCTCGAACAGGCTGCTTTTCACACCCTCGTCGACATCCGGGACGCTGACAGCAGGCTGGGGTTCGTCTTCGCGGCCACAACCGGCAACCAGCAAGGCCGTCAGGGTCATGGCAAGGGAAATCCGTTTCATCAGTCGTTCTCCGTGCGGTCGGTTGATGGTGCTAGTGTTATACAACACCAACACACTTGTCAAGTAGGGCAAGGCGCAAGGCGCAAGGCGCAAGGCGCAAGGCGCAAGGCGCAAGGCGCAAGGCGCAAGGCGCAAGGCGCAAGGCGCAAGGCGCAAGGCGCAAGGCGCAAGGCGCAAGGCGCAAGGCGC
>SLIA01000307.1 GCA_007135935.1 Wenzhouxiangella sp.
AAATGAAGGCTGCTATTTCATCGCGGAATGCGCTCGTTAACAAAGACCTGAAACAAGTTGCAGAAAAAGCGGAGATTAAAACCCCGATAAGCATGCACATTGCACGACACACGTTTGCAACCCTTGCCCTTGCCGGTGGTATGGATATTTATACACTTTCAAAGAGCTTGGGACATGCAGATTTAAAAATCACACAAAATTATTTAAAATCATTCGATGAAAAAGTTGATACTGAAATAAGCCGGGTATTCGGTGAGGTGTTCAATAAAAAGTAATAAAACTAAAAACTCAAAAAACTATAACTGGAGGTGTGAAATGGATTTTTATATGAATGCAGATAACGAAAACAAATTGAAATGTTCAATTTGTGAAAAGGAAATCTTAGAATATTATTATCCGATATCAAATTCAGAGTCAGGATATGAAAATATTCAGAACCTTGCGGAAAAAATAGGGGTGAGTGAGGAGTTAATATCCCTTTGCTCAGATTGTTTTTATAAATTACCGGAACTCTATCCTGGTACTGTCAAGTCAATAAAATTAATTTATGATAGCGAATTGGAAAAAGGGGGGTATATGGATCCGCCTGAGAAACCGTTTAATATGGTCGATGCTGGGATGGAGTTCATTATTGAAAAGAGTGAAAAGTTCAACAGAGAAACGGAAAAGAAGGAGTGTGGTATCTGTAAAACCGAAACGGGGGTTTGGGTTAGTCTGAACTTACTTAATGATTTGTCCATTACCGACAAAACAATCAGACAATTTTGTGAATTCCTGGATCAGGATCCGACTGAATGGATTATATGTTACAAGTGCTTCGATGAGTATTTGGAGGTAGACAAAAGCAGAGTGGATTTAGCGAAATTTAGGGGTACTTAGATATCGGACCCTCCCGATAAAACTCGTTAGAAACGCTCTGGGGGCTTTTTAAAATGAATGAATTTGATGTTTCCGTATTTTTAAACCTGCATCTACGCGTTGAGCGTAATTTGAGCACAAACACGGTGAAAGCGTACAGGTACGACCTCGAGCACTTTTTAAATTTCATTAACAAAAACGGGGTTGATAATGTGAGAAGTGTTGATTACGATTTGAGTTGTCTCTACCTCAGAACACTACACGATGCCGGGCTTTCTCCAGTATCTATAAATCGAAGATTGGCAGCGATTAGAACATATTACAACTATTTGCTTGATAATAAAATAATCAAGAAACAACCGGGCTTTTTATTGCTTGAAACTGTACGAAGCGGTTTTAAACTCCCGGGTTATTTGACCGAAAGCGAAACGAACGCATTGCTGGAATCGGTCAATGAAAAAACTGGTAATTACCGGGGAGGTTTCAGCCGGGAGTTGTGGAATACTCTGTGGATCCGGGACCGTGCAATTCTTGAAATACTATATGCAACCGGTGCCCGGGTATCCGAGATTACAACCCTGGAGAATTCAGCCATTAATTTCAAGGAAAACACAATCAGGGTAATGGGTAAGGGATCACGTGAGAGAATCATTCCATTCGGCCGGTATGCAAAAAAGTGGATGCTGCGATATAAGAAAAAGGTTCGGCCGATTCTGAAAACCGATAGCTCCGAGACAGGCAATAAATTTTTTCTGAGAAGAAACGGGAGGCCCATGAGTAGGGTTGCGATTTTCAACATCGTAAAGCGTGCAGCATCGATTGCCGGTATTGAAAAAAATATTTACCCGCATATTCTCAGACATTCTTGTGCTACGCATTTGATGAATCATAGCATGCCGATCGAATTGATTGCGGAGTTGCTCGGACATAAAAGTTTTAACACAACTCAGATATATACGCATGTTTCGATTGAGCGGTTACATAGAACTTTAAAAATACATCATCCACGTTATCACCTGGAGGTCAACATGAAATATAAACCGGTTAATGGAGAACCCAAAAAACTGAAACGCATCAACGTTCACCTGCGTAATGATCAAATTGAAAAGCTGAATGAGATAGCAGCAAGTGCAAAGGTTGACCGTTCGCAGTTGATACGTGAGGCCGTGAGCGAAAAGATAGAACGGTTAAAACAAGATTTGCACTGACTATTGCGTTAAAAATAAAATGTAATTACATTTCGGTACATCGCAATAAAAAAGGCAGGCGATCACATGATAAAAACATACGGAAACTCTTCCAAAAATACCGTTGAATTCACTCACAGGTTACTACTCGATAGCATTGACGGTATAGCTCAATCAATTTTTGAACGCATATCAGAACACGGGATCGATCACGTGTTCAATGAAGAAGATGAAAACACTCGGGATAAAATACTTGATGAAAAGATAATACCGGATGGGTTCGATTTCACAGATGAAAAGAATCGACTAATGTTAAAATATTTTGTGATTTTCCGGAGTGTATTTGAGGAAGCTTTAAAAGAAACATTACCGGATATAAAGGTCGATGCAAAAAATAGAGCGATATCGTTGATGAGGTTGGTAAATTATACAACGGCTGTAAGTGATTTACCGGGGTTTAAAAAATTTGTGTTGAGCGCATTCCCAAAAGATGCAAAAAAAGCAGCAAGAAAAGAGTTCGGTGAATGTGACAACATCCGGAAAATCAAAAATGTTCTTAATACCTACCATGACGGAATTCCATTTGTTGAATCAGTTGCGGAAAGAACCGGGTTGCCGGTTAACGAGGTTGAAAGTGTTGTTGAAAATGATGAATCATTAAACATTCAAACCATTCAGGACAAAAGATTCATTATAACTAATATTTAAAAAGGGGGTCGAACCCCCTATTTACTACCTGCGTATATTCATCATACGCGGTGGGTGAAAATAAAATAAAAGTTTGATATAAAAACCACTCATTGTGCAACCTTTTGGTCGCCTGCCGCGTGAGTGGTTTTTTTATGTCTAATATGGAGTTGTCTTGCGAACTGTCGTTTTAACTGAAGAAGAATTGAAAGAGATTATTTCCGGTGCGGTGCAAGAGGTAATTGAAAAGCAGATGCCGATTGCAATTAAAAAGGCAAGAGCAAAGGAATGGCTCAGTCCGGCCGATGTGTCGCGTGAGTATGGGATTACACGTCGGTCATTGCAACATCTTCGGGATAAAAAGCGGATTGAGTTCAGAAAAATAGGCAAGAGAATACTTTTCAACAGAACCGAAATCGAAAACTACTTAGAAGAAATAAAGATTAGCAACAACCCAGGGTAGCATGGATGCAACAGGAGAGGTTGCATACATGTATAAAAAAATAAAAAATCGAATTTATGAGAAACCGACCGGGTACGGAAAATGTATTTTAATTCTCCGACTTCCCTCTGGCGATCGTTCCCTCGGAACGCTCAATCGCTCCCGTCGAATTTTCGAGACAACCCGAAAGCCCGCTCATGTTATTAAGTCTATACCCGGAGGAGGGATCGGTATTAATGCGGACATCCTGAATATGGAAGATTTTGATACGATAAGGATAAAATATGGTGATAAAATTCTTTCAACTCTGAGGGAGTTCTGGCTAAAACATGGGCAAGTTGTGCGGTATGGTTCGGCCGGATATGAAACACAAATATTGTTACCCATCTCCGAATTCGGACTGGATAAAGCCATCAAGTGGTTGGAAGGGGTGCGCTCACAAATCGATATATTCGGAGGTCAAGATAATGAAAAATAGAATCGACCTCGAAAATCACCTTATGGTTTTATCTGTAGACACTATCGCAACCCTATTGCAAGATGAATGTCCGCATGAAGTAATTGCATTGTATCTGTTTTATCACCATTACGCAAAACAATGTATAACAACACGACCGAGATTTACTATAAACTATGTAGCATCCTCATTACGAATGGGTGAACACCGTGTGCGGGCTGCTGCAGAGCGGTTGACCGAAATGGGACTTATTGATGAATGGATGGATTAAATTACATCGGCAAATCATGGAAAACGATATCTACTTTGAAGAACGCTTCACGAGAGCGCAAGCGTGGGTCGATTTATTGCTACTTGCTGCACATACAGAGCGTGAAATTTCGATCAGGAATGTCACCATATATCTTAAACCCGGTGAGCTTGCTTATTCACAGCGAACGCTTGCAGAACGATGGCGATGGCACCGGAATACTGTAGCAAATTTCATCAAAGAACTGGAAAAACGCGGTATGATATACCACAGAAAAACGAACATTACAACGGTAATTTCAATAATTAATTGGAATATATATCAAGGCGGTGTACCACAGGAAGAACAGAGTGTACCACAGAAAGGTGGCGAAATGTACCACAGGGATGTACCACAGGAAAACGGTGATTATAATTCAAACGGTAAGAATAACGGCATAGCTGGTGGTGAGGGTGTACCGCAAAAATCGACAAAAAATGAAAAACCGTTGTGCACAAACAAGAATGTAAAACAAGAAATCATAAATACGCTGGCGCGTTCTGTCGTATCTGATTCAGTAAGAGACAGGAATCTCTACCCAGTGGTAAATAAATTCAAAAAGAAAACAGGTGATGAAGAAATGAAAAGGATCCTGGCCGGAATTATCGCTCGGGATGTGAAGTTTGAGAGCGCAAGCGACCTGGCCGGTTACCTGCAGGGGTGTGTCAACAGAAAAAACGGGCACGATAAAAAAACAAAGTTAGGCCGGTTGGACGGAAAAGTGATAGATGAAGATGAACGTCAAAGGAAAATCGAACGTGCAAAAGCATTTCAACGACAAAAATATTGAGATACGATTTTCAGATAAATTATCGATATGGTTGGGCCTTCCATTGTGGTGGAAGGTGATCATGATAATGAAACTTTTTAATCGGGGTTTTTAATGGCATACTACGCTGAATTTATAACAGGTGATATCCGGAACCGGAATAAAATATACCGTACCGATGAATTCAAGCTGAACGGTGAGCGTGTTGAATGTTATCGGTCACTGTTTCTGTTTACAAAAAATTTTAAAGATTATGTTGAATCAACCGGTCATGTTACAAACTATGCCGGGCCGCATATTGCCGACGCTTTAGTGTTTGATTTCGACGGCGAGGGTGCCGAGCTGGAAAACGTGAGAGCGAAAGTTGTTGAATTTGTAAAATATTTACCTGAGTTTTATGACCTGCCTGTGGATTATGTCCGGATCGCATTCAGTGGAAGCAGAGGTTTTCATTTAAGCATTCCATTTACAGCAATATGTTCCGATCCGAAACCGGCGGAAAATTTTCATAAAATTTATAAATCTATTATTCAGGATATTGCAGGAACGGACTGGGAGTATCTCGATTATAATATCTACAACACGTTGCGGATTTTCAGAATTACAAACACGAAGCATGCAAAAAGTGGACTTTATAAAATTCCCTTGACCTGGCAGGAACTACAATCGCTCAGCATCGACGAAATAAAAACGTTGGCAAAAGAACCGCGTCTCGATTTTGAATACCAGCTTCCTCCCTCAGAGATACAAGTCGTTGAACAGCTGAACGAGTTATATCTCAAATGGTCGAACCATAAGTTCGATGAAAAACAAAAAGACGAACGGGCAGCCGGTGACATATTAAAATTATTAAGCGGTGTTGGTCAGGGCAAAAGAAATGATTCATTGATCCGCCTTACCGGTCACTACTTGCGCGCGGGATTGAAACAGGATGAAATAAACGAGATACTCCGGATGTGGAA
>SLIA01000022.1 GCA_007135935.1 Wenzhouxiangella sp.
CGAAAGAATTTCGCCTTGCCGTCGCCGAGCTGGCCAACGGCCTCGGTTGCCTTTTCTTCGTTGACGTCGAGCAGGGCGACCTTGCCGCCGAGCGAGACGAAGTGCTCGGCCACGGCCAGCCCCAGGCCGGAGACGCCGCCGGTGATGACGGCACGAATGTCACTGGTGTTCATGTTCGACTCCTTGGATTTCTTGATTGGTCAGAGGATGTAGCGGCTGAGGTCTTCGTTGCCGGCCAGGTCGCGCAGGTACTTGTCGACGTACTCGGCGTCGATGACCAGCTTTTCATCCGCCTGGTCCGGCGCAGTGTAGGAGATGTCTTCGAGCAGCCGCTCCATCACGGTATGCAGGCGTCTGGCCCCGATGTTCTCGGTCGACTCGTTGACCGAGTAGCTGATCTCGGCCAGGCGATCGATGGCGTCATCGGTAAACTCGACGTTCACGCCCTCGGTGGCCAGCAGCGCGATGTATTGCTCGGTCAGCGAGGCATCGGTCTCGGTGAGGATGCGCTTGAAGTCATCGGCGGTCAGGGCCCTGAGTTCGACCCGGATCGGCAGCCGGCCCTGCAGTTCGGGTACCAGATCGGAAGGCTTGGCGACGTGAAAGGCGCCGGAGGCGATGAACAACATGTGGTCGGTATTGACCGGTCCGTAACGGGTGTTGACCGTCGAGCCCTCGACCAGCGGCAGCAGGTCGCGCTGCACGCCCTCGCGCGAGACCTCGCCGGACGAGCCGCCTTCGGCGCGACGGGCCACCTTGTCGATCTCGTCGATGAACACGATGCCGTTTTCCTCGGCCATGGCCAGCGCCTGCTGCTTGACTTCCTCGTCGTTGATCATGCGCGCGGCTTCCTGCTCGATGAGCAGCGGAATGGCGTCCTTGACCTTCATGCGACGCTTCTGCTTGCGCTGGCCGGACATGTTGGAAAACATCTGCTGCAGCTGGCTGGTCATCTCCTCCATGCCCGGCGGCGCCATGATTTCCACGCCGATGTTCTGGTCGATGTCGATTTCAATCTCGCGGTCGTTGAAATCGCCGTTGAGCAGCTTGGTGAACATCTTGCGACGGGTTTCAGACTGGGTGTCTACCGGCTCTTCCGGAGAATTCTCGAAGCCGGTGGCCTGGCGCTTGGGCAGCATGATGTCGACCACCCGTTCCACGGCCGCGTCCTCGGCGCGCGAACGGACCTTGGACATGGCCTCGTCGCGCGCCATCTTGACCGCGGCCTCGACCAGGTCGCGCACGATGGCTTCCACGTCCTTGCCCACGTAACCAACCTCGGTGAACTTGGTTGCCTCGACCTTGACGAACGGCGCGCGCGCCAGGCGGGCCAGGCGGCGTGCAATCTCGGTCTTGCCCACGCCGGTCGGGCCGATCATAAGAATGTTCTTCGGGGTGATTTCCTTGCGCAGTTTCTCGTCGACCTGGAGCCTGCGCCAGCGGTTTCTCAGTGCAATGGCAACGGCCCGCTTGGCCGCGGCCTGGCCGATGATGTGACGGTCCAGTTCCTGGACGATCTCGCGTGGGGTCATCTGCGACATGTCGGGTTCCTTCAGTTCGAGGCGCCGGATTCGATCTCCAGCGTCTCGACGGTGAAATTGTGGTTGGTGTAGATGCAGATCTCGCCGGCGATGGTCAGCGCCTCGCGACAGATGGTCTCGGCATCGAGTTCGGTGTGGCGCTGCAGCGCGCGTGCCGCCGACTGGGCGAACGGGCCGCCGGAGCCGATGGCGATCAGGCCTTCCTCCGGTTCGATGACATCGCCGTTGCCCGAGATGATCAGCGAGGCCTCGTGGTCGGCCACGGCCAGCAGCGCTTCCAGGCGCCGGAGCAGACGATCGGTGCGCCAGTCCTTGGCCAGCTCCACCGCGGCGCGGGTGAGATGGCCGGAATGCATTTCCAGCTTGGACTCGAAGCGCTCGAACAGCGTGAAGGCGTCGGCGGTGGCACCGGCGAATCCGGCCAGCACGCGGTTCTTGTACAGGCGGCGGACCTTGCGGGCATTGGATTTCATCACCGTATTGCCCAGTGAAACCTGTCCGTCGCCCGCGATCACCACCTGGTTGCCACGCCGGACCGACACGATCGTCGTTCCACGATACTGTTCCATGTCGAATGCCTGATCTGAGTTGAATCGACTACATGGGGACGAGCCGTGCGGCGGGCAAGGATCTTGAAGGGTTCAGGGTTCAGGGTTCAGGATTCTCTTGCCTTCAGCCACCCGTAGGATGCGCTGAGCGCAGCGAAGCGCATGCTGGAAAATACCCCTACCGGGTAGGTGCGGGTACCTTTCGCGTCACGCCTATCCCGTTCACCCATTCATCCGTTCTTCCTTTCACCTTTCACCTTTCGCCTTTCGCCTTTCGCCTTAACCACCCATGACGCCCAGATCGACGATGCCGAGCAGTATCAGTGCCGCCAGGATCCAGACGTAGAAGGCGAAGATCTTGAGCTGGGCGCGGTAAAGGGTCCAGATGACGATCTTCAGCGAGATGATGCCGACGACGGCCGACACCACGAACCCGACCATCAGTGCAGCGACGCTGACCTCGCCCAGTCCCGTGGTGGTGAAGACCTCGCGGCTTTGTACCAGCGTGGCGGCAAGAATGGTGGGGATGGCGACGAAGAAGCTGTATTCGGCCGCCCAGCGCCGTTTGAGGCCGGCAAACAGACCGAAGACGATGGTCATGGCGCTGCGCGACAAGCCCGGTGCCAGCGAAAATCCCTGGGCGATGCCGATGATGGCGGCCGTACCCCAGCCGGTGTTCTTCAGCCGGCGGGTACGCGGCTTGAGCTTGTCGGTCCAGTAGAGCAGGATGCCGGTGCCGATCAGCGTCAGGGCAATGACCTGCGGGTTGGCGAAGACCCATTCGAAGGTCGCCTTGAGTCCCAGGCCGACCAGCCCGGTGCACAGCACGGTGAACATGCCGAGCAGGAACAGGCGACCGAACAGGGCCGGTTTCTGCCGGCCACCGGCGGCCGCCCAGTCGCGGGCGTCGATCGCACAATTGACGGTGAAGCGGCTCAGCGACGGCCAGAACACCACCGCGATCGATACCAGCGTGCCGACATGCACCACCAGGTTGAACAGGATCATTTCCGGGCTGGCCGGATCGGGCAGCTCGTGCCCCCGGCCCAGCAGCCAGTGTTCGGTCAGCACCATGTGCGCGGTCGAGGAAACCGGCAGGAACATGAAAATGCCTTGAATGATGCCGAGCAGGGCGGCGATCCAGATGGCCATGGTGATGGGGGTGATGGGGTTGGGGGGATTTTACGGGGAATCGTTGGTTCGTTTCTTCGTTTCTTCGTTTGCTGGTTGGCTGGTTGGCTGGTTGGCTGGTTGGCTGGGGCGGGCAGGGCATCAGGTCGGGCACGACCTGTCAAACAAACAAACAAACCAACGAACAAACGAACAAACGAACAAACGACCCTACCCTTTCTTCTTCGCCCTAGGATGCGTCTCGTCGTAGACCTTCGCCAGGTGCTGGAAATCGAGGTGGGTGTAGATCTGGGTGGTGGCGAGGTTGGCGTGGCCGAGCAGTTCCTGGACGGCACGCAGGTCGCCTGAGGATTCGAGGATGTGGGAGGCGAAGGAGTGCCGCAGCTGGTGGGGATGGACGCGCTGGTCCAGTCCCTGTCGCTGGGACCAGTAGGCGACGCGTTTCTGGATGGCGCGGACGCCGAGCGGGCGGCCCTTGAGGCTGGTGAATATCCGCGGCTGATCGGTGCCGGCGACCGTGGCATGGATGCGACGCCATTGCGTCAGCGCCTTGAGCGCATGCCGTCCGACCGGCACCAGTCGTTCGCGCCGCCCCTTGCCAAGCACGCGCACCAGGCCCTCGTTCATGTCGATCCGATCCCAGGTCAGATTGGCCAGTTCGCTCACGCGCAGGCCGGAAGCGTAGAACAACTCGAGCATGGCCCGGTCGCGCTGGGCCAGTTCGTCTTCCTGCGGGATGTCGAGCAGGGCCAGGACCTGGTCGATGTCGAGAACTTCGGGTAGCTTGGGGCGGACCTTGGGGGCGCGCACGCCGCGACCGGGATCGTCGCTGACGATGCCTTCCCGGCGCAGGTAGCGAAAGAATCGTCGTAGACCCGAAAGCCGCCGTTGTACGCTGCGCGGGCTGAGACCACGGCGATGCTCGGCGGCAGCGAAGCTGCGCACATCGCTGCTTCCCAGCCTGGCCGGGTCATGCAGCTCGTGCTCATTGCACCAGCCAACAAAGCGCTCCAGGTCGCGCCGGTAGGCATCGAGCGTGGCGTCGCTCAGGCCGGCTTCGTTGGCGGCGTGGTCGAGAAAGGCGGAGATGGCCGCCTCGATGTTCATCAGGCGCTCTTGCGCCGGCCGTTGGTGGCCAGTTCGAGGCGATGGCGAATGGTGGTGCCAAGCAACTCGAGGAACAGGGTGCCCATGTCCGGGTTGAAGCGCCCGGCCGAGTCTGAACCAATGGCCAGCAGCCCGGTGTGGTTGACCGGCACAAGCGCGGCCGATCCGATGGATTCGTGCCGGTTGGGGAACAGGATTTCGAGCTTGGCGCGGGTCAGGCGGCCGAACACGATCTTGCCGCGGCCGAGAATGTCTTCGAACCAGTCCGGTACCGGGGCTTCGTGAATGGTGACCGACTCGGCCGAGGCCAGTTCAGGGTGCGGGCCGATCAGGTGCAGGCGAACGCTGCCGGCCTCGAAATCACCGGCCAGGCGCCCGATCAGGCGCTCGATGAATTCGCGTGTGTCATCCGTGGTCATGATCTCCAGGGTGAGCTGGTGCAGGCGTTGCATCAGCCGCTCGTTCTCGCCGGCGATGCCGGCCAGAGTCTGAAGCTGGGCCTTGAGTTGCCGGTTTTCGGTGCGCAGGCGACTGACCTGCCGTTCGATCAGCGATTCCGCGCCGGCCTCGTGCGACAGTTCCAGGCTGTCGAGCAGTTCCGGGTGACGATTGAATAGGTCGGGATTCGCCCGCAGCCATTCGATGACCTCGGTCTCCTCGATCTGACTTATCTTGCCCATGGGATGACTCCTTCGAATACCTTGCTGGCCGGTCCGGTCATGGCCACCGGCTTGCCCTCTCCGTCCCAATTTATCACAAGCGTTCCGCCGGGCTGGACCACTTCCACCGGGCTTGCAAGCTGTCCTGAACGGATGAGGACAGTGGCCGCGGCGCAGGCGCCACTGCCGCAGGCCTGGGTGGGCCCGGCCCCGCGCTCGAAGACGCGCAGCCCGATGCGGTGCTCGTTTTCAATCACGGCCAGACCGATGTTGGCGCCATTGGCGAGTTCGGGGTGCCGACTCAGGCTGGCGCCGATGCGCTGGACTTCCTCGTCGTCTGGCGGCTGGTCGCGGGTCAGCACCAGGTGCGGATTGCCCAGGGCGGCACCGAGGACTTCAAAGGTTTCATCGTCTGCCAGAAGTTCGGCCGGGAACCGCTCGCGCCCGTTCAGCCCGCAGGCCGAGGGAGTGAAATCCGGGGCTGGCAGCGTGGCGGTAATGCTGCTGGCATCCTGCCACTGCAGGGTGACCGGCCCGGCGGCGGTTTCGACCTGCGTTGTGCGGTCGAATTCGCCGCGCCGGTGCAGCCACAGGGCCACGGCACGCATGCCGTTGCCGCACTGTTCGGCCGTGCTGCCGTCGCTGTTGTAAACGTCAACCCGGCATAACGCGTCAGCCCCGGCCGGTGCCCGCAGGGCCAGAAGCTGGTCGAAACCGATGCCGCGGTGACGATCGGCCAGTGCGATGATTTCGCGCGGTGTGGGGTTGAAAGTCGCATCGCGGCCATCGACCAGGACGAAATCGTTGCCCAGGGCTTCGAGCTTGGTGAAGGCAATGCGCCCGCGCTTTCTCATGATCCGATCTGTCCGTGCACCAGCCAGTGACGTTCGGTGGGTCGGGAGAGCGTCAGATCGCCAAGCCCGGCCTGCTGCAACTGCTCCTCTATCTCTTCCCCGGTCCAGGCCGCCAGCAGGCTGTTGTAGAAGTCCTGCCTGAGGACCTCGGCTTCGTCGGCGGCATGTTCTGCGACCAGGGCGGCGGCCGATTCCCGGTCCGGGGGGCGATGCAGGTCCATGACCTGTATATAGGCGCCGGGCGCGGCCAGCTCGACAATGGCATGCCAGAGAGCCATGGGGTCGGGCAGGTGGTGCAGCAGGCTGTTGGAGACCACGGCATCGAAACGTTGCGAGAACGGGTGCGCCGGCAGCCGGGCCAGAACGAATTCGACACGCTCGCCCAGCTCCGAGGCATCGAGGGCCTTGTTTGCCAGCGCCAGCATGTTCGGACCGGCGTCGAGGCCGGTGATGCGCCAGCCCGGCAGGCGGCGGGCAAAGCGCAGGCAGATATCGCCCGGGCCGCAGCCCAGATCGAGCAGTTGTCCACTGCCGGCATGGTCCAGATGCGATAATGCCCGCTCGACAAACAGGGCATTGGGTTCGCTGAAGTCGGCTTCGGCGTAGGCGCGCGCCTGGGCCGGGGCGTCCATCAGTTCGGGCTCAGGCACCCTCTGCATCATTTTCCTCCTCGCTCGAACCGTTTTGAGCCGGCTCGGGTTCGGGCAGGTACAGGTCGTCCTTGAGGCCGCAGCCGGCCAGAAAGACGAGACACAGCAACAGGCAGGTTAGACTTGATCGCATGAACGATATTGCCGCTGAAAGACTTGAATGCGTGGTTCGTGAAACGGGCCCGAATCCGCAGCACGCGGTCATCTGGCTCCACGGGCTGGGTGCCGACGGGCATGATTTCGAGCCGATTGTACCGCACCTGTCGGTGGCTGCCGCACGACCGGTGCGTTTCGTGTTTCCCCATGCGCCGGTACGCCCGGTCACGCTCAATGGCGGCATGGCCATGCGTGCCTGGTACGACATTCTGGGCATGGACATCGACCGCAACCAGGACCGCCCCGGCATCATGGCCTCGGTCGCCGCGACCAACCGGCTGATCGATGACGAACTGGCACGCGGGATTTCCCCGGAGCGTCTGGTGCTGGCGGGTTTCTCCCAGGGCGGGGCGATCGCCCTGCGTTGCGGCCTGGCCCGCGCCGAGCGTCTGGGCGGCATCATGGCCCTTTCGACCTATCTTCTGGAAGAAACGTCGCTGGATCAATGGGCCGAAGCGTCGGCACGCGACATGCCCGTTTTCATGGGGCACGGCAGCCAGGATCCGATCGTGCCGGTCGGGCTCGGGCAGGGCAGCGCGGAGCGATTGAAGGCGGCCGGTTTCGATGTCGAATGGCACACCTGGCCCATGCAGCATGCGGTCTGCCCGGAAGAGATCGTGGCCATCGATCGCTGGCTGGACAAGTGCTGGGCGTGAGCGCGGCTCAGCGGGTTCTGATTGTCGATGACGAGCCACCGGCGACTCGCCGGCTGGAGCGTCTGATCGCCGCACTCGGTGACGTGGAAATCTGCGGGCTGGAACACGACCCGACGCAGGTGCTTGCCCGTTGCCGCGAGCAGCAGCCGGATGTGGTTCTGCTCGACATTGAAATGCCGGGCCTGAACGGTGTTGAAATTGCCGAACGGCTTCAGGCGCAGTCTTCGGCGCCCGCGGTGATCTTCGTGACCGCCTTCGAACAGTATGCCGTCGACGCATTCGATCTGGATGCGGTCGATTACCTGGTCAAGCCGGTTCGTGCCGACCGGCTTGAGCGTGCCCTCAGGCGCGCACGGGAGCGACAGCCCGACGACGATGCGACCCTGGTCTCGCGCATTGGTGATCGCACCATCACCGTGCCGGTCTCGGAGGTTTGCGCCCTCGTGGCCGAGGACAAGTACACCGTGGTGCATCATGCCGGCGGCATGGCGCTGATCGAAGAATCCCTGGTCAGCCTCGAGGAGCGTTTCCCCGGCCGTTTCTTACGTGTGCACCGCAAGGCGCTGGTGGCGAAGAGTGCTCTGCGGGGGCTGCACCGCGATGCCGACGGGCAGGAGCGTGTGGAAGTCGATGGCTCGGACTACTGCCCGCCGGTCAGCCGCCGGAATCTCCCCGCTTTGCGCAAACTGTTGCTGAACAAGGAATAGAACAAGTCGATGATCAAGATTGCTACCCGCAAATCACTGCTCGCACTCTGGCAGAGCGAGCATGCCGCCGATCTGCTGCGTCGTCACCATCCCGGACTCGAAGTCGAGCTGGTGCCGCTGAGCACGCGTGGCGACGAGGTGCTGGACCGTTCGTTGTCGGAAATCGGCGGCAAGGGCGTGTTTCTCAAGGAACTCGAGCGCGCGATTCTGGAAGGCGAGGCCGATATCGCGGTGCATTCCCTGAAGGATGTTCCTGCCGAATCGCCGCCGGAATTCGAGCTGGCTGCCTACCTTGCCGGAGGCGACTGGGGCGACTGGTGGATCACGCGCGACGGGCGTGCACCCGCAGACATGCCGGCCGGGACACGGGTCGGTACATCGAGCCTGCGGCGTCAGAGTCAGTTGCTTTCCCGGTTCCCGGGACTCGACATCGTACCCGTACGCGGCAACGTGCAGACGCGTCTGGCCAAGCTCGACAATGGCGAGGTCGATGCCCTGATTCTGGCCGCGGCCGGGCTTCAGCGCCTGGAAATCCGGCGCGAGCACTGGCTGGCCTTGAGCCCGCCGGAGTTTCTGCCGGCACCGGGGCAGGGCGTGGTCGTGGTCCAGTGCCGCCGCGGCGACGAGCGGATCCGCCGACTGCTCGAGCCGCTCAATTGCGCACACACCACCACCCGCATTCGGGCCGAGCGTGCGGTCGTGCATGAGCTCGGCGGTGACTGCCGCATGCCCCTGGCCGCGCTGGCGCAGGTCGAGGGGAACCAGGTCCGGCTGCATGCGCGCCTGGCCAGCCCCGATGGTCGTCAGGTCATCGATTCGACCCACACCGGTGCGGTTACCGAGGCCGAAGAACTGGGGCGTAAGGCGGCAAGATTTATCACTGACAATGGCGGGATGAGAATCCTGTCACAATTATGAAAACTTGTCGACATTTCCTGAATAATCGGGGTGGACATTCCGATGCGGTTATGCGAGAGTAATTTCCAAGCTTGTTTGAGAAGGGGTTTTACAGACGATTTGCTTTCCGGGCGTCATCCACGGCACTCTCTGTTGAGGTGCGTCCCCCTACTGCCAACGCCAACACGCAAGCCCCCAGCACTTTGGCAGGTTGTGCCAGACGCCCGGATCCTTAATCAAGAACAGGCCTGCCATTCCGGCAGGCCTTTTTTTTGCTGGAGAGTTGCATGTCCGCCACGCCACTGGTTCTAGTTACCCGCACCGAGTCGGCCGGGGAAGACCTCACTGACAAGGTCTCCGCTACGGGAAAAGATGCCCTCCATTGCGCGCCGTTCGCCCTTGAACCACCGGAGCATGCCGACGAAGTGGCATCTCAGCTCGAGGCCATGTTGCCGGCCGATCTGGTCATCATTACCAGCCAGGAGGGTGTTCGCCGCAGCGCCGAGCTCGTCGGTGCGGAGCGCTTTGCCCGGTCGCTGGTTGTCGTGCCCGGTGAGGGCACCGCTCGCCTCGCCCGCGAGCTTGGTTTCGCCAATGTCATCTATCCCTCGCGCCACGGCACCAGCGAAGCGATGCTGGCTCTGCCCGAATTGCGCGAAGTCGACGGCCTCAATGTCCTGATCCTCGCCGCAGAAGGCGGGCGGGGCCTTATGGGTCGCGTGCTCGAGGACAGGGGCGCTGCCGTTGATCGCATTCATGTCTACCGCAGGATTCGCCAGGCCATGCCGGCCGAGCTGGCAGACAAGGTTGGTGCTGCCGAGTGGGTGATTACCCTGGCGGCCAGCTGGGAAGCGGTCGCCGGCTTATGCGAGGCGGTTGCCGATGACGTGCTCGAGCAGATCAAGGCCGGCGCGCTTGTTGCACCGTCACGTCGCGTGGCCGAGAGGGCTGCATCGATCGGTTTCGCTCACTGCACGATTGCCGGCGGAGCCGACGACGAGGCAATGCTCAGGGAGCTTCATCGTCTCACCACCCGGGATGAATTGCGTTAATCTCTTGGCAGTACTGATTCGTCATCGATCGGGAAGGCTGTTGCCATGAGTGAAGACCAGAACTTGCCTGATTCGGATGGGGTCGCGACGCGGGATTCGCCTGCTGCCGACACCGAAGATGCCGGTGCTCGCAAGCGTTCGCTGGCGATGCCGGTGGCTCTACTGGCTCTGTGTGTGGCGCTGGCGGCGGTAGCCGGCCTGGCGTGGCTCTGGTTGGAACAACAACCGGAGATCGATCTCGACGATCTGGCATCAGCCGAGTACGTCGAGAGCCTGGAGCAGGCCCGGCGCGATCAGGGTGAGCGCCTGGACGCCCTGCGGTCCGATTTCGATGATATCCGGGAAGGGCTCGATTCCCATGATGCCGAACTGGCCGACCTGCGCCAGTCGACTCGCACTCAGGCCGAGGATGGTGAAGAGATCTTGCGCCGCCTGGACGATCTGGAGGGCGATTTGTCGGAAGCCGTCGCGCGGCTCGAAGAGACCGCTGGCGACCAGCGCGCGGTGGACCGGGAGCTGGCCCGCAGACTGTTGCTGATGGAGGCGGCGGCACTGCTGCGTAGTGGTCAGCAGCGCGCCGAACTGGCTGACGACTATTCCGGAGCCCGCGCGGCATACCGTCGGGCCTACCGGCTGTTGCGAGAGTTCGACGATCCGCGGGCCAGTCGGGCGCGCGGCCAGGTCGCCCAGGAGCTCGAAGCGCTCGAAGCCATGAGTGAGCCCGACTGGACATCGATGTCGGCACGAATCGATCGACTGGTCGCCGGGGTCGACGACTGGCCGGCAGTGGCGGCACCCGACGGTGTCGTGACCGAACAGACCGAGGACGATGACGCCGACGGCTGGTGGGCACGCATGGGATCGACGCTTGCCGGCCTGGTCAGAGTTCAGCCGCGCGATGCCATGCCGGTGACGGCCGAAGAGCTTGACCTGGTGCGCGAACAGATTCGGTTGCGCCTGATTGCGGCAGACTTGTCGATTGCCAGGCGCAATCTCGAGGAAGCCTCTCGCCAGCTCCGGTTTGCGGCCGAACTGGTCGAACGCTGGTTCGATACCGAGCGCTCGGCGGTCAAGCGCGATCTGGAAGTGCTTGCTGAGCTGGCTGCCACCGAGCCGGCCGGGCTGCCGGATCTGGGTGGCTCCCTGGCCGAGATTCAGCGCCTGCTGGAAGATTCGTGAAGCGCCTGCTGCTCATCGTGCTGGTGGCTTTGGGGTTGGTCGCCGCCGCGCTTGTCGCACCGCGCCTGCTCGACGACCCCGGGCATGTGATGATCGATATCGGTCAGTGGCGAGTCGAGATGTCCCTGCTGGCGCTGATCGGTGCGGTATTGCTGGCATGGATTGTCTTTTCTCTCGTCAGTCTGCTGCTGCGTCTGCCGGCACGGGCCGTCCGGCGCGCCCGTGAGCTGCGTTCCCGGCGTCAACTGGAAAAAGGATTCCTGGCCCTGACGGAGGGAGACTGGCAGCAGGCCGAGCGCTTGCTGCACAAGTCGCTGCGTTATCGGGGATCGACAGCCGGCTACCTGGCGGCAGCCCGCGCGGCCCAGGGGCGCGGCGACCGCGATGCGCGTGATCGCATGCTCGCGCTGGCCGATGCCCGCTTCGGTCGGCGTCATTTCGTTACCGGTCTTGCACGCGCGCGCCTGCTGATCGGGGAGGGACGAATCGAGGAGGCCGTGCCGGTACTGGAGGCATCGCATCTGCGCAAGCCCCGACATACCGGGGTTCTGCGCCTGTTGCTGGAGAGTTACCAGGAGTTGGGGCGCTGGCGCGATGTTCGTCTGCTGACACCCGCCCTGTACCGCGCCGGGGTGGTGGATCGCCGGCGTGCCGATGCGCTGGCCGCGCTGGCCGGCAGCCGGGAATTGGAAGCCGCGCCGGATGTCGAGCAACTCGAGCACTGCTGGAAGGAGCTGGGAAGGAAGCATCATCGCCAGCGCGACGTGGTGCTGGCCTACGCGCGCCGCTCCTCGGAACTGGGGCGCACGACCGAGGCCGGCCATGCCCTGGTCGGCTACCTGAAAAAGGAGCTCGACGACGAGTTGCTGAGGGCTTATGCGGATGTGGGCGAGGGCGGTCGGGCCGAGCGCATTGCCCAACTCGAGCGCTGGCTGGAGCAACAGCCCGGCCATGGCGGACTGCTGCTGGCGCTTGGCCTGCTTTATCTCGACGACCGGCAGTATGACAAGGCGCGTTCGTGCCTGGAAGCGGCCGTACGCAAGCAGCCCGGCAGCGAAGCTTATGCCGCGTTGGGGCGCGTGCTTGATCATGACGGAAAACTTGAAGCCGCCGCGCAGTGCTACCGCAATGCCCTGCGCCTGAGATCCGGCCGCGGCGCCGAGCCCCTGCCACCACCGACGGCGGGGTGAATGGAAGGCTCAAGGGGCAAGGAGCAAGGAAAGCCGCCCTTCCGCAACTGCCCTCAGTTTTTTCTTGAACCTTGCGCCTTGAGCCTTGCGCCTTTAAATGGCCCCCAACCAATGCATGCTGAACAGCTCTTCCGGATCGGTCCAGACCTGCAGTGACTGCAGGTTCGCCTCGCTGGCGAGCGTGCGGAATCCGTCTATCGTGTACTTGTAGCTGTTCTCTGTGTGAATGCTCTCGCCGGGGGCAAATTCGAAACGTTGCCCATCGATCTCGATGTTGGTCCGGCGTGTGGCGACCAGGTGCATTTCCACGCGCGAGAGTTTGCGGTTGAAGCGTGCTTCGTGTCTGAACGCGTCGATATCGACTCTGGCGTCGAGCTCGCGTTGCATGCGAATCAGCAGGTTGCGGTTGAATTCGGAGGTGATGCCTTCGGCGTCGTCGTAGGCGTGCAGCAATGTCGATTCGGGCTTGAGCAGGTCGACTCCGATGAGCACGGCCCCTGAGTCGCCGGCAATATGGCGCATTCTTTGCAGGAATGCGATGGCTTCGGCGTGATCGAAGTTGCCGATGGTCGACCCGGGGAAATACACGACCCGTCGCTTTGCAGGCGGGACGAGTTGAAAATGGCGGTCCGGAATGTCATTGGTGTAATCGGCCTGGACCGGCTGAATCTCGATGTGCGGCAGGTCGGCTTGCAGGTCGTTGATCGACGCCTCAAGGGCGGCGGCGGAAATCTCGATGGGCGTGTAGGCGCGCGGCTGTTGCAGGCGTTCGAGCAGGCGGCGGGTCTTGAGGCCGCTGCCGGAGCCGAATTCGATGATGTGGGCCTGGGGTCCGATGCGGTCGCAGATCTCGGGCAGGTGCCGGTCGTGCAAAGCGAGATCGGCGCGGGTGACATAGTAATCCTCGGTGCGGCAGATTGCGTCGAACAGCGCTGAGCCGCGTGCATCATAGAGATACTTGCAGGGAACGGACCGCGGGGTCGACTGCAAACCCGAGATCACATCGGCCAGGAACTGCTGCCTGTCATCCTTTCCGGACATGCTCAGGGCCCGTCGGCCAGCCTGATGCCGCTGAACTGCCAACGGTCACCGGGATAGAAAAAGTTGCGGTATGTCGGCCGCACATGCCCGGCGGGAGTGGCGCAGCTACCGCCGCGCAGCACGACCTGATTGGCCATGAACTTGCCGTTGTATTCGCCGATCGCGCCGGCCGCGGGCTTGAAGCCCGGGTAGCTGGCATAGCTCGTCGCCGTCCACTCCCACACATCGCCGAACAGCTGTTTCAGCCCCGGGTCGGTGCCGGAACGCCTCGGATGAAAGTGGCCGGCATCGGCGAAGTGTCCGGCGACAGGCTGGTCGGCAGCCGCCACTTCCCACTCGGCCTCGGTGGGCAGTCGCAGTCCGCGCCATTGTGCGTAGGCCCAGGCCTCGTAGAAGCTCACATGCACCAGGGTTTCTTCGGGGTCGACCTCGCGCAGGCCGGATACGGAATAGAGCAACCAGTGATCATCGCGCTCGATCCAGTAGGCCGGGGCACGGACCTCGTTCTCACGTACCCAGTTCCAGCCGTCTGCCAGCCACCATTCCGGCTCGTGATAGCCCCCGTCGTCCATGAACTGCAGAAACTCGCCGCAGGTGACCGGGCGGTCGGCAAGGCGAAATTCGTCGACGAATACCCGGTGGGCCGGTGTTTCGTTGTCAAAGCAGAAGCCATGGCGGTCGCTGGTGCCGATATGGCGGATGCCGCCGGCGTACTCTTGCCAGCGCAATTCCCCGGCCGCTGCCGTTGCCGGCGGGCGGGAATCGATCCAGCGCGGATGGAGCGGGTTGAGAGAAAAGGCGTGCTTGAGGTCGGTGACGATCAGCTCCTGGTGCTGCTGCTCGTGGTTGAGACCCAGCACCACCAGGCGTCGGAGCGGTTCGAGTTGCTCGTCCGGGCAACTCCGCAGCAGCGAGAGCATGGCATTGTCGACATGCTCCCTGTAGGCGGCAATCTCGGCAATGCCGGGGCGCGATACCAGGCCGCGTTGATTGCGCGGAAACTGCGGGCCGACACCGTTGTAGTAGGAGTTGAACAGGTAGGCATACTCGCGCTCGAACTCCCGGTAGGCGTGTTCGAGCGGCTTGAGCACGAAGGTCTCGAAGAACCATGTGGTATGGGCCCGGTGCCACTTGACCGGACTGGCCTCGGCCATGGACTGGAGGTTTTGATCCTCGGTACTCAGGCCCGCGGCAAGCGATTCGGTGGCGGCGCGTACCCGTTTGAAGTCCCGAAACAGGTCATCCCGGGTCAGCTCCGTCCAGCGTTTCCGGCTGAATTCGGGAGTCTCGAACTCCGCACTCGGGTTGCTGGATGCATGCGGCATTTTTTCGGGAGCGATTGAAGCCTGCTTCTAGTCTATGTCGTACTTCTTCAATTTGTAGCGAAGGGAGCGAAACGAGATACCGAGTTGCCGTGCGGCTTCGGTCTTGTTGTACTTTGCTTCACGCAGCGCGTTCTCGAGAATTCGACGTTCGATGTCCTCGATGTAGTCGTCCAGGCTGCGGTCTTCGGGCGGACTGACGTCGACGCCGTCCTCGGGAAGCGACGACTTCTCCAGATTGAGATCGTCGGCGGTGATTTCGTCGCCTTCGCACAGCGTGACCGCGCGTTGCAGGATATTGACCAGTTCACGCACATTGCCGGAGAACCGGTGGGTCTGCAACGCCTCCATGGCACCCGTGTTGAGCTTGCGTGGAGGTTCCCCCCATTGCTCGCCGATGACTTCGAGAAAGTGTTCGGCCAGCAGCCGGATGTCGCCGCGGCGATCACGCAGGCTGGGCATCGGCAGTTCGATGACGTTGAGCCGGTAGTACAGGTCGTTTCGGAAATCGCCCTTGTCGACCAGGGGTTTGAGTTGCTTGTGGGTGGCCGACAGGATGCGCACATCGATCTTGATCTCCTCGCGCCCCCCGACCGGGCGAACACTCTTTTCCTGGATGACGCGCAGCAGCTTGACCTGCATGGCCAACGGCAGGTCGGCAACCTCGTCGAGGAACAGGGTGCCGCCATTGGCTGCCTGGAAAAGCCCTTCCTTGTCGGCGTCGGCCCCGGTGAAGCTGCCCTTGATGTGACCGAAGAACTCGCTTTCCATCAACTCCGACGGAATGGCGCCGCAATTGACCGCCACGAACGGGCCATCGGCGCGCGGGCCCAGGTCGTGAATCAGGCGCGCGGCAAGTTCCTTGCCCGTTCCGGATTCGCCGCTGATGAGCACCGGTGCCTGGCTGCGGGCCAGCTTGCGTATGGTCTGTCGCACCCGATCCATGGCCTGGGAGCGGCCGACGAGCTGTGCCATCAGCTCCTTCTGGTCGCCGGTTTCCTGGGTTTCGGCTTCCTTGCCGGTGGAGGGCTTCGATGGTTTCTTCGAGGGCGCCTCGAGGTCTTCCTTGCGCAGCTTGAGGGCGGTGCGCACCATGTTGCGCAACACTTCCAGATCGACCGGCTTGGACACGAAATCGAAGGCGCCGTACTTCAGTGCAGTGACTGCGTCTTCGACCTTGCCGTAGGCGGTGATCATGGCAACCGGCAAGTGATTGTGGTCGCGGTTGATTTCCTTGATCAGGCTCAGCCCGTTGCCGTCGGGCAGGCGCATGTCGGTCAGACACAGCGCATAATCATGATCGGCCGACAGCATGCGCCTTGCCTCGGCGAGGTTTTCCGCGGTATCGACTTCCAGACCCATGCGGCTGAGGGTGATGTCGAGCAACTCCCTGAGGTCAGGTTCGTCATCGACAACCAGTGCGCGCATTTCACTCATCGGCCTTCCCCTTCGAGGCTGTCAAACTCGTAAATGATACGCCTTTTTCCTGGATCAAGCACGGGACTTGCGTGCCACCTTTTTCTCCTTGGCGGGATTTCCGGATGCATTCTCCGGGCGTCGCAGCAGGATCCGGAAGCAGGCGCCGGCATTGGGAACCTGGACATACTCCAGCGGAGCCTGATTGGCATCACACAGCTGGCGTGCCAGGTACAACCCGAGGCCCGAGCCCTGCTTGTGAGTCGTGAAGAACGGCTCGAACACCTGCGAGCGTTTCTCCAGCGCAATGCCCGGGCCGTTGTCGATGATGTCCAGCGCAATCTCGCGATGACCGCGGATCGGGCTGACGCGCAGGATGATATTGACCTCCTTTCCATCGACGGCGGCATGCTTGAGTGCATTCTCCATCAGGTTCCATACGGCCTGGGTCAGCTGGCTGGCATCGATCAGCACCATGATCGATGCTGACGGGATTTCCAGCTTGACACGCTCGTCGGACAGCTTGTGGTAGCGACGGAAATCGCTGGCCAGTTTCCTGATCCAGGTCACCAGATTGACCGGTTCGATGCGCGCACGTTCCCTACGCGAGAGCTTGAGGACGTTTTCGACAATGTCATTCATGCGCGCAGAGTGGTTCAGGATCATGCCGACGAGTTTGCGATCGGCCTTGTTGAGATCCTCCGACTCGTCAAGCAGTTGTGCGGCATGACTGAGGGCACCGAGCGGATTGCGGATTTCGTGGGCGATGGACGCTGATAGCCGGGCCAGTGACGATTGGGCGAGATCCCGGGCTCGCCGGCTGACCACCGAGGTATCCTCGAGGAAGATCAGGGTTGCTTCGGTGCCGTGGATGCCGGGGGTGTTGAGCATGCGCGGCACGACAGCGGCCTGGGTGGCCTGCAGCAGCATGCCTTCGTCTTCGGACTTGCCGGTCTTGCGCCAACGCTGGAGACGTTCGGCCAGGGGCGGCGAGACCTGGTTGAGGTTGCGCCTGTTCATCGGCGGGTTGCCCAGCAGGTACCAGGCAGCCTCGTTCATCTGCCGGATCTCGTTGTTGGCGTCGACCACCAGCACGCCCGAGCGCATGCGGTGGATGATCAGTTCATTGACCTGGCCGAGGTTGGCCAGGTCCAGTCCGCGGCGCTCGGCCAGCAATTGGTATTCGCGGCCCCATCGCCCGAGCAGCGATGCGCCGAGCGCGATACCGAAGGCGGCAATGCCGTAGAGCGCTGCCTGCAGCAGGCTGGCCGCTTCGGGGATGTCGGTTGCCGTGATGAAGGCGTCGGTCAACAGCCCCAGCGTGACGATGGCGGCGAACAGCAGGGAGGTGCGAAGATCGAGGATCAGGGCCGAGATGCCGACCGTGAACAGCAACAGGATCACCAGCGCGGTGCCCATGCCGCCGAAGGTGTGCAGGATGATGGCCAGCAGGATAATGTCGGTGGCCAGAGAGAACGAGGCCAGCTCGGCGACCTGGTCGCGCTGGCGAACATGGCTGACGATGAAGATGATGGCGGCGGCGACATACATCAGCGCCGCGGCCTGACCGAGCACGCGGTAGCCGGCCGTGAGGCCGTCGCCCAGCGGACTGAACACGATCACCAGTGCCGAGAGGGCCACCAGCAGCCGGAATGCATTGAGATAGTGCAATGCACGGCGTACCAGTTTCTCGTCGGCGACCAGATTGCCTAGTGCTTTCAAGCTCTTGTCCTCGCTATCTCTGGAATCCTTCCGGTTCGAGGGCCGCCTGAATGCGGCAGCAACCGTGGGCATTCCGCCCCCGGGGGAATGCCTTCACACCAGTATAAGCGATCCATCGGATTGATAATTTTGCGGTGTTGATCCAGAATACGCCGGTTCCGGCGCGTTCGCGGCGGTGATGCGCGCCAGATTCCCGATTTCGAATCCATCAAACAATCTCAGGACTTTCAAGCATGAACTTTCACGAGTATCAGGCCAAGGAGCTGTTCGAGCAGTACGGGATCCCCGTGCCGCGCGGCCACGTGGCCACCAGCGGTGACGAAGCCGTGGCCGCAGCCGAGAAGCTCGGCGGCGGTCAGTGGGTAATCAAGGCCCAGGTCCATGCCGGCGGCCGCGGCAAGGCCGGCGGTGTCAAGCTGGTCTCCAGCCTTGATGAGGTCCGTGCCGAATCCGAGCGGATGCTCGGCATGGCCATCGAAACCTACCAGACGGGCGGACGTGCGCTGCCGGTCAATTCGGTGCTGGTTGCCGAAGCGACCGACATCAAGCAGGAGCTCTACCTTGGTGCGCTGGTCGATCGGGCCCACAAGTCGGTGGTGTTCATGGGATCGGCCGCCGGCGGGGTGGATATCGAGCAGGTTGCCGCCGAGACCCCGGAGCAGATCATCACCGCGGCCGTCGATCCGGCTGCCGGATTCATGCCCTACCAGGCGCGCCAGATCGGCTTTCGCATGGGATTGAATGCCAAGCAGGTGGGGCAGCTGGTCAAGATCATGGACGGCCTCTATCGACTGTTCATGGAAAAGGACATCAGCCTGATCGAGGTCAATCCGCTGATCATCGACGGCAATGGCGATCTCAGCGCCCTGGATGCCAAGCTCAATGCCGACGAGAACGCGCTGTTCCGCCACAAGGACCTGGCCGAGATGCGCGACGAGTCGCAGGAAGACCCGACCGAGCTGGAAGCCAGCAAGCACGATCTCAACTACGTCACCCTGGACGGCAACATTGCCTGCATGGTCAACGGTGCCGGCCTGGCCATGGCCACCATGGACGTGGTCAAGCTCTCCGGCGGCGAGCCGGCCAACTTCCTCGATGTCGGCGGCGGCACCAACGCCGAGCGCGTCAAGGAAGCCTTCAAGCTGATCCTGGCCGGCGAGAACGTCAAGGCGATCCTGGTCAACATCTTCGGCGGCATCGTGCGTTGCGACCTGATCGCCGAGGGCATCATCAACGCGGTCAAGGACGTGGATGTCAATGTGCCGGTCGTGGTGCGCCTGGAAGGCACCAACGTGGATCAGGGCAAGAAGCTGCTGGCCGACAG
>SLIA01000122.1 GCA_007135935.1 Wenzhouxiangella sp.
CTGATTATGGACGAGGGCCCGGGATTAACGCAAAAGGCTGCCCTCAGTCCTCGTTTCTTCGGTATGCGGTGTACTTTCGGGCACTGCCACGGACCTGATCTGCCGGGTACTTCTCGGCATTGCGATGCATCTTGTCGGCCACCGCCGGGCCGATGTCGATGTCGAGGCGGTCGGACAGGGTGGCCAGGTAGATCTGGATGTCGGCGATTTCGTGGGCGACTTGTTCGAGCACTTCAGGCGGCAGCTCCTGGCTTTGCTCAGGCGTGAGCCATTGGAAGTGCTCCAGCAGCTCACCCACCTCTCCGGCCAGTGCCATGGCCAGGTTCTTCGGGGTGTGAAACTGCTCCCAGTCGCGCTCGGCGACGAAGCGGCGGAATTCGGCCTTGAAGCGGGCCAAGTCGGGCCATTCGTCGGGTTCGGGTTTCGGGTCATCGGACTTCATGAGGACAGTATCCAGATGATGGCGGGTCCGGGCAAATGACTCTTGTGCCTGTGTTCTGGAATCGGTCTGCAACGTTGCCCGAGCAGTGCGGCTGTCACCGTTAATTTACTGGGCAATTTGAGGTTCAACACCGACTGGCGGTAGCTATTTTTTGGTCTCACTTGCATCGATATTGATGTGGCCCGGCCAGAGCTGGTTGTCATTATCCAGCTGGATCAGACCATGCTTGCGCAAACGCTCGAGATCGCGGCGGCGGGTCTTGTCGGTCAGCTTCTCGTAGAGTGCCTGGTACCAGGTTTCCTTGCGCAGTTTTCCGGGGTCAACGGGGCGGCCCGCCTTCATGATGAAATCAACAATGGCGTACTGGCGCTGGTTGATGTGCTTATCGTCCAGGGCCTGGCGAACCTGATGGAGGAAAAGCAGGTGCGCCACCATCTCATTGACGCGGTCATGCAGCTTGTTGATAACCTCGAGCAATCCGTCCAGGTGGAATGTCACAAAGTCCTGGTTGGGCCAGGCGCGCTTTTTCTCTGCCTGTTTGCGGCAGTGATTGAATAGTGCAAAGTAGCGGTGGATGTGTTGCAGGTAGAAGCGCGCCATAGCGAATGGCGCATAGCGAAATCCGGAATTCAGCAGTATGGAGGCTTCGAGTACACGACCGACGCGACCGTTGCCGTCCCAGAAGGGGTGAATGAGTTCGAAGTAGAGATGAATCAGTGGTGCTCGCACGGGGGCCGGGCATCCGGCCTGGTCGAGCTGTCGGTGCCACTGGCATAGCGCATCGAGCAGCATTGAAACATCGCGCCCGTACTGCGGCGGTTTGTAAACGCCGCCATGGTCGGCATCGCCCACCCGGGTGACCTGGTCTTTCGGGTTGTCTCGAAGCTGACCAGGGCGGTTCTGCTCATGGGGCAGTTCATGACAGACCAGCCGGTGGATTTCACGGATATAGTCGGGCGACAGCTCCCATGCCTCGTCCTGACTCTGTTCAAGCGCAAAATCGTAGGCTGAGCGCATGTTGCGCGCGCGCTGCTGCTCGATGTTCTCGATTTCGTCCGGCGATAGCTCCATCGCTGCAGCCGTTTCCTCCTCGGACAGTTCACCGCCCTCGATCGTGTTGGTGCCGAAGATGGAACTGGCCAGTACCTCGCGCTCCAGGTCGACAGCAACCTGGGCAAGCCCGCTACGCCGGAATCGTTCCTGAGCGTCCTGGATACGCTGCAGGGGCATTGCCAGCGTTGCCGGGTCCACGCCGGCCTGAAATCGGAACGGGCCGGCCCGCCGGGTTTCCAGGCGCAACTCGATCTCGCTCCAGGTCAAGTCTTCCCTGGAACTGTCCGTTGCTTCATCCATAAAAATGTCCAGGAACGTTAGTTTATAAATGTCGTGCTATCAGCAGTTTAGCAAATTTCATTTTGTTATATGTCCGGAAAAATGTCCAAGGTTTCTGCCTGGGCGGAACACGCAGCGGCACTCACACCGCCTCGTGCCTGCACTGCCGGTAGATCCGGGCCGGCAGGGGGTGCTGCATGCGCCAGACGATGCTCATGGGTTTGCTGCCCTCGTGGCGGACGTAGTTCACGGGGCCGACAAACTGGAAGGGCTCGGTCAGGCCATTGGGCAATCGCTTTCCTTGCCGGACGAACAACAGCGGCTGGTAGCCACGTTCGCGGTGGTTGATGTAGCGCGTGCCGGTGGGTGATTCCGGGGTGGTCGTGGATTGGCTTTGCCAGTGGAATAGTTCCGGGCTGAGGGCATAGTCTTCGTAGCGCGTGGTCGGCGCGAAGTCCTTTTCTGATTTCTCGATTGTGACGAAGAAGGCATCCACTTTGCGTTCGGGCAGGTGCAGCACACCTTCGCGGTGACTGGCTGGTTGCGCGAAAGTGCCTTTCCCCAGTGCAAGCAGGATCTGCTCTCGGGTATAGCTGGCATGCAATTCGAGCACGCCGGATCGCTCAGGAAAATAGCGGTTGGAGGCCGGAAGCAGGCGTTGGAGGCGGTATTCGATCAAATCGATCAGATCGCCGCGGAGGCCGGGTTGTTCATGCATGAACTCGATGACATCCTGCTCGGTTCCGTCTCCCGGTCGCTTCTGGCCCCAGATCAGGCTGAGGCCCAGGCTGGCGCGCATCCGCCATTCGGTCTCCTCGCGCGGCTGCTCTTTCAATAACTCGGCCAGCGCCCGGAGCATGTTTCGATCCGTGGCGATGGCCAGATGTCGCAGGCCGGTGGTCAGGCTTGACTCGTACGGCTTCAGTTTTGGATGTGCGTCGCCACCAGCGGCCTCCATCAGGCGACAGGGAAGGCCCCGCTTGATCAGTGGATCCGGCTCGTCGAAGTGCAGCCAGTCGAGCATGCGCTCCAGCCCCGGTCGGTCGCCGTGTTCCAGGCGCAGTTTCTGCAACTGGCGAACGATCTCGGGCCGACGTTGGTCCAGCGTGTCGCGGATGTTTTTCAGGACGATGCTGGT
Source organism: Wenzhouxiangella sp. (assembly GCA_007135935.1). Lineage (GTDB taxonomy): Bacteria > Pseudomonadota > Gammaproteobacteria > Xanthomonadales > Wenzhouxiangellaceae > Wenzhouxiangella. The sequence goes on from SLIA01000122.1 coordinate 2,913, forward strand.
GGATTTCCGATCGAGCTTGATCAGGCAGCCGGCCGGCAGCCAGGGAAAGCCGGATTCGACCTGATGGTCGATGCGTTCGTGAGTTCGGCTGCTCAGGGCGCGGAATCGATCCGCGAACCTGAACTGGCGGTGTTGTGGCGCGATGAAGTCCAGAACGGTGAGGTGTGGCTTGTCCTCGTGGAGTCTCAGGCCTCGTCCCAGTTGCTGCAGGTAGACCGTCAGGCTCTCGGTGGGGCGAAGAAACAGCACGGTGTCGACTTCCGGAATGTCCACGCCTTCGTTGTACAGGTCCACGGTAAAGATGACGCGGATCCTGTGGTCGACCAGGTCGCGCTGCACGCGCTGTCGCTGCTGCCGTGGCGAATCGGCGGTCAGCGCTGCCGCGGGGATGCCGCAGGTCTCGAAGTAGCGGGCCATGAACCGGGCATGGGCCTGGCTGACGCAGAAACCCAGGGCCCGGAATCGTTCCGGGTCGGCGACGTGATCGATGAGGTTGGTCAGCACCCAGCGTGCACGGCGTTCGTTGGCGCCGATGACCCGGTCGAGATCCTCGCTGCGATAACCGCCGCGCTGCCAGGCCAGGCCGCTGAAGTCCACGCCCTCGGCGTCGTGAATCCCGAAGTAGTGAAACGGCGCCAGGCGGCGTGCCTCGATGGCATCGGGCAGTCTGAGTTCGTGGGTGAAGCGGCCACCGAAGTCATCGCGGATATCGCGGCCGTCGGTACGCTCCGGGGTGGCGGTCAGGCCGAGCAGAACCTGTGGCTGGATGTGGTCGATGATGGCCTGGTAACTGTTCGCGGCGGCATGGTGGGCCTCGTCGAGAACAACGTAGTCAAAATGATCGGCGGCGAGCTTGCCAAGGTCTCTCGAGTGCCAGCTCTGAACCGAGCAGAACAGGTGCCGGGATTGATTCGGGCGATGGCCGCCCACGAGCAGATCGCCGAATTCGGAATCCTTCAGCACGTGGCGAAAGGTTTCCAGCGCCTGTTTGAGGATTTCCTCGCGATGGGCGATGAACAGCAGGCTTGGACGGTTGGTGGATTGGGCTTCGCTGGCATGGCGGCGGTAGTCAAAGGCCGCGATCATGGTCTTGCCGGTACCGGTGGCGGCAATGACGAGGTGTTTTTTCATGCCACCCTGGCGTTCGGCAACGATGGTATCCAGAATTTCCTGCTGGAAGCCGTAGGGCTGCAGATCGAAGAAGCGGTAGGCCTGGCGGTCGGCCTTGACTGATCCCTGGCGTTCGTTGGCAAGCGACGCTTCGAGCCGATCCAGGTCGTCGTGGGTCAGTGGCTCGAATTCGGCCGGGTCGGACCAGTGCATCTCGAAACCGGCCTTGATCTGGCGCCAAAGATAAGGCAGCTCGTTCTGGCTGATCCGGGCGGTCCACTCCAGCCCTTCGTCCAGGGCCACCCGGGAGACGTTGGCCGATCCCACGTAGGCGGTGCCAAAGCCGGTATTGCGGTGGAACAGGTAGGCCTTGGCATGCAGGCGGGTCCGGTGGGTGTCATAGGACACCCGCACTTCGGTATTCGGAAGATCCAGAAGAACTTCGATGGCCTTGAGATCCGTGGCGCCCAGGTAGGAAGTCGTGGCGACTCTGAGTCGCGGCTGGCCGTCGGGACGCGGGGTCTCGGTGAAGCGCTGCAGTGCGCTCTTGAGGGCACGCACGCCGCTGAACTTGATGAAGGCAACCATCCACTCGGCCTGGTCGGCACTGGCCAGTTCCTTCTCGATCTGGGTAATCAGGCTGGGAGAATGACGGGATCCGGTCAGCAATGCCGAAACCGCCAGCGGGATGTCGGGCCTTGGAGTGTTTGAGGCACGTACCTGGGCTTGTTCTGGCCGTCTGATCTCCAGCAATTGCCGGAATGGCAGTTCAGGAATCTGCGAGATCGTCTCTGAGAGGGGTGACCCTGAATCCTGCAATGCCTCGGAGAATGTTCGCAGACAAGCCTCCCATGCAGAGTAATCCTTTTCTCGAAGGTCAAGCAGGGCTGTCGACATGACGCGGGCCAGGTGGGTGCCCACCGACGTAGGCAGGGTCTCTTTATCCGGGCTGGCATCCCACTCCGCCAGGTCCTCCAGGCCCAAGTCGGTCAGCCGTTCGCGCAACTCGGGCGTCAGCAGGCTTTCATGCAGCCCGAACAGCTTGTCACGCTCGTCGCCCATCGGGGGATTATGCCAGGCCAGGCGAACCAAGCGCCTCGATTTCGAGATTCCTTTTCGCAGGTGGGTTTCAGTTGCCACTCAACGACATCATCAGCTCTGTCCTCCGGATGTTGCAAAAAGCTTTGATCGAGGCGCACGCAGCTTTTCGCTGTAATTGGGGAAGTAGCGACTGGTGAAGTCGACAGTCTTGTGGGGCTGGCCGGCGGCTTGGCCGTTGTTGATGTCGATGTTGTGGCCGTCGGACTTGTGGTGTTTTTCGATGGCTTCGCTGGCCATCGGCAGGGCGGCGATCAGGGCCAGTTGCGTGGCGGGGGCGGCACGCGTATCCAGTATCGCTCAGGCCATCACGGAGCCCCCTCCTGCGTGGTCGTCGATCGCCCAGGGAAGGCGTCGGGTAAGCCGGCATCGAAGCCGAAAGAGTCGATCTCTGGAAACGGGGTGTCAGGAAAATACCGAGCGCTGGTCATTGCATTCCGTTCGAGAGACTGTGCCAGTTGAAAATCTCCAGATGGCTTTCTCATTCGACCCTCAAGCCAGGCGTCACGGGGCTGGCGTCTTTCTACACCATCGGTGCAGCGGCGGGTTCGCCGGGGAAGAGCCGGGAGCTGGCGGTGTTCTGGTTCATGGCCTTGGCCACGAACGGCGAGGTCATGGCGCGCACCAGTGCGCTGTAGTTCAGGCCGAAGCGGATTTCTTCGCCGACGGCCAGCGCGCCATTTTCCGAGCCCACCACGAGATGATCGCCGCTGGCACCCAGGATGTGGATGCCTGGCGGTGGCTGCAGGCCTGCCGGGTCGACGTCCTGGTGGCCGATGGCCAGTATGGAACGTGACGGGTTGCCCGAGCCGGGCACTACGGATGCTTGCCCTGGCACTGGCGCGAAGGCGCCTGGGCGATTCTTCCCCATGGCTGTGCCGGTTTGGTTTTCGACTCGATTACCTCGGCGACCAACGTGATGGCATCGGTGTACAGGCCGGTGATCGGCTGGCGGGCCAACGGCTCGCAGCCGAGCAGGATGGCTTCGCCGAGGCGCAGGTGGTTGACCCGGCCGGTATCGGTGTCGCTTAAGACCCAATCCAGGTTGGCGGAATTGCCGCCGGAGATCAACCTCAGGTGGATGCCGAAGGTCTGTTCGATCGACTCGGCCAGCGCCGAAAGTTCGGCCATGTTGTCGGCGTCGGGCGCCACTCCGCCCTGGCAGGCCAGGTTGGTGCCGATGCCAAGCAGGATGATGTTCGGAAGGCACAGCACGGCGCGCACCATGTCTTCCAGATCCGCCGGCATGATGCCTTCGCGCAGGTCGCCAAGCTCGACCATGAGCACGACTTCGTGCGTCCGGCCGGCCCGACAGGCCGCGCCGGAAAGCCGGGTGAGGACAGACAGCTCGGTGTTGAAGCTGGTCTCGGCCGATCGCACGACCCGCTCGGCCTGGCTGAGCATCGGCGAGCGGATCAACGTCATGCGGGTGGCAACCTGCTCGCATCGCAGGGCCTCGATATTCTCGATGCGCGAATCGCCCAGCGCACTGACACCGCCGCGCAGCATCGCGTTGGCTATTGCGGCAGACCCCAGTCCTGCCTTGGTCACGCCCGTGACCGAGATGCCGCGCTCGGCCAGCCGATCGACCAGGCTGCGTGCGTTGTGCTCGATCCGGTCGAGATCGACATCGAGCCGCGGCGCGGTCATACCGCTTCAACAAGCGGCGCCTTTTCAAGCTCCGGGAAGGCGGCAAAGACCATGTCGAGCAGGCGCTTCGGCGAGCGGGTCAGGGCATCGGTGGCGGGGATGGCGAGTTCGGCTTCGTAGTGCCCGATGGCTGTCTCCACCTCGGCCTCGGTCATGTGTTCATGGTTGATGGTCAGCCCGATGACGCGGGTGTCGGAAAAGGTCTGGATCAGGTTGATCTCGACAGCCGGCGACGGCATGGGCATGTGCTCGAAATCGCACCGTGCGGGCCGTCCGGGGGCGTGTTGCAACACGACCGCGTCCGGGCAACTGCCACGCAGTATGAACGAGGTGGTCGAAAAGGCCGGATGGCTCAGCGCGCCCTGCCCCTCGATGATGATCACGTCGGGCCGTTCGGCCTCGAAGGCCTCGACGATGATCGCCTCGAGCTCGCCGGCGCAGAACTGCGACGGCACGGCGTCCATGGCCACGCCGTAGCGCGCCCCCTGGATCAGGCCGGTCTGCCCGGTGCCGATCATCACCGCTTTCAGGCCGGCCTCGTTGAGTGCGCCGGCCAGCACCGTGGCGGTGGTGCGCTTGCCGATCGCGCAGTCGGTACCCAGCACCGCGATGCGCGGACAGCTCACCTCGTGGATGCGTCCGCTGAACAGGCGCAGCTCGTTTTTCTCCCGCGGCTTGCGGATATCGATGATGCGCACGTTGCCGGCGATGCTGGCCGCCTTGAATTCCGGGTCGTCGTTGAGGAACTCGTGCAGGCCGTTGACGATGTTCATTCCCAGGCCGATGGCACTCAGTACCAGATCACGTTCATGGTCCGACAGCATCCCGCTGGCCGGCGCCATGCCGTAGATGAAGTAGTCGGGCATCTTGTCGGCAAGCGCGAGCGCCTCGGCCAGATCGCGACACACGGGGATGCCGTTGGCCAGCTTGTCGAGCAGTTCGCCGGCATCACTTCCGGCCCTCTCGCTGTCGATCACTGCAAGGATCCGGTACTTTTCCGAATAACGAACCAGGCCGTTGGCGGTTTTGCCGTCGACCTCGCCGAAGTTGCCCTCGCAATAGACGATGGCGGTCGCCGTTCGTTCGGGTAGTGCAACGAGGGCGCCCACGGTGACCGGCTTCAAGTCGGTGGGATATGGGCTTGTTGACCAGGCTGGGCCCGGGTTGAACTGGGGGCTGATCGGATCGGGCCCGAGATGATGGGAAACATGATGACTCCTTGAGCGAAACAGGGGCTCAGAGGGAGCGATATCGTGAACTCGGGCGAGAAGTACCGATTGCCAGGACAGTCCCCACCAAGCAGCGGGGTCGAACAACCGACAGCCTACCACGTATGGCCCGGAAAACGCCGAATCGAGGCAGCGTATTGCCTATCAAACTTGCGGAACTTCAGCGATGCGCCGCGGGCCGGGTCGGCTCATGCCCGCCGTATCCATAGGGTTCGCGTGCCGCGACCCAATTGCGCGGCTGGGCACCCCAAGCGGAACAATGTCGATTCAGTTCTCCATTGTCGGAATATTGATACTCATTGTGCAATGTTTGCACTATCACGCAGCTTAAGAACCGGCGAGGACGGTGCGGTCGCGGCCGTGTTGTTTGGCGTCGTACATGGCCTGGTCGGCCTGGTTGAGCAGGGTTTCGAGGTCGTAGCCGTTGCTGGCCACGCCGGCGCTGGCGGTGATGTGTTGCGGGCCGTCGCGGTCGGTCAGCGGTTCGGCGGCGATGGCCTGGCGCACGCGATCGGCGATGGTGTGGGCGGCCTCAGTGGTGGTGTCGGGCATGACCACGCCGAATTCCTCGCCACCGAGGCGGCCACAGATGTCGTGCTGGCGCAGGCAGGATTTGAGGACGTTGGCGACAACGATCAGCGCCTCGTCGCCGGTGGCATGGCCCCAGGTATCGTTGATGGATTTGAAGTGGTCGAGGTCGAACACCATGACCGAGACCGGCTGGTTGCGCTCCCGGCATCGGGCCACTGCCGCGCTGCCCAGTTCGGTCAGTGCACGCCGGTTGAACAGGCCGGTGAGATCATCGCGCTGGGCGGCTTTCTCGGCGCTGGCGCGGGCGGTTTCCAGCTCGTGGGTCAGTCGGATGGTGCCGTGCATGGCCGCGGCCAGCACGCGCGTGGCACGCCAGGCCGAAACAAAGAACAGCAGCCCGCCCAGTCCCATGGCCAGGCGCAGCGCATCACCCTGGATGAGGAACCAGAGCACGACCGGCAGCATGGTGATGGCGCTGGTGATCAGGGCGATTTCGCGCACCGCCGAGTAGGTGGTCAGCGCCGCCGAGGCCATGCCGATCAGAAAGACGAAGACGAAGGCCTGGTGGACAATGGAATCGGCCGGCATCAGCCAGGGCAGGCCCAGCCCCCACACCGCCGCGGAGAAATACAGCGTGGCCACGTAGGGCATACGCCAGCGCAGCACCGCCACACCGGCGGGGTTTGCCCGCTTGTAGGCGACGAACAGGGCCAGGCGCGACAGGAACGACAGGCCGATGGCGGCCAGCCAGAGGCCCAGGGCGGGGGTCGCGACTTCCGCCCACAGGCCGATCGCGACCAGCGTGGCGATGGCCAGCGCGAAGTACATGCCCGGTGCCGACTGGCGAAACAGCAGCGCCAGCGTCTCGGCCTCGATATGAGACCGATGATCGGTGACCTGCTCCGGCGCCGCCTTGTCGGGCACCGTGAATAGGTTGTCTCGCACCGGGTCGTCCTTGAATCTGAGCTGGTAGAGGCCGAGTATAGGCGAGTGCCGCGAATGCGCAATAACCGCTCACACCGGGAAGTCACTCAGGGAGACCGCGATTATGACCAAACGCTTGCTGCTGAGCCTGCTGGGCTCGGTGATCCTGTTTTTCTGGGGTTTTGTCGGCCATGTGCTGATCGGCCTGTACGACCCGGTTTTTCATCATTTCGACAACGAAGCGGCCGTGGCCGAAGTACTCGAAGAGAATGCGCGCGGTGCGGGCATTCACTACCTGCCCGCCGTTCCCGCCCGCGACGGCACCCAGGCCGAGGCGCTGATCAACTTCGTGCCGGCCGGCGAGCGCAGTGGTTTCGGTGCCATGGTCGGGCGCGATCTGCTGATCGGCACGGTGGCGGTGTTCGTGGTGCTGACCCTGCTCGGCGGTAATCGCGGGGGTGGTTTTGCCCGTTCGGTGGGCCGCTTTTCCCTGGCCGGCTTCGTGCTGGGCTTTGTCGTCCATGCCTATCTGTGGAACTGGTTCGACTTTCCGGCGCTGTATTTCGGCCTGTCGGTGCTCGACCATGTCATCGGCTGGACGCTGGTGGGGCTGGCGGTAACACAACTGCTGAGATCACCACGCAACGACACCGAAACCTGACTCGGGGGCGGGCAGCGCGAGGCGGCCGGGCCTGATGGTGCGCTCGGCCCTTTTGCCCTACATGCCGCGCAGGCGGCTGCGTGCCGACTCGCTCACCGGCAGGCGTTCGGGATGGTTTTTCAGGCGAGCGTGCCAGTGGCCGAGTTCGTCCTTTTCGAATTGCTCGATGGCGCTGACACGCGCCAGCACGGCGCGGTGGATGCGCCAGAACACGGTCTCGTCCAGGCGGTCTTCGAGTTGCTTGAGGCTCATGCGCACCAGCGCTTCATCGTCGGCGGTGACCACGCGCACGTACTTGTCGCTGGCGCGGAAGAACAGCACGTCGTCGACGGCCATGAGCTTGACCGCATCGCCGATGGTGGCGGTGATCCAGTTGAGCTTTTGCTCGGCGGCCGGGCGAAGGCGTTCGTCGAGGGCGCTGAGCAGGGCGCCGATATCGGGAGGCGAGGACTGCAGGCGTTGCTCGAGGCGCTCGATGGTGGCGGCGAGACGTTCGGGCACGACGGGTTTGAGCAGGTAGTCCAGGGCGCCGGCTTCGAAGGCCGGCACGGCGTATTGCTCAAAGGCCGTGGTCAGCACCACGTGGGCCCGGCCGCTGGCGGCGCGCGCCACCTCGATGCCATCGGCTCCGGGCATTCGGATATCGAGAAACAGCACATCCGGGCGTTCGGATTCCAGCGCGGCCAGTGCCGCATCGCCATCGGCGCATTCGGCGACCAGTTCGGCCTCGGGCCACAGTTTGGCAAGCTGGTCGATCAGTTGTCGGCGCTGGCCGCTCTCGTCCTCGGCAACCAGAATTCGGACCGCTGCGCTGTTCATGAGTCGGGCTCCTGGCTTGCGGCTTCGGCGGGCAGTTCGATGCTGGCCTCTACTCCGCCCCGGGCGTGGCCCGACAGTGTCAGCCGTGCGTCGTCGCCATGCAGCAGCCGAAGCTGGTGGCGAATATTGCTCAGGCCCACGCCACCACCTGCATCGCCGGACAGCCCCACGCCGCTATCGGCCACGGTCACGATCAGGCGCTGGTCGTCGCGGCGCGCGCGGATATCGATACGCCCGCCGCGCGAACTGGGTTCGAGCCCGTGACGGATGGCGTTTTCGACCAGCGACAGCAGGATGAACGGCGGAAACGCGAGTTTCGACACGGCCGGGTCGCTGTCGATGGAGAACTCCAGGCGGACGCGCATGCGGCTTTGCATGACGGTCAGGTACTGGCGGCAGATCTCGAGCTGATCGCCCAGTGTCGAGCTGGAACCCGAGTCATCCGGACGCAGCCGCGGAATGCTGGCACGCAGATATTCGCACAGCGCATCCAGCGTGCGCTCGGCCTGTTCGGGCTGATCGCGAATGTCGGAGCGAATGGTGGCCAGGGAATTGAACAGGAAATGCGGCTCGACCTGGGCCTGCAGCATGGCCAGTTGCCGGTCGGCGGCGAGCTTGTCGGATTGCAGGCGCCGCATGGCCTGCTCGGATTCGAACGTCGCCAGCCGGCGGTGCTCGCCCAGGTAGGCACGCAGGGCCAGGCCGCCGCCCATCAGGGCGTAGAGCCCGAACAGGACGAGAAGATTGATCACCAGCGCAGTGCCCTCCATGGTGCGTTCGAACTCGCTGTCGGTCAGGCGCATCATGGCGGTCGACGACCAGTTGTCGGCCAGCAGGGCCAGCACCAGCCCGAGGCCGATGGCGGCAACCACCAGCCGGCGCTCGGTCACCGGCGCGAAGTGCCGATGGCGCACGATCGCGGCCAGCAACGGACCGGCATTGGTCATGACCAGGAAGCCGGCCACGAAGTAGGCGAACAGTTCCAGCGCCAGCCGCTCGTCGCTGCCCTCGGCATAGTGCATCAGCGAGGACATGGCACCGACCAGGACGATGATCAGGCCGAACAGCGCGGCCCGGCGCCAGACCCAGGCCCTGCTGAACACCGGGAAGCGGCGGTAGGACAGCCACCAGCGGGCACTGCCGACGGCGACCGCCGCCGGCAACGGCTTGTTCAGTTCAGCGCTTGAATGGCTCATCCCGGCCAAGGATAGATCACTGCCGCTCGCCGCGCAGTTCCAGCGGCCCCTGGCTGAAATCCAGGCGCTCCACCCGGCCGTCTTCGGCATGCACGAAATCAATGGTCAGGTCGAGTTCGGCGATGGTGAAACGACCGTCTCCCTCGGCGACCATGGGAAGCTTCGGCTGCACCTGGCCGCCGGAACTGGCCTGGATGTGGAGTTCCTCGTCCTCGATGCTGAACTCGACGATGAAGTCGCCCATGAACGGCCCTTCGTCATCATAGAGTGCGAAGCGGCCCGCGTAGGGTTCGAGGTCGATGCCGGTGACCGCCTCGGCGGCCGGCAGCGGTTCCTGCATTTCGAAATCGCGATCCACCAGGTGCAGGGCCAGATCGCCCAGACTGCCGCGCATGACCATGGTGGTGTCCATCAGCACCAGGCTGGCCCGGTCATTTTCCGGATCGACGATGGCGATCGACGAAAAACCACCGGTGCCGCCGTCATGGGCCATCACCTGCCGCTCGCCCAGTGGGATGAATGCCCAGGCGTAGCCCTGCGGTTCTCCATTCGGCTCGTTCAGAGTTTTTCCGGCACGCGACAGGGCGTTCTTCAACGGCCCCTCGTGGCGTCCGAGAAGGGCTTGCAGCCAGCGGGTCATGTCCGCCGGCGTGGAGCGAATGGCGCCGACCCCGCCCAGATCGGGATGAAAATCCCAGTTGGAGGCCTTGCGCCCCGGCCCGCCGTGGCCCTGTACCGTCGATCCCGACAGGCTGGTCTGATTCATGCCCAGCGGCTTGAAGATCTGCTCATCGAATAGTTCGGCCAGCGGCTTTCCGGTGTGGTGCACCAGCGCCAGCGACAGGACCATGTAGCCGAAGTTGGAGTAGACGTAGCGCTCGCCGGGTGCGCTTTCCAGTTCGGCAGCGGCCAGATCGTCCAGCAGCTTTTCGGGCGTGTAATCGGCATACGGATTGTTCGGGTCGGCGATCTCGAAGTTGTCCGGCAAGCGCGGCAGGCCGGAGGTGTGGGTGAGCAGATCGATCACGCGGATGGGCCGGTCTTCGTATTCAGGCAGCGGACTGTCGGTCGACAACAACTCGGCAACGGGCTGATCCAGATCCAGTTCGCCGCGTTCGACCATCCGGGCAACCAGCAGGCCGAGAAACGCCTTGGAGATCGAACCGATCTCGAAACGGGAATCCGCGCCGAGTTCGCGGGCGTTGTCCGGGTCGGCGCAGTATGCGGCCATCTCGGAGCGCTCGCCGTCGATGTAGACCGCCGCCGCGCACACGCCGGAGCGATCGCCGGCCAGGCGCTTTTCAAGCAAGGATTCAAGCGAGTCGGCCTGGAGGCCGGTACCGACCATCAGCCCGGAGAGGAGAATTGCGGGAGACATTTGCATTGATTCTTCCTTTCATGCCACAGAGGCGGCCATCCTGCCGCACTCCGCCGGGCCCGCGGCCAGGTTGCGACGAAAGCGGCTGCCGTGTCGACGGAAAGGGCTAGGGAAGTGACGAGCGGCCGGCGCTCCTCTTGTCATGATTTGTTCATCAACAATGCCATTTGCGGTGCAGGTAGGGCACAATATGCGCCCAGCGGCCTGTCGGTGGTGGTCGCGCAGATGCCAATAGGCAAGCACCGACTTTTTCGTTCCAAAGCTCCCACAGATGCGCACGACATGAGCCAACCCCAGCGCCAAACCACGCCCGCGCTGACACGCAAGTTCAAGTCGCCGGAGGTGCCCGCCTGGCTGCGGGGGGTCTACGCGGGGCTGTGCCTGTACCTGTTTCTGGCCGCGCTCAATGTCATCGGCAGCGGACTGGGGCTGTTCGGGCAGGAAAGCGATTTCCTGCTGCGCGCCTTCGCCTACGGCGAGAATCCCTTCATCGCGCTGCTGGGCGCGGTCATCGTCACCGCCATTGTCCAGAGTTCTTCTTTTACCACCGCGCTGATCGTCACGCTGGTGGCCACCGGCGAGATGACCCTGGGCACGGCGGTCTTTGCCATCATGGGCGCGAATATCGGCACATCGGTCACGGCGGTGCTGGTGGCGCTGGCCAATATCCGCATTCGCAGCAATTTCCGCAAATCCTTCACCGCCGCCCTGCTGCACGACCTGTTCAACCTGATGACGGTGGCGGTGCTGTTCCCGCTGGAGTGGATCACCGGGGCGCTGAGCGAACCCGGGCGCGGCGTGCTCACGCGCAGCGCGGCGTGGATGGCCGACCTGATCGGGCTCGAAGAAGTCGCCCGGCCGAGCAGTCCGGTCCGGGTCATTACCGCACCGATCGTCGACTCGTTCAACTGGGTGGCGGCGCTGGTCACCCCGACCGAAATGGCCCAGGGCCTGGTGATGGCGGTGATGGGCCTGGTGCTGATGTTCATTGCCCTGGTCTTCATGGTCAAGAACCTGCGCGGGGCTCTGCTGCGCCACATGGACGGGCTGTTTCGCAGCTATTTCTTCCGCACCGATGTGCGCGCCTATGGCATCGGCGCGGTCTCGACGATTATGGTGCAATCGAGCACCATCACCACCAGCCTGATGGTGCCGCTGGCCGGCGCCGGTGCGGTGCGCATGCGGCGTTTGCTGCCGTTCATGATGGGCTCCAACCTGGGCACAACGTTCACCAGCGTGCTGGCGGCCACGGCCAATCCGGTCGCCGCGGCCATGACCGTGGCGCTGGTGCACGTGCTGTTCAACCTGGTCGGCACGGCCATCTGGTATCCGCTGCGCTTCATTCCCTACCGGATTGCCAGCTGGTATGGCGCGCTGGCGGGTCGTTCGCCCCGCTACGCTTTCGCCTTCCTGTTTTTGATATTCCTGGTGATTCCGCTGGTCGGAATTGCCGTAACCGAATTGATTGTCGCCTGAGCCCGGCCGAGTGCCGGCCATGGAGAACGAGCATGTTCAAGAAGATTTACCAGACATTGTCATCGAAGACTGCGGTTGATAAGGCGTTTACCCAGCTCGGCAAGATGCTCGACCACAGCCTGTGGATGTTCGAGCGTGCCAATGACGTGCTGCACAGCCGGATTCCGGCCGAGGAAGTGCATGACGCGATCTACCAGCGCGACAAGAAGATCAACGAGCTGCAGCGTTCCATCCGGCGCAAGGTCCTGCGCTACCTCACGGTCAACCCCGGCTACGATGTCGCTCCCTGCCTGGCGCTGGTCAGCGTGGCCAAGGATGCCGAACGCATCGGTGATTACTGCAAGAACGTCTACGAGGTCGGACGCGCCTACACCCAGGGCTTTCACATCGACCGCTATCACGAGCCGCTCAACCAGATCGCCGAGCAGACCGTCGACATGTTCAGGATGGTGTCGGAGGCCTGCCAGAAGGGCGATGACGCCCTGGCCGAACAGGCGATGGGCCGGTCACGCATCATCCGCCGGCGCTGCGATCGCATCATCGACGAACTGTTCGCCGACCAGCAGCCGATGGAAATCCACGAAGCCGTGGCCTACTCCCTGCTGGCGCGCCACTACAAGCGCGTGGCCGGCCACCTGGCCAACATCAGCACGGCCATCGCCGGCGATCTCGACGACATGGACTTCGATCCCCAGCGTGACGACGAGGACTGATCAGGTCAGGATGCCGGCGGCTCGGCGTCTTCGAAGATGATGTCGCGGGTCAGTTGCAGATCAACGCTTTCCATGACGACCGGCTCGTCGGCTTCGTGGCTGTAGAGCACCCAGTGGTTGTCGCCATCGCGTCGGTAGAGTTCAACCCGGCCGCTGTCAGGATCGACAAGCAGGTATTCCTGCAGGGAGTCCAGGCTGCGGTAGGCGGCGAACTTGGCGCCGCGGTCGAAGGCCTCGGTACTCGCTGAGAGCACCTCCACGATCAAAACGGGCGATGCCTTGTCCAGTTCTCGGGCCTGATCCTCGGGATCGCAGGACACCATGACATCAGGATAGAACCAGGCGTCGGCAGCCTCGACGCGTAACTTCATGTCCGTGATGTAGGTGCGGCAGGGGCCGCCGCGAAGATGGTCGCGCAGTGCCGAGGCAATATTCAAACAAATGGTGACATGGCGATCACTGGCCCCGACCATGGCAAAGATTTCGCCAGCCATGAACTCGTGTTTGCCTTCCTGTTCGGCTTCCCAGGCCAGGTACTCTTCTCCGGTCAGCCCCGAACGCTGCGGGTTGGCCATTGTGCGCCTCCTTGGCTTTCCTGGTCTCAATCATACCCCCACTGGCCCATCACGCAATACAATCGCCTGATGGACTTCGACACCCTCGACAACCTGCGCGATTCCCATGGCGGCTGGCGGCTGTTGCTGGCCGATCATGCGCCGATGATTGTCAGTTTCTTTCATCGTTCTTTCATCGAGCCAAACGTGCGCGCCATGGCCGAGGGCGAGCTGGTCAGCCGGTTGGAGGACCACCTGGCCGGCATTCGCGAGGTGCATGGCGAGGAGGCCTATCCACGCGCGGCACTGGCCTATCTCAAGGACTGGTCCGATGACCGGCGCGCCTGGCTGAGGCGTTACTACACCGCCGACAGCGACGAGGCCCATTACGATCTGACCCCGGCGGCCGAAGGCGCGATCCGCTGGCTGGCCGGGCTGGAGCAGCCGCGTTTTGTCGGCGCCGAGTCGCGCCTGATGACGGTGTTCGACCTGCTCCAGCAGATCGTGCATGGCACCGAAACCGACCCGGCCGCGCGCATCGCCGAGCTGGAAGGACGGCGCGATGCCATCGACGAGGAAATCGAGCGCATTCGCGAGGGCGAGCTGTCGCTGATGGACGACACCCGGCTCAAGGAACGCTTCCTGCAGATGGCCGACACCGCCCGCGCGCTGCTGGCCGACTTCCGCCAGGTCGAGCACAACTTCCGTCAGCTCGACCGCCAGGTGCGCGAACGCATCACCTGGTTCGAGGGCGGCAAGGGCGAGGTGCTCGAGGAAGTCTTCGGCGAGCACGATGCCATTGCCGATTCCGACCAGGGCCGCAGCTTCCGCGCCTTCTGGGATTTCCTGATGTCGCCGGCCCGGCAGGAAGAATTCAGCGGCCTGCTGGAGAAGATCTTCGAGCTCGAAGCGGTCATCGACTTGAAGCCCGACCGCCGCCTCAAGCGCGTGCACTACGACTGGCTGGAAGCCGGCGAGGTGACCCAGCGCACCGTCGCCCGGCTGTCCGAGCAGTTGCGGCGCTTTCTCGACGACCAGGCCTGGCTGGAGAACCGCCGCATCATGGAGCTGATCCGCAATCTGGAGCGCAAGGCCGTGGCCGTGCGCGAGAAGCCGCCACGGCAGTCGGGCATGTCGCTGGACCTGCCCGTGCCGGAGCTCAACCTGGTCATGGACCGGCCGCTGTTCAGCCCGCCGCTACGTCCCGAGATTCACGATGAGGTCACGCTGGCCGACGACGGGCTCATCGACACGGACGCCCTGTTCGAGCAGGCGCATGTCGACCGCCAGGCGCTGGAGGCCGGCATTCGTCGCGCGCTGCAGGACCGCGACCAGATCAGCCTGGCCGAACTGCTGGATGCCCAGCCGCTGGAGCAGGGATTGGCCGAGCTGGTGACCTATCTGGCCATTGCCGCCGAGGATGGTGCCGGGCTGATCGACGATACGAAAATCCAGACGGTGACCTGGCACCAGGCCGATGGTCGCCAGCGCCAGGCCCGGGTGCCTCTGGTAGTATTTTCGCGATGACCGAACCCGCTGTCGACTCCCGCCTGTCGCTGCCGCTGATCGCCCTGTTCAAGGGCGTGGTCTATGCCGATCAGAATCATCAGAACTGGCAGCAACTGCTCGATCACCAGGGCGCGATCGCAGACTACGTCGCCGTGCTGGGCCTGGAGCTGATTGTCGACGAATCCGAGGGCTATGCCTTCCTGCGCCAGCGCCCGGCCGAAGACGACGAGAACGAATTGCCGCGCCTGATGGCCCGACGGCAGCTGAGCTACCCCGTCAGCCTGCTGCTGGCGCTGTTGCGCAAGAAACTGGCCGAACACGACGCCAGAGGCGGCGATATCCGCCTGGTCATGTCGCGCGAGGAAATTGCCGACCTGGTGCGCCTGTTCCTGCCCGATTCGGCCAACGAGGCCAAGCTGATCGACCGGGTCGGCATGGATATCAACAAGGCCGTCGAGATGGGGTTTTTGCGCAAGCTCAGGGGCCAGGACGACCAGTTCGAGGTCCGCCGCATTCTCAAGGCCTATGTCGATGCCCAGTGGCTGGCCGAGTTTGACCAGCGCCTGGGCGAATACGCCGAACACGCGGCGCAGGAGTAAATCTCGTGGAAGGTCTCGCCCTTGATTTCGCGCCCGATGACGCCCGTGCCGGCTACCGCCTGCATCGCGTCGAGCTGCTCAACTGGGGCACTTTCGATCGCCATGTCTGGCGGCTGAATCCCGATGGCGCCAACTGCCTGGTCACTGGCGATATCGGCTCGGGCAAGTCCACCCTGGTCGATGCCATCACCACGCTGCTGGTGCCGGCCCAGCGCATCACCTACAACAAGGCCGCCGGGGCCGAGGCGCGCGAGCGTAGCCTGCGCTCCTACGTGCTCGGCCACTACAAGTCCGAGCGTGGCGAGACCGGGCTGTCGGCCAGGCCGGTCGCGCTGCGCGACCACAACAGCTACTCGGTCATCCTCGGTCATTTCTACAACGAGGGTTTCGACCGCCATGTCACCCTGGCCCAGGTGTTCTGGATCAGCGACAGCCGCGGCCAGCCGGAGCGCTTCTACGTCGCCGCCGACCGGCCGTTGACCATCGAGGAACACTTTGCCGGCTTCGGCAACGACCTCAAGGACCTGCGCAAGCGCCTGCGCGGGCTCGATCACGTCGAATTGCACACCGCGTTTCCGGCCTATGGCGCCAGCCTGCGGCGCAAGCTCGGCATTACCAGCGACCAGGCCCTGGAGCTGTTCAACCAGACCGTGTCGATGAAATCGGTGGGCAACCTGACCGAGTTCGTGCGCGAGCACATGCTGCAGGCCGCCGATACCAGCCAGCGCATCGACGAGCTGATCCGGCATTTCGACGATCTCAACCGGGCCCACGAGGCCGTGC
>SLIA01000113.1 GCA_007135935.1 Wenzhouxiangella sp.
GATTGGGTACGTCAAGGCTGGGATGATCAGGCGCAAGGTTCAAGGCTCAAGGACCAGGGACCAAACGACCAAACGACGAAACGACGAAACGACGAAACGACGAAACCAGCCAACGACCAAACGAATGAACCGAAAAGGCATCATCCTCGCCGGCGGCGCCGGCACAAGGCTTTACCCCCTGACACAGGTAATCAGCAAGCAGCTGTTGCCGGTCTATGACAAGCCGATGATCTATTACCCGCTCTCGACGCTGATGCAGGCGGGCATTCGCGAGATCCTGGTCATCACCACGCCGCATGAGCAGGCGCTGTTTCGCAAGCTGCTTGGCGATGGCAGCCAGTGGGGCATCGAGCTGGAGTGGGCGGTTCAGGACGAGCCGCGCGGACTGGCCGATGCCTTCATCATCGGGCGCGACTTCATTGCCGGGCAGCCTTCCTGCCTGATCCTGGGCGACAACATCTTTCATGGCGGTGGCATGCGCGAATTGCTCAAGCGCGCCCATGATCGCGAACACGGTGCGACGGTCTTCGGCTACTGGGTCAGCGACCCCGAGCGCTACGGCGTGGTTGAAATGGACGCCGACGGCCAGGTGCTGTCGCTGGAGGAAAAACCCGAGCGACCGAAATCCAACTATGCCGTGACCGGACTGTATTTCTACGATCAGCGCGCCTGCGAGTTCGCGCGGTCGCTGAACCCTTCCGCGCGGGGCGAGCTCGAGATCACCGATCTCAATCGTCTCTATCTCGAAGCCGGCGACCTGACCGTCGAGCGCATGGGCCGTGGTTACGCCTGGCTGGATACCGGCACGCACGCTTCCCTGCAGCAGGCGTCGAGTTACATCGAGACACTGGAATCCCGCCAGGGCTTGCGGGTGGCCTGTCCCGAGGAAATCGCATTCCGGCAGGGCTGGATCAGTACCGACGCGCTGCTCAAGCTCGCCGAACCCCTGGTCTCCAGTGGCTACGGCGATTATTTGCGCATGGTCGCGCGCACCGCCGATCAGCCATGAAAATCATTGAGACCGATCTGCCGGGCGTGAAGGTGATCGAGCCGCGCGTGTTCGGCGACGATCGCGGCTGGTTTCTCGAAACCTGGCGCGCCGAGCGTTATGCCGAACACGGCATCGGACCGGCATTCGTGCAGTCCAACTGTTCGCAATCCTCCCGCGGGGTGCTGCGCGGTCTGCATTACCAGTGGCCCGAACCGCAGGGCAAGCTGGTCTGGGTCAGTGCCGGTACGGTGTTCGATGTGGCCGTGGACATCCGTTCGGATTCCGATACCTTCGGTCAGTGGACAGCGGTGGAACTCGACGCTCTCAGCCATCGGCAGCTCTGGATTCCGGAAGGTTTCGCCCACGGCTTCCAGGTATTGAGCGAGTCGGCCACTTTCAACTACCTGTGTACCCGACCCTACCGGGCCGAGTACGATGCGGCCATCGCCTGGAACGACCCACGAATCGGCGTCGACTGGCCGCTGCCGCCGGCCGGTGTATCGGAAAAGGATGCCAACGCGCCTTTGCTCGCCGAGTTGTCGCCGGATCGCCTGCCATCATGACTGCGCTACTGCTCGGTGCCAACGGGCAACTCGGGCGTCACCTGCGCCGCCGGATGAGCGGCCTGGTGACCTGTGCCCGCCACAATGCCGACTTCACCTGTGATCTGGGCGATGCGGCCGCGCTGGACAAGGTGCTCGGCACGGTTCGTCCCGCGATCATCATCAATGCCGCCGCCTGGACGGCAGTTGACGATGCCGAGGATCATCGCGATGCCGCTTTCCGGCTCAATCGGGATGTGCCGGCTCAGCTTGCCGCCTGGTGCCGTGACCACGACGCCTTGCTCGTGCATTACTCCACCGACTACGTGTTCAGCGGCAACCCGGGCCGGGCCTGGCGCGAGGACGATCCGGTCTCGCCCGAGTCGGTTTACGGGGCCAGCAAGCTGGCCGGGGAACAGGCCATCACGGCCTCGACCTGCCGCGCGTTGGTGTTGCGTACCGCCTGGGTCTACAGTGCGCTGCCGGGTAACTTTCTTTCGGCGATCATCAAGCGTGCCGGGCAGGGCGGGGGGCTGCGAGTGGTGTCCGACCAGGTCGGATCGCCAACCTGGGCAGGAACCCTGGCCGCGGCCACCGGTGTGCTGCTCGACCGGCTCGGATCGCAGGTGGACCGGCCAAGCTTGCTGCACGTGGCGGGGAAGGGCGCGATGAGCTGGTACGAACTGGCCAGTCAGGCCGTGCACATGGCCGCCGAGCGTGGCATCATCACAAGCCCGGTAGCCGTTGAGCCGATCACCAGCGACCAGTGGCCGCAGAAAGCGAAACGTCCGCAGTGGTCGGTGCTCGATGGCTCACGCTATGAACAAATGACCGGCGAGTCGTTGCCCGATGCACTGGCAGCGCTGGCCGAATGTCTGGACCAGTGGAAGGATGCAGCATGCTGATTCCCGTGATTCTCTCCGGCGGTGCCGGCACCCGCTTGTGGCCGGTTTCGCGCAAGGCGCACCCCAAGCCGTTCATGCGCCTGGCCGATGGCCAGACGCTGGCGGCCAGCACCATCCGGCGGGCTCTGGCGGTGGCCGATACGCCCGAGACGCTGACCGTGACCGGGCGCGACTACTATTTCCTCACCCGGGATGAATACCAGCAGGCCGCCGGCGAGGCTAACCACCACTTCCTGCTCGAGCCGGAAGGGCGCAACACCGCACCGGCCATCGCCGCTGCCGCCCTGTGGGTGGAGCACCATTTCGGTCCAGAGGCCTGCCTGCTGGTACTGCCGGCCGATCATCTGGTGCGGGATGCCGGGGCCTTTGCCGCGGCAGTCACGGAAGCTCATCGACTGGCGGCCGATGGCTGGCTGACCTGCCTTGGCGTTACCCCGACGCATGCCGAAACCGGGTTCGGTTATATCCGGGCCGGCGAGTCTGTCGGCGCGGCCGGGCGGCGCATCGAAGCCTTCGTGGAGAAGCCTGATCTCGACACCGCGCGCCGCTACTACGAATCCGGCGAGTACCTGTGGAACGGGGGCATGTTCTGTTTCCGTGCCGACGCCATCCTGACGGCCATCGAGGAACTGGCCCCCGATATTCTCGATCAGGTCAGGGCCGCCTGGGACGCCAGCGATGTCGATGCCTCCCCGGTGGAGCTGGAGGCCGAGGCATTCGGCGAGGTCAGGCCGGAATCAATCGATTTTGCCGTCATGGAAAAGGCGACTCACCGGGCAGTGGTCCCGGTCGACTGCGGCTGGAGCGATATCGGCTCATGGCAGGCGATCAGCGATCTCTACGAAACCGACGCCCTTGGCAACCGGGCCCAGGGCGAAGCCGTCCTGGTCGATACCCGCAACACCTTTGTTCAGGGCGAGCGTCGGCTGGTTGCCGCGGTCGGGGTGGAAGACCTGGTCATTGTCGACACCGGAGATGCTGTTCTGGTGGCCAGCCGAGAACGTGCCCAGGAGGTCAAGTCCGTGGTCGAAGAGCTGACCCGTTCCGATCACGACCTGGCGGTCCATCACCGCACCGTGCATCGTCCCTGGGGTAGCTACACGGTGCTCGAGGATGCCGACGACTGCAAGGTCAAGCGACTGGTGGTGCGACCCGGAGGAGTGCTGTCGCTGCAGCGACACCAGTATCGCAGCGAGCACTGGACGGTGGTCGCTGGCCGCGCGAAGATCCGGGTGGGCGATGAGGAGTTCACGCTCGGGGCCGGTGAAACCGTGCAGATTCCGGTCGGCAGCCTGCATCGCCTGGAGAATCCGGGCGAAGAGAATGTCGAAATCATCGAGGTCCAGACTGGAAGCTATTTCGGCGAGGACGATATCGAACGGCTGGAGGACGTCTACGGTCGTGCCTGAACCGCAGGCCTCCGGCCCCATGCCCGATTCGGGAGCCGATTCCTATGCTTGAACCGAAGTTCCTGCAATTCTTTTTGTCGATCGCCGTGTTGATCCTGGCAACGGCATGCTCGGATCCCGAAACCGACGGAGGCGACCCGGCCACGCGCGCCGAAACACTGGAGCGCGCCGCCATGGACTGGCGTGAGCGACGCCTGGCAACGCTGACCGAACCCTATGGCTGGCTCAGCCTGGTGGGGCTGGAATTCGTTCCGGATGGAGAGTGGCAGGTGGGCAGTGATGACGACATGGATCTCGTCATGCCTGCCGGGCCGTCATTGTGGGGCAAGCTGATCATCGACGCGGGAACGGCGAGATTCGAGCCTGCCGGCGAGGCGGTCAGCGTCGATGGCCGTGCCGGCCAGCCCGGGGAGCTGGTCAAGCCCGACCGCGACGAGCCGGTCTGGGTGGAGGCCGAGGAGGTTCGTTTCCAGGTGCTTGCTCGTAACGATCGGCTGGCGGTGCGTACCCGCTGGCCGCAGGCCGATTCGCTCACGGAGTTTGAGGGGCTGGACTATTACGAGTTTGATGCGGATTGGGTGGTTTCGGCACGGTTCGAGTCCCACCCGCCGGGAACGACCATGCCCGTTGGCAGTGTGCTGGGCGATATTACCGAGGAACCCAATCCCGGTGCCGTTGTTTTCGAGGTCGACGGCCGAGAGCATCGGCTCGAAGCGGTGGCTGCGGCCGATGGCGAACGGTTGTTCTTCATCTTTGCCGACCGCACCACCGGGAGCGAAACCTATGGCGCGGGTCGCTTCCTGTATGCCGATTTGCCCGGCGACGACGGCCACACCGTGCTGGATTTCAACCGCGCCTACAACCCACCCTGCGCTTTCACCGAGTACTCCACTTGCCCGTTGCCGCCGCCGGAGAACCGTCTCGATGTCCGGGTGGAGGCCGGCGAGCTGCGCTATGCGGGTGATCCGGGCTTCACGGATTACTGATTCGAGCCGGCGTTGGAAAGTCAATGCACCACAGAGACACAGAGAGCACAGAGATATATTGAAAAATATATTTGATCATTTCTTTCTCTGTGCCCTCTGTGCCTCTGTGGTGAGATGTTTTCGAGCCAGGCATCGAACCGGATACCTTGAGTCGCTCCTCAGCGTCCCTTGAATTCGGGTTTGCGTTTTTCCAGAAAGGCGCCGGTGCCTTCCTGCATGTCCTCGGTAGCGCAGCACAGGGCAAAGCGGGCCGTTTCCAGGGCAAGGCCGGTGTCGAGGTCGGTGTCGGCACCCTGATTGATGGCCTGCAGGATGCCGCGCACGGCCTCCGGAGCGGCCGCGGCCAGCTGGTCGGCCAGGCCGGTGACGGCCGAATCAAGCTCGTCGCTTGCAACCACCTGGTTGACGATGCCCAGTTCGTGGGCTCGCTCGGCGGTGATGGGCTCGCCAGTCAGGCTCATTTCGAGCGCGCGCGTCGTGCCAACCAGCCTGAGCAGGCGCTGGGTGCCGCCAAAGCCCGGCATGATGCCCAGCTTGATCTCCGGCAGGCCCAGGCGGGCATTGTCCGAGGCGATGCGAAGATGGCAGGCCAGTGCGAGTTCCATGCCGCCGCCCAGGGCAAAGCCGTTGATTGCGGCGATCACCGGTTTGTCCATTGACTGGATCAGGCTCATCAGATTCTGACCCATCGCCGAGAAGGCACGTGCCTCGATGGCCGACTGTTCCCGAATCTCGCCGATGTCGGCCCCGGCCACGAATGCCTTTTCGCCGGCGCCGGTAAGCACGATCACCCGTACCGTATCGTCACCGTGCGCCTCGATGATCGCCTGCTGCAGTTCCAACAGCGTCTTGCGGTTGAGCGCGTTGAGCTTGTCGGGGCGGTTGAGGGTGATGGTGCGGACGTTGTCGCTGTCGTCGATGTGGAGGTTGTGGTAGGCCATGTTGGAATCCGGTGTGAAGTTCGCGGATATTGTATTGGTTCATTCGTTTGTTCGTTGTTTCGTTACGCCGTTCATTCGTGTTCGGCCGGAGCATGTCGGCCCGGCCGGGGTTGCATCAGTTGTCGCAACTGCGCTGCCACGGCTCAAGCCAACAGCCCAACGAACCAACGAACTAACGAACCAACGAACTAACGAACTAACGAACTAACGAACTAACGAATCAAGCCGGGTTCAGCGGACAATAATCGCGGTGATGACGACCAGTAGCCCGAGGCTGGCCAGCACCAGCAGCACGCCACTGCCGAATGGCCCCAGGGTGACCAGGAGTGCTTCGGCATGTTCGGCGATGGCGCCGACATCCGGCCGGTGGCTGAGGCACTGCGCCAGACCCGAGACGATTCCGGCCAGGGCGGCCGGAACCATGATCAGCACGGCAACAATAATGGCGATGATGTGCATATCCGTGTCCCTCGATGGCGTTGCCTCGCTCAATCGCGCAATTCGCGATCGATCCGGTACTCGCTCGAGGTCAGCCAGGCTTCCATGCGCTGCAGTCGCTGGTCCAGATCACGGAAGCGGTGATTGAGCTGGCCCACGCCATCGCGCGGTGCTCGCCGCACCTCGCGCCAGAACGCCTCCTCGCGTTCGTCGCGATACAGATTGCGCGGGCGTTTCGGAATCAGGATCCACATCACCAGGTAGCCGATCACCATGACGGCGGTGAAGGGGACGGCCAGCAGCACGACTATGACGCGCAGCGCGACTCGGTTGAGGCCGGTCCAGTCGGCCAGTCCGGCACAGACGCCGGCGAGAATCGCACGGTCCTTGTCGCGGTAGAGTCGGTTGCGATTGGGGCGCTCGATGTAGCGGTCGTTCATGTCCGGTTCCTCCATTCGGGGGTATCGGAGTCGAGAATGCGCTCAAGTGTGCGAATGCGGTCTTCCATTCGACGTGCACTCTCGTTGAGTTCCTCCAGCAGCGCTTCGTCGCGGCTGCTGATGCGGCGGCTGGCCGAGTTGCGCGTGGCGTAGTGAAGGATCAGCCACAACGGCACCACGATCAGCATGAACAGCAGCAGCAGGGGCATCAGGATCGCTGAAAGCGCGATGGAGGTGCCCGAGTAGCCAAAGCTGGCAAACATCAGGTCAAGCATGTCGCGTGATCTCCTTTGTCAGGGCTTCAATCAGGACTTCTTCTTCGCCTTGAGGGCATCGAGTTCGGCCTCGATGCGCTCGTCGCGCTCGAGCTGGCGAAACTCCGACTCCAGCGACTGACCCTTGCGGCCCATGTCCAGTGCCTCGGATTCCGATTCGATACGCTCGATACGTTCCTCGGCAGCGTCGAATCGGTGCAGCATCTCGTCGATCCGGTCGTTATGGATGTGCTTCTTCGCCTTGAGGTGGTCGTTGGCCGAGCGGTGGCGCATGACCAGGGCGCGCTGGCGGTTGCGGGCGTCGGTCAGCTTGGCCTGCAGCTTGCCGATGTCCTCGTCGTACTTGGCCAGCTGGTCCTCGTAATGGCTCAGCTCCTCATTGAGGTAACCGATGCGGTCGTTCAGCGCCGTTTTCTCGGCCAGGGCGGCGCGGGCAAGGTCTTCTCGATCCTTCTCCAGCGCCAGTTCAGCCTTGCGCTCCCAATCGATTCGCTGCTGCTCGAGTCGCTTCAGCAGGCGGGTGCGCTCCTTCTTCTCGGCAATGCACTTGGCGGTGGCCGAACGGACTTCGACCAGCGTGTCTTCCATTTCCTGGATCATCAGGCGGATCATCTTCTCGGGATCCTCCGCTTTTTCCAGTGCGGCATTGAGGTTGGCGTTGATGATGTCGCCCATGCGGGAAAAGATGCCCATGTCCTTGGCTCCTGTGGTGTGTCATTGAGGCTTTGTCTGTCGGCCATCATCAAGCAAATTGCGTGCCAGTTTTCAAGTGCTGCAAGATCAAAGGGTTGCACATGGCGCAGTCGTCGAAATAGTGAAAATGACCAACAGGGTGGTGAGATTTGCCGAATGGCTTGCGGGAACCGTTC
Organism: Wenzhouxiangella sp.; assembly: GCA_007135935.1. Lineage (GTDB taxonomy): Bacteria > Pseudomonadota > Gammaproteobacteria > Xanthomonadales > Wenzhouxiangellaceae > Wenzhouxiangella. Next base: position 7,797 of record SLIA01000113.1, read on the forward strand.
AAGGCCTGGCCGGGTCCATTGTTTGCGCCGGCAACGCGGCGCCGGATCGAGCCGGGCTCGGCAGCTTGGCCGATGGCCAGGAGCCCGGACGGTCAGGTACAATGGTCCCTTTTTCGTTCAGTCCCAATCAAGCGCTCTATATCTGGAGGCAGCATGTACAAAATTATTCCGGCCCTGGTAGTGGCCTCGTTCCTCGCCACCCAGGTGGCGGCCCAGGATCTGGACTCCGACGCCGGCAAACTTGGCTACGCCATCGGTTACGAGTTTGGCGCCGAGCTGCGTGGTTACGATATCGATCTCGATCTGGAGGCCATTTTCCAGGCTGTTCGCGATGCCTATGACCAGCGCGAGCCTCAGGTCGAGATCGAGGAAATGCGCCAGTTGATGATGGCGCTGCAGGAGCGGATTCGCCAGGAGCGCATGCAGGCGTTCGAACAGCTTGCCGAGGAAAACCAGGCCCGCGCGGAGCAGTTCCTTGACGAGAACAGTGAACGCACGGGTATCGTGTCCTTGCCCAGCGGCGTGCAGTATCGGGTTATCGAGGAAGGCGACGGTTCGCGGCCCAGCCTGGATGACGTGGTCACCGTGCACTATCGCGGCTCAAAGATCGATGGCCGTGAGTTCGACAGTTCCTTCCGGCGCGGTGTCCCCGCCGTTTTCCAGGTCAACTCGGTGATCGAAGGCTGGCAGGAAGTGCTTCCGCTGATGCGCGAGGGCGACATGTGGCAGGTGTTTCTGCCGCCGGAGCTGGCGTTCGGTGTCCGCGGTGATCCGCCGGTGATCGGTCCCAACGAAGCGCTGCAGTTCGATATCCGCCTGGTCAAGATCGGCGAGCCGGAAGACATGGACGAAGCCGCGCAGGCGCCAGGTCAGTAAGACGATTGAAATGAGCGATCCAGCCGGACTCTACCCGCAGGTTGAATCGCCCTGCATCGGGACCTGCACGTTGGGTCCCGGTGAGCTTTGCATCGGATGTTTCCGAAGCGGTGAAGAGATCACCGCCTGGCTGAGCTACTCGCCCGAGCGACGCCGTCTCATCATGGATGAGCTGCCGCAACGGGCGCAGCGCTTGTTCGATGACTAGTCGTTGCGGCCGGGTCGACGATCTGGCCGTTTATCTGCACCCGCTCGACAGTCGGCTCGACGAGCTGCCGGTCAATGGTTACCGCCCACCATCCGGCAGTCCATGGCGACCCCGGCCGGCGGCCGTATTGATTCCCGTGATGACCCGCGCCCAACCCGAGGTCTTGCTCACCGTGCGCAGTCGGAATCTTCCGCATCATGCCGGTCAGGTTTCCCTGCCGGGCGGCGGGCGTCAGGGGCACGAACCCTTTCCCGTCGAAACCGCGGTGCGCGAGACAGCCGAGGAGGTCGGCATCGCTCGGTCGCTGATCGAGCCGCTCGGGCTGCTGGATCAATTCGACACGATCACCGGTTACCGGGTCACACCGGTGGTCGCCCTCGTACGCGGCAACCCGGAACCCGAGCCTTGCCCGAACGAGGTCGAGTCGGTATTCACCCTGCCATGGAGCCAGGTGGTGCGGCCAGCATCCTATCGCCGTCATCAGGTCATGCGCGGGCATCATCGCTATGAACTGTATTCGATGGCTTCCGCGCCCCGCCTGGTCTGGGGCGCCACGGCGGCCATTCTTCACCAGTTGGCTCGGCTTTGCGCTGAAGCTGACGAGCCTTGAGCAGGCCCCGGCAGACACCATTCGACTTCTCCCGCTGATCACGTCTCCCTGACCCGGGGCAGACGCATACCTCAGTCTTCCTCGCGCAGTCCGAACAACAGCTCCACGGCCCGCTTGTCTTCCGGCTGTACCATGATGTGGACATGGTCGTCGGCTTGCAGCACGGTGTCGGCGTTGACTGGCAGTGCCTGTTTCCCGCGCACCAGGAGCAGAAAATCGGCGCCTTCGGGCAGCGGCAGCATGCCGGCGCGGTTGCCCGTGGCCATGGCGGCGGGATCCAACCGGAACGAGATGATCTGTACCGGCAGGCTGTCGATGGCGTTGATCTCCAGCACGGGAGTGGGGCGTTCCCGGCCGGCTTTCTCCACACCCAGCAGCCTTGCCGCCCAGCCGACCGTTGCACCCGGGATCAGCGCATTGACGACCACGATGAAGAACACCAGGTGGAACAGTTGCTCGCTACCCTCCACGCCGGCCAGTACCGGAAAGGTGGCCAGCAGGATCGGTACGGCACCGCGCAGACCGACCCAGGAGACAAAGCCGGTCTCGCGCGCACTGTAGCGGAAGGGGATCAGGCAAAGCGCGACCATCAGCGGGCGGGCGATGACCGCCAGCGCCAGGGCCAGCAGCAGCCCGCGCCAGCCGGCCGAAACCAGGAGTTCGGGAATGGCCAGCAGCCCAAGCACCAGGAACATGGAAATCTGGGCCAGCCAGGCCATGGCGTCGTGTACACGCAGAATGCCCGAGCGATAGGGCAGGCGCTGGTTGCCCAGCATCAGGGCGGCGACATAGACGGCCAGAAAGCCCGAACCCATGAACATGGTCGGCAGCCCGAAGGCCAGCAATGCCAGCGCCAGGGTCAGGGCCGGGTAGAGCCCCGCTGCGGGGACACGGATTCGGGCCAGCAATTGCGTGCCCAGCCAGCCGATCAGCAGGCCGGCGGCGAGCCCGACGATCAACTGCACGACGACATCGGCGATGAATGTCAGCGGGGTAAATGTCGTCCCGGCGAGCAACTGGGCGGTCAGGGTCAGGGTCAGAATGACCGCCATGGGATCGTTGAGTCCGGATTCCAGTTCCAGCGTCGCGCCAACCCGCCGTCTCAGCTGTACGCCCGACCCACGCAGCGATGAAAACACCGCCGCGGCGTCGGTCGAGGAGACGATGGCTCCAAGCAGCAGGGCCTCCATCCAGCCCAGGCCCAGCAGCCAGGCCACGGCGGCCACCAGTGCCGCTGTGCCGGCAACGCCGACCGTGGCCAGCAGCGATGCCGGTGCCAGGTGCTGGCGCACTTGTCGGAAAGGCGTGTTGAGTCCGCCGTCGAACAGGATCAGGACCAGGCCCATGGTGCCGATACGAAACGCGATTTCGAAATCGACGAAATGTTCGGGCAGCCTGGACCCCACCAGTAGCCCGATGAGCAGAAACACCAGGACGATGGGGATGCCGATCCGTTCCGAGGGCCGGCTGAACAGGACGCTGAGCAGCAGCAGGAAGCCGAACGCGGCCAGCAGCAGGGCGGTGGTGGTCGGTTCGGCTTCAAACATTCACGGTTCCCGTCAGGCGATGGTCATTCCCTGGGTCTGACTCGCAGCACCACATCGTGTCGACCGCCGTCGCTGTCGATCAGCTCGACATCGAGGGTGTCGCCATCTGCGAACTGCACTGCTGGCTCAAACAGCATGAGATGCTTTCCGCCGGGCTCCAGGGTGACCGATTCGCCGGCAGCCACCATCAGTTCCTCGAGACGGCGCATCCGCATGACGCCCTCGTCCATGGTCATGGTGTGAAGTTCGATACGGCCGAACTGTGGGCTTGTCGCATCGACCAGCGCAATGTCGTTCTCGCCAGTGTTGTCAATGGTCATGAAGCCGGCCATCGTCCGTCCAGGCGGTGCCAGGGGCGACCAGGGATCATTGAACTGAAGCGGAGATTCGGCGCTTGCCATGCCGAGGGCCAGCAGACCGCAGACAGCGGTGAGTAACTGCAGTCGGGTCATGAGTAACAGTCCTTGTTGAGTACCCGGATCATTATCCCAGAATCTTCGTTGCTGGCGTCGATGTTTGCGCTGCCCGGGTGTGAGCCGTGGTCAGTCTGCAAGCCGATGCTGGGGCATAATGGACACTTGTCCGGAAAATCTTCAAGGTTCAGGGAACAATATGCTCGAAAGAATCGATCACGCCGACGGTATCGTGGAACTGCGTCTGGACCGCCCGCCGGTCAATGCCCTCAACCCGGCTCTGGTCAAGCGACTGGACGATGCCATTGCCGAGGCTGCTGCCGCCGACGCCAGGGCGGTGGTGCTATCCGGCAAGCCAGGCCTGTTTTCTGCCGGGCTGGATGTTCCGGAATTGCTCGAGCTTGACGAGTCCGGCATGGCCGAATTCTGGCAGGCCTTTTTCGGTCTGCTCGAGCGGATCGCCCGCTGCGAGATTCCGGTGGTCACGGCCCTGACCGGGCACAGCCCGGCTGGCGGGACGGTGATCGCGCTGTTTGCCGACTACCGTGTTCAGGCCGAGGGTGATTTCCGCCTCGGGCTCAACGAGGTGCAGGTCGGCCTGGTGGTTCCACCGGTCATTCATCGGGCGCTGGTGCGCCTGATCGGCCCCTATCCGGCCGAGCGGCACCTGGTGGCTGGTGAAATGATCCCGGCGGCCGAGGCGCTGGAAGTCGGGCTGGTCGATGAACTGGTGGCGGCTGACCAGGTGGTCGAGCGTGCCGTGGGCTGGTGCCGCAATTTGCTGCAGTTGCCCGGGCATGCCATGCACGGGACACGGCGCCTGTGTCGGGCCGACCTGGCTGCCCTGTTTGATGATGGCGATGCCCTGGATATCAGCAGTTTCGTCGAGGGCTGGTTTGCCGAACCAACCCAGGCGACGCTGCGTTTGTTGGTCGAGCGCTTGAAGCAGAAGTGAGTTGCGGTCGCGGCCGCGTATGCCTATGCTGACCGGGAGAGCGCCTGAATTCTCCGGTGCAATCCAGTTTCAAGGGAGTGAAAACGAATGGCTGACAGAAAAAAGGACGAAAGGCGCCGATACCTGCGTTATCCCCCGGATCCAACCGAAATCGTGATGGTCCAGTTTTCGGGGGAGGGTGAACGGTTTACTCCCGAAATTGCGGCCCTTCCGAGTGAGGAATCGCGCGGCGGACTTCGTCTCGTCTTGCTTAATCGCAGTCCGGTCGCGGGCATCGAAGAAGGTGCGCGCTGCATCGTCAAAGTAGCCAGCCTGGGTCCCCAGCCTGCCGAAGTGCGCTGGGTGGATGCCAGTGACAGCGAAGTGGTGCGGCTGGGCGTGCAATTCCTCGGGAACTGATCAGGACTTCGCGAGTTCACGGATGTAACCGGGCAACGGGACCGCTTCTCCGGTTTTCTTGTCGATCCAGACCAGCGTGCAGATTGCGTCGGCAAACAGCGACTGCTGTTCGCCATCGCGGGGCATGCCGCGTACCTCGTGCTCCAGCTTGATCGAGGATCGTCCCGGTGACAGCGGTTTGAGGCTTACCTCGACTTCGTCGGGCCAGTGCAGTGGCTGACGGTAGTTGATGTTGATGTTGGCCACCACCGGCCCGATGTCCTCCTCCCGCCAGTGACTGGGCACCGATTCCATCCACCGCGCCCGGCTTTCTTCCAGATAGCGCAGGAACACGGCATTGGAGACATGGCCAAAGGCATCCATGTCGCCCCAGCGGACGGGTAGTTGAATGGTGAATTCGGACATTGGCGGCTTCCGGTCGTTGTCGGTTCGGATTGTAGCGTGGGCGGTAGGGTGTTGTTGGTTCGTCGCTTTGTCGCTTGGTCGTTTTGTCTTTTCGTCGCTCGGGAAAATGTAGCCGGTAGTGATGGAAAGTGGCTGGGATGCCCGGTTCTGGCCGGACGAAACGACCAAACGACCAAACGACCAAACGACATCCAACTACGCCGACTTCTTCCGCTTGCGCCGGACGTTCAGCATGGGGGCCAGATACTCCCCGGTCCATGAGCCGTCCGTGCGCGCGACCTGTTCAGGCGTGCCGGTGGCGATGATCTGACCACCGCGCTCGCCGCCCTCGGGGCCCAGGTCGACGATCCAGTCGGCCGTCTTGATGACATCGAGGTTGTGTTCGATGACGACCACGGTGTTGCCTTCGTCGCGCAGGCGGTGCAGGACTTCAAGCAGGTGCTTGATGTCGTGGAAGTGCAGGCCGGTGGTCGGTTCGTCGAGAATGTAGAGCGTCTGGCCGGTATCGCGTTTGGACAGCTCGCGCGCCAGCTTGATGCGCTGGGCTTCGCCGCCCGACAGCGTGGTCGCGCTCTGGCCCAGCGTGATGTAGCTCAGGCCCACATCCATCAGGGTCTGGAGCTTGCGTGCCACCGCCGGCACCGGCTGGAAGAACTCCAACGCGTCCTCGACGGTCATTTCCAGCACCTCGTGGATGCTTTTGCCCTTGTAGGTGACCGTCAGGGTCTCGCGGTTGTAGCGCTTGCCCTGGCAGACGTCGCAGGGCACGAAGATGTCGGGCAGAAAGTGCATCTCGACACGGATGACGCCATCACCCTGGCAGGCCTCGCAGCGTCCGCCCTTGACGTTGAAGGAGAATCGCCCGGGTTTGTAGCCGCGTGTCCGGGCTTCCTGCGTGCCGGCGAACAATTCGCGGATGGGCGTAAACAGGCCGGTGTAGGTGGCGGGGTTGGAGCGCGGCGTGCGCCCGATCGGGCTCTGGTCGATGTCGACCACCTTGTCGAACAACTCCAGCCCGGAGGAGCCGGCGTGCGGTGACGGGGTTTCCGAGGCATTGTTGAGTTCGCGCGCCATCAGCTTGTAGAGGGTGTCGTTGATCAGTGTCGACTTGCCCGAGCCCGATACCCCGGTCACGCAAACGAACAGACCGGCCGGCAGTTCCAGGTCGACCGATTTGAGGTTGTTGCCGGTCGCCCCCTCGAGCCGGAGCATTCTCTTCTTGTCCGGTTTGTGGCGCTGTTTCGGAATGGCGATCTCGCGCCGGCCCGAGAGGTAGTCGCCGGTAAGCGACTCGGTGCACTCGATCAGCCCATCGGGCGAGCCGTTGTAGACGATGCTTCCACCGTGGACGCCGGGTCCGGGTCCGATGTCGACCACGTGATCGGCGGTGCGGATGGCGTCCTCGTCGTGTTCGACCACGATCACCGTGTTGCCCAGATCGCGCAGGCGGGTCAGGGTCTCGAGCAGGCGGCTATTGTCGCGCTGGTGCAGGCCGATGGACGGTTCGTCGAGCACGTACATCACGCCGACCAGGCCGGCGCCGATCTGGCTGGCCAGGCGGATGCGCTGCGCCTCGCCCCCGGAGAGCGTATCGGCCTGGCGGTCCAGGGTGAGATAGTCGAGGCCGACATTGACCAGGAAGTGCAGTCGTTCACGGACTTCCTTGAGAATGCGCCCGGCGATTTCGCCGCGCCAGCCCTCCAGCTCGACCTGCTCGAAGAACGCCAGGCAGCGCTCCACCGACCAGCTGGAAATCTCGGGCAGGGTATGGTCGGCGATGAATACGTGACGCGCGGCCCGGCCCAGTCGCTGACCATGGCACTCCGGGCAAGAGCGAGTGGAGATGTAGCGTGACAGCTCCTCGCGCACGATGCGCGACTCGGTCTCGCGGTAGCGTTTTTCCAGGTTGGGGATGATGCCGACGAACGGGTGCTTGCGCGTCTGCGAGCCGCGCTCGGACAGATAGCGGAAGGCGATCTTCTCGTTTCCGCTGCCGTGCAGGATGATGTCCTGGAGCTTCTCCGGCAGTTCACCGAAGGCCGTCTCGATATCGAAGTCGTAATGCTTGGCCAGCGACTGGATCAGTTGAAAGTAATAGGCGTTGCGGCGGTCCCAGCCGCGAATGGCGCCGCCGGCCAGCGAGAGCTCGCGATTGGCGACGACCCGCTCGGGGTCGAAATACTGCTTCAGTCCCAGGCCATCGCACGCTTCGCAGGCGCCGTTGGGATTGTTGAACGAAAACATGCGTGGTTCGAGTTCCGGCAGGCTGTAGTCGCAAACCGGGCAGGCATAGCGTGCCGAGAACAGCATTTCACGGATGTCGCTTCCCTCGTCCATGGGGGCGATGACCGCCAGCCCGTCGGCCAGGGCCAGCGCTGTTTCGAAGCTTTCGGCCAGACGCTGGGCAAGATCCTCGCGGACCCGGAACCGATCGACCACGGCCTCGATGTCATGTTTGCGGCGCAACTCCAGTTTTGGCAGCTCGTCGTCGAGGTCGATGACCTGGCCATTGACCCGAGCGCGAACGAAGCCCTGGGCCCTCAGTTCCTGCAGGACCTGCAGGTGTTCACCCTTGCGCCCGCGAATCACCGGTGCAAGCAGCATCAGCTTGCTGCCTTCCGGGAGATTGAGCACGGTATCGACCATCTGCGAGACGGTCTGCGCGTCGAGTACCTCGTCATGGTCCGGGCAGCGTGGCGTACCGACCCGGGCGTACATCAGGCGCAGATAATCGTGGATCTCGGTCACGGTACCCACGGTGGAACGCGGGTTGTGGCTGGCGGCCTTCTGCTCGATGGATATCGCCGGAGACAGCCCGTCGATGCTGTCCACGTCGGGTTTTTGCATCATCGACAGGAACTGGCGGGCATAGGACGACAGCGATTCGACATAGCGGCGCTGCCCCTCGGCATAGATGGTGTCGAAAGCCAGCGAGGACTTGCCGGACCCCGACAGCCCGGTGAACACGATCAGCTTGTCGCGCGGCAGCTCGAGATCGACGTTGGCCAGATTGTGGGTGCGGGCACCGCGAATGGAGATCGACTTCATGCAACTGCCGGGAGTGAAAGACAAGCCTGTAAATATACCGCGTCGGGTATCAGCGGGGCAAAAACGAATCTGCCTGAAATCTGCTGACGGGTGATCTTGCCTGACAGGGATTTGGCACCGGTTCGGCAGCGTGGATGCCCCGTCCCTTCACCGGAACGCGCATGCGCCTGATAGCATTGCAGTCGGACAGACTGCCATCGGAGTGATCTTGCTTGAGTACGCCTGACGATCCAGCAACCCGGACCGTTGCCGTGTTCGGACCGGACCAGTCCGTTCCTGAACCGGGGCAGACACTGGTGCCGGGCACTTGCATTGGTCCCTACGTCGTCGAGAAGCTGCTGGGGCAGGGTGGCATGGGCGAGGTCTACCTGGCCGAACAGCTCGAGCCGGTGCAGCGCCGGGTGGCGCTGAAACTGCTGCCTGCCGGGCCCGCAGACTCGCGACGAGCGGCACTGTTTACCATCGAGTCGCAGATGCTGGCCAATATGCAGCATCCGGGCATTGCCCAGGTCTATGACGCCGGATCGACCGACGATGGTCGGCCCTTCTTCGTCATGGAGTATGTCGACGGCGAGCCTTTGACCGATTTCTGCAAGCGCCGGGATCTGGCCCTGAACGACCGGCTGGAACTGTTCATCCGGGTTTGTCAGGGGGTGCATCATGCGCACCAGAAAGGCTTCGTGCACCGCGACCTCAAGCCCGCGAATATCCTGGTCGGGGAAGTCGACGGCGTGGCCAGGCCCCGGATCATCGATTTTGGCGTGGCGACCGCTACACGCTGGGCGCTGGGAAGTGAGTCCGTGGCGCCACGCGCCGGCACGCCGGAGTACATGAGTCCCGAGCAGGCCGGTGTGGTCGATCTCGACATCGACCTGCGTTCCGACGTTTTTTCCCTGGGGGCGGTGCTGTTCGAGCTGCTGCTGGAAGGTCGCCCGCTGGACAGTGAGTGGTACCGAAGCCGGGTGGCTCCGCGCACGGAGCGTCTGATCAAGCGGCCTTCGGAGTACCTGGAAGGACTTGATGATCAGGCCAGGCGTCGTCTCGCTCGCAGCAATGGCCTTTCCGAGTCGGCCTTCCGTCGCTTGCTCAGGCGCGATCTCGACTGGATCGTGTTGCGAGCCATGCAGGCCGACCGCGATCATCGCTATGAATCGGCCGCGCTCCTGGCCGAGGATGTTCGTCGGTTCCTGTTGCGCAAGCCGGTGAAGGCGGCACCGGCCAGCGTGCGCTACCGGGCCGGGCGATACATCAGCCGGCATCGTGTTTCGGTCAGTGCTGCAAGCCTGGTCGTGCTTGCCCTGATCGGCGGGCTGGCGGCAGCCATCGCCGGTTTTCTGCAGGCTTCCGAGCAGCGCGACCGGGCGGAACGGGCCCTGGCTCTGGCTGAAGCCGTCAACTCCTTCCTGGTCGAGGATTTGCTGGGATCGGCCGATATCGAAGTGGCCGCCGAGGGAGGCGAGCTGACGGTGCGCGAAGTGCTCGAGCAGGCCCGCATGACAGCCGGAGAGCGCTTCACCGATCGTCCGGATGTCGAGGCCGGCGTACGTTTCATGCTGGCCACCAGCCTGCGCGGGTTGGGCCGGCATGCGATCGCCGAGGAGGAGTTCCGGCGGGCCTGGGAGTTGCGCCAGGACGAGTTCGGGCCAGATCATCGCGATACCCTGCAGGCCGCGCACCGGCTGGCCAGCGTCATTCATCACCAGGGGCGGCTCGATGAGGCCGAAGCACTTTACGAGAAGGTCCATTCAAGCCAGGTTGCCCAGTGGGGTGAGCTTGATCCCGATGCCATTGCCTCGCTCAACTCCCTGGCGGTTCGTGACTGGCAGGCCGGGGAGGTCGAGCGCGGTATTCAACGGGGCAAACGGGCGCGCGAACTGGCCACCGAAGAACTTGGCTCGGGCCATCACGAGACTCTGGTCGCCATCAACAACCTGGCTCGCCTGTATCGGGCAGCCGGGCGCGAGGACGAAGCCGAGCGCCTGGCGCTGGAGGCAGTGGAAGGGCGTACTGAACTGTACGGACCAGACAGTCTTCTGACACTTGAGTCCCGTAATGATCTGGCCGGGCTGTATCGTGGCATGGGGCGTGACGAGGAGGCGGCCGCCCAGTACGAGGAGGTGCTCGACGCCTATCGCAGGGTGGCCGGAGCGCAGCACTCCGGTACGGTCATCGCCACCAACAACCTGGCACGCACCTATGCCGGCATGGGACGTCAACGCGAGGCCGTGCCGCTTTATCGCCAGGCCATCGAGGAAGGGGAGAAGGTCTTTTCGTCCGACAACTGGATTCTCGCCCTGATCTCGGCCAACCTGGGCCACAGTCTCGCCCTGCTCGGGGAGCGCGAAGAGGCGGAACACTACTTGAGGGCCGGGCTGGAAACCTTGTCCGAGCAGTTTGACGAGAGTGACCCGAGGGTCGTTCGAGCCAGGGACTGGCTCGAAGATCTCGTGGCCGACGAGGGCCCGACTTCCGAGGATTGACTATCCGGTTGCTGTCCGGTAGAATTTCCGCTCTTTACTGGCTAGTTTTTGCGGAGCAGATTCATGTACGCGGTATTTACCACCGGCGGCAAGCAATATAAAGCATCCGAAGGCGACGTCCTGCGGGTCGAGAAGCTCGACGCCGAAAAGGGCGCCCAGGTTGAAATCGACCAGGTCCTGATGGTCGGCGAAGGCGACGATGTTCGCATCGGCACCCCGACCGTCGACGGTGGCAAGGTGACCGCCGAAGTGGTCGATCATGGTCGCGGCGACAAGGTTCGCATCATCAAGTTCAAGCGGCGCAAGCACCACATGAAGCAGATGGGGCATCGCCAGTACTACACCGAAATCAAGATCACCGGAATCGAAGGCTGAAGCAATGGCACATAAAAAGGC
>SLIA01000203.1 GCA_007135935.1 Wenzhouxiangella sp.
TCCACCCGACCATGGGCTGCTACGGCATCGGTGTCTCGCGCATCGTCGCCGCGGCCATCGAGCAGAACCACGACGACAACGGCATCATCTGGCCCGAGGCCATGGCGCCGTTCGACGTGCTGATCCTGCCTTTGAATGCCCACAAGTCCCACCGCGTGCGCGAGCAGGCCGAAAAATACTACGACGAACTGCGTGCTGCCGGCCTGGAAGTGCTCATGGACGACCGCCCGTTGCGCCCCGGCGTGATGTTCGCCGACGCCGAACTGATCGGCATCCCGCACGTGCTGGTCGTCGGCGAGCGCGGGCTGGACAACGGCACGGTGGAATATCGCCAGCGCGGCGGCGAATCGCGCGATGTCGCGCTTGGTGAAGTGGGCGCGCTGTTCACCGGTTGATGAACGAGTTCGGGCCGGGTTCAATCCCGGCCCGAATCATCGCTTCCGGCAATCCGGGCGTCACGTTGCCCGGCACCACCGGAATGTCGGCATCAGGCAATGATCAGAGACCACAGTCGGCCTGTCCGGCCGTGGCAGCGACACGCTCAAGCGCGTGAGTGGTCGAACCATCCTCACCGCTGATTTGCGCGGTTGCCTCGTTGCAGTTATCGAATGTGAACGTCACTTCGCCCCAGTGCTGCAGATTGTCGGGGATGACCGGGGCGGAGAAATCGCCGCTCATGCCACGAAGCAGGTTGAAGGTGACCGGCTCACCGGCACTGACATCTGCGATGACCTCCTCGGTCATCAACCAGAGTGGATTGCCGTCATTCCCATAGCCGTAGAAGTAGCCGAACAGACCATCGGGGCTAGCCACGAAGTTCCAGCCTTCACCGGCGGTGGCCGGGTCGTACCAGGCGCCGGTCAGACCGGCATGGGGCGTCACGCTGAACTCCACCAGCATGCTGATATCCGGGTTTTCCGGGTCGGGCTGCATGGGGTTGGGGACCTCGGCCACCAGCGCGTAATCCCCCGGTGTCAGTTCGGCATGGAAGTAGGCGGTCAGCGGAAAGTCCTGGCCGGTTTCGGCATGCGGAAACAGGGACTGTGTACCACCCAGGAAGGTCTGCGGGCCACGCTGACCACTGGCCGAGACCATCGCGCCGCGATCGGCGTAGTAGCCATCTTCGCCGACATCAAGGTAGTCCATCCAGTCATTGACCTCCTGGACAGTGGTGCCACCGTCGAGCCGGATCAGGTGAACGTCATGGCCAAGATTGTGGCCGTAGAGCATGTTGTCTTCGAATGTCACTTCAAATGTCGCCGGACCCGGCTGGATGTTCTCGCTTTCCAGCATCAAACCGTCGGTGGATGAAATGCTTACCTGGTGGTCGGCCTCGGGCTCGGACGACTCGCTTTCTTCATCAACGACGACGAAGCGCTTGAACATGCCGTGGCTGGTGTGGAAGACACCATCATCATCAAGAATGTAGCACTCGATGAAGTAAGTTCCGGGCTCCAGGTACACGGTTGTGCTGGAGGTGATTCCGCCAGCGGTCATTCCAGGCCCGCTGCTGTGCGTCGAGGCATAATCACCCCCATGCAAGGCGTCCATCAGGTTTGCAATGAATTCCTCGACATCGATTTCGCCGACAAAGTAAGGATCCCATTCTTGCTGAAAGGGCACGTACACGTTCTCGATGAACTCCTCAGCAGTCACATCGGACGTTACTTCTGGCATGCGCAACAGCAACCCGAAATGCGTGGAGCTGGATTGATTCCTCAGATTGATCGTCGTCCAGCCCGCCGGGATTTCCGTGTCGGAAAGCACGAACTGGTAGTGTGCTTCGGCATCGGCCAGGGGTGGATGACGGGTGATCACTTCCAGCACGTTGGTATCGCCCGCACCCGGGTTTCCGTCCGACGCGGGATGGTGCCCGTCCGATGCACCAACCGGAGCACTTGTACCCCAGAACATGAGTACCGCGAACAGCGAAAGACAGGTTGTACTACGAATGACTGTCATGGTCATTTCCTCCGTGGGATTGGCTCAAGCCGCTTGCTCAGCGGTTGCCTTCAAGGCTAGGCCCGGGATATCGGTAAAGTCCTTACCGAAACGTCCCAAAAACATGAAACTTTTCGGAAAAGACCGTGCAGGCAGGCCTGGCAGCCCGCAACATGGCGGTTCCTGCCCGGTGTTACACTCGAATGCAGGATCCATCACGGGTAGGGGTTTATGTGAGCGATCTGGAACGCGGTTTCCAACTGGAAGACTGGGAAGTTCATCCCCAGCAGAACCTGCTGACCGGGCCGGCCGGAGAAGTCCACCTGACGCCTCGCTGCATGGATGTTCTGGTATTGCTGGCCAAGCGTGCCGGCGAGGTGGTTGACCGCGACGAGTTCAGCGAGAGCATCTGGCACCCCGTCATCGTCAGCGACGCCACGCTGACCCGTCACATCTCGATGCTCCGAAAACTGCTCGGCGACGAGACCGATGAACCAAGGTTCATCGAGACCATTCCCAAGCGCGGCTATCGGCTGGTGGCGATGGTTCGGCCATTACCCGCGGCGCCCGATCAGGAGCAAGCAGAGCCGGCTGCGCCGCATGCTCCAGGCGATCGCACACTTCATGCCCAACGCCGCACCCGACTGTCCGTACTGCTCGTGCTGCTGCTGGCACTGGGTGTGGCGGGCATGCTGACTTTCCTGCCGCGCGAAGCCGAGATCGAAGCCCCGTCATCAATCGCGGTCCTGCCGTTTGAGGCGTTCGGCATGGAGCACGAAGAAGTGCTGACCGACGGCCTGCACCACGACCTGCTCACGCGCCTGTCGCTCATCGACGAGTTGCGGGTCATTTCCAGAACCTCGGTCAAGCGCTACCGCGACACCGTGCTTCCGATCACGGAGATTGCGGCCGAGTTGGGCGTCCAGTGGGTCGTGGAAGGGGCGGTACAGAGGGAAGGCGACGAGATCCAGGTCAATGCCCAGCTGATCGACGGAGCCAACGACACGCACATCTGGGCAAGAACCTATCGACGCGACCTGAATGCAGAGAACATCTTTGCCATTCAGACCGACATCGTTGAAGACATCGCTCGATCCCTGGCCACGAAAATCGGCCCGGTTCAAGAGCAGCAAGTCCGTGCCGCACCGACCCGTAGCCTGGCCGCCTATAACCTGACCCACCAGGGCCGGGCCTATCTCAGGGCACGAGACGAAGAAGCGGTCGAGCAAGCCCTGGCGTTCTTTGGAAAGGCCATTGAACAGGATCCCGACTATGCACTGGCCTGGATTGGACTAGCCAATGCACTCGGCACGCTGCATGACTATGGTTACCGCCCACTTGATGAAATAGTGCCCGAGGCCGAGACCGCCATCAAGCGAGCAAAGGAACTGAACCCCGACCTGCCCGAGGTGCATGTGTCACTGGCCGGACTTTACGCTGCACGCGGTAACAGGCCGAAGGCGAACCGATTCTTGCGGCGAGCCATCACGCTGGGTCCCAGCCATGCAAAAGCTCACAGTCACCTGAGCTGGAACTACCAGTTGACCGGCATGGCTGACGAAGCTCTGGATAGCGCCCGAAAGGCCGTGGAGCTCGATCCGTTTTCGCAGGAGGCACAGACCAACCTCGTCGGTGCCCTGATGGCCAATGGTCATTACCCGGAAGCACTGCAGCAGGCCCGTGACATGGAGGCACAGGCGCTGCCCTACCTCGACAACTTCTACAAGGGGCTGGCGCTCCACTTCAAGGGCCGGTACCGCGACGCCATCGAGACACTGGAACCGATGGAGGTCGCCTGGGCAGGCGGCGGCACCCGGGCGGTCCAGGCGCTGGCGCATGTCGAGCTGGGAGAACGACAACAAGCTCGAGCGCTGCACGATGAGCTGCTGGAGCGAGGTCACCATTTCTCCGCCGGACTGGTGCTGGCAGCCCTGAGCGAGATCGAGGCCGCGGTTGCCACCTTCGATCAAATCGAACAATGGGGCCACTGGCCGGCACTGGCGATGAACCTCTACCGCGAAATGCTGATACCCGGCGAGCTGCTAGATGACCCGCGATTCGAGGCGTTGCAGACCGATCTTTGGCAACAGCAGGGCCTTCACGATGCGGAGCAACCGCACAAACCCTGAACATTCGGCCTGCGGGGCCGGAGGCATCCAGCCTATCACTCCATCGCCACTGCCCGATCCTCCAGCAGCCACCTCTTCAATTACGGCCAGGCGAGCTTCCAGTCACTCTGCAACCAGCCTTTCAACAGCCTATGTCCATCTCCAGTGCATACCGAGCGGCGATGTCACCGAAGTACTGGAACGGATAGGCGCCCTGGATCGACCCATCGTCGTGCATCACGAAGTTGTCTCCCGCTTCCCTTGACGAGATGGTGTCGCGGTGGGTTTCGTCGAGGTGATCGAGATCTTCCAGGTCAACGGTGATGCGCCAGGCCGGATGGGAGGTGATGCGACCATCGACTTCGACGGTGACGTGACGGTCATTGGCCAGGTTGATGCGGGTGCGCTGCTGCTCGGTATCGCAGTCGATCGACACGATCTCCAGAGGCTTGATCGCGGGCTCATCGGTACCTTCAGGCATGCTGTAGAACACCAGCGATGAGCCTTCGACATCGCCGGACTGTGTCGGGTTTGCTTGATCGTCGGCTCCACAGGCAGTCACCGACAGGATGACCAGTCCTGCCATTGCAGTCCGAATCAGTTCCACCGTAGCGGAAGTCTCTTGTCTCGTGTGCTTCATGGATGTTTCTCCGTGTTTACGGGGTTGAATCAGTGGCGACTGACGACGCGATGCCCGGCCACCAGCGCCGCCTCCAGCCGGGCCAGGCGCTCTTCCAGTCGCTTTCCGGTCTCGGCCGATTCCTGCAACTGCTCGACTTTCTCACCCAGCCGCTGCATCTTGGCCTGCAGGCGCTGATTCTCGGCCGCCTGCTGCTGGTTGAGTTCGATCAGGGCACGGGTGTTGAGTACTGCCAGCTGCCCATAGGCAAGGCCGTATTCGGCATCCGGGTCGTCGCTGTCACCGAGCGTGGAAACCAGCTCGGGGAACAGCGGATTGACGTCCTGGGCAATCAGGCCGACGGTGGCTTCATCGGTGGCCTGGTCGCGAAAGCGGTAGCGTACCGGCTCGAGCCTGAGCAGGTCATCGAGCACGCCGTTGAGCGGCTCGATATCGGTCTTGAGACGGCCATCGGAACTGTTGTTGTAGGCGCCCGTCGCGCTGTCGAACCAGCCGCGCAGGTTGCCGTTGTAGTGCAGATTCAGCGCGGTGCTGGTGCCGTTGAAGATATCCCAGGTATTGTTGGCCTGCGATTCGATGCGAATGCCGCGCGGGCCGTCGTCATTGACCTGCCGTATGTGCAGATCGCGTGCCGGGGCGTTGGTGTTGATACCGACAAAGCCGCTGGCGCGGACCAGGAACTGATCTTCTCCGGTAGAGGCAAAGTCGGCATTGGTGCTGTCGGCCCAGACAAAGGCCCCATCATCCTCGGCCCTGGCCCGGCGGCCGGCAGCAAGACTACTGGCACCGACGGCTCGATTGTTCCATCCGCCTGCAACGAATGCCCGGCTGCCATCGGCAACGTTGCCTGATCCTCCGGCCACAACACTTGCAGCGCCGGACGCACGATTGTCAGCCCCTCCCCCAATGGTTGCAGTCGAGCCATCGACGCGATTGCCAAAGCCACCGCCAATTGTGCCGTAACCTGCCGCAACTTCATTAAAGCGAGGCAAGTCTGTTGTCACCCATCCTCCTCCAGCGATGGTTGCCCCGGAAGGGTCGCCAACCAAACGGTTCATCGGGTGACCGGCTACCAGATTGGGTGCCGTAGCGCCAGGCCCGATCCACAAGGCACGCTCGCCGTCCACATGGATCTCGAACGGCGCGTCATCAGTGGTGCCCAGAAAATCACTGGCCGGATCGGTCCCGGCGTTGCCGCCACGGCGCCAGAAATGACCTTCGATGCTGCTGGCCGGCACATTGAAGGCGTGGACCGCCATGGGAGCAGCCGTGATTGGCTGGCGCGGGTCCAGTGCCTGGCCATCGACGATCACCTCCAGCCAGCGCTCGCCACCGTCGAAAGCACCACCGCCGAAATCCAGCTCGACCTGGAACAAGCCGTCAACCACCTCGACGGCGTGCGGGCCGTCAGTGGCCAGTGCCGTACCGTCGGTCTCGGTCTCATGAAGCTCGAAGACCAGTTCCACCTGGCCGTCAAACGACCCCGATGCATCCTGGAGCTGACCCTGGTAGCTGATCGGCCCGGCCATCAAAGGACCGGTCAACACCCCTAAAAACACAACAATCACTCGCCACATGATGACTTTACTCCCGTTCTGATCCAGTCTGGCCCGCGCCGATGTACGGGTCTTCATTCAGTACCTACGGGATCGCCGGCAAAACGCCTCATCGAGTTTCGCGTTACTGCTCGAAGCGATCCGAGAAGAGCTCATCGACGAATGCAACAAAGGCACCGAGGTCGTAAGTACCGCCTGGTTGCGCACCCGGCGCAGGCGATGGCGGATGACCATGGCTCTGGCCGCGCGAGCGATAGTCCAGATCCCACTCCGGCGGGTCGTTGTATTCATCGCAATAGTTGATCGCCGGAGATCCCGACTGGAGATGAAAGTCGCCGGCTGCCGTGTCGCGGAATTCCGGATCGACATGGCTGTAGTAATTGACCGGCGACAGGCCCGAGGAGGCTGCATCCATGTAACCGATGACACAGTGAGCGGAAACACTCGTACTGCCTGCACCACTGGTCGAGGCCAATCCCCAGGTCTGGGTGCCCCAGACGATGCTGCCGGCGACACTGACCGTAGCCAGTCGTCCAGCGTCGGCACGCGCATGCAGAACCGAGCCGCCAATGGGAGTGAATGTATTGTGGGACAAGGTGCTCCACCCAACCCGCACCTGCCCCCCACTCTCTGCCAGCAGAACGTGGTCGGCGCCGGAGTTGCCGGCAAGCAGCGCGTTACTCAATGTGACCCTGGCTTCCGGCAGATCACCGTAGGCCTCATCGTTGTAGGCACGGGCAACGCTACCACCGGGTGCGCCGCTGGCCGTATTGCCGGTCAGGTAGACGTTGTTAAGGGCAATCGCTGCCCCATTGCGGGCCGCTGCCGCGCCGCCGCTGCCCTCGGCGTGATTGCCGTCCATGCGGTTGCAGGGGGGCTCATGAACCAGTGACCCCTGACTCCAGCCATCCCGGCACGGCCCCTCTCCGGGTAGCTCGAGAAAGGCGACCCCACTGCCCAGGGTGGCCAGTATGCCGCCGCCATGTCCGCCATCGCCGTCATCAGCCAATACGGTGTTGTCGGCAATGACGGCCTGGAGCAGGAACACCAGGGTGTCATCGTCCTGCGCGTAGATGCCGGCTCCGTGCACCGCCTCGTTGTCGCGGATGATCGCCGCGTTGTCCGGGTCGCCTCCGTACACGGCATCGGCTGCGGCGGAAACCACGACCACGGCCCCGGAATCGGCGTGAATGCCACCGCCGTAGTCGGCATGGTTGCCAACAATACCGGCCGTGGGCACGCCATCGTCAGTCGGGCCGCCGGCTCGGATGGTGGCCGAACACCCCATGGACGACAAGCCGCCACCACGCTGCGCGGAATTGCCGCTGATGAGGCTGGCACCGGTTCGAAAGGTTACGCCGCCAACTATGCTCCAGGGATTGATGCAGGCAATGGCGCCACCGCGTTCATCGGCCTCGTTGTCGACCAGCTGGCTGTGGTCGTCGATGAACAACAGCGGCTCGATCTCTTCACCGGGGGTATCAACGATGGGATCACCATTGGTCATCACGAGTATGCCACCTCCGGAGATGCCGGCCTGGTTACCGCTCACCCGGGTATTGACCAGTCGCAGGCTGAGCCGACCCGGCCGCCCCATCAGCAGGATTGCACCCCCCATGCTGCCAAAGCCACCGCCATCGGCATTTCCTCCTTGCAGACGAAAATTGCGGATCTCGATCTGGCGCGGTGGATCGCTCTCCCCTGCCTGGTATTCCATCATGAAATGGCGCCCATTGCCTCCAGCATCCAGCGTGGTGTAAGTAACCCCGCCACCATCGAGGTGGCAACCGGGAATGCCACCGTGAATCGAGGGCTCGAGCCAGTTCTCGAATACCTCGGAGGGGAGGAGATAGGGCTGGGAAAACTGGTAGTCAGCCGAAACGTAAATTCGGCGAATGTAGGCGCCATTGGCGATATCGGTCAGCGGATCCTGAAGGTTCTCGTACTGGCAGCCCGGTCCGACCGCGACATCCTCGTATATTCTTCCGGATAGGCGAGCCGCTCTTTCGGAGATCAGGCGGGCAGCATCCTGCTCCCCGACCGCAGTCGCCATCTCCCAAACGCGCTCCATGAGCCGTGGATCGACTGATCGATCCTCTCCCCACGGCGAGTTGAGCATTGCCGACTGCAGGTCATGCGCGCCGCCCAGGCTTGCAGCCAGCAGCAGCAAGCAAAGCATTCTGGTCTTCATTGGATTCCATCTCCCTTAACTCTTGGCAAAGTGCTTGTTTGCCGACTCAGCAGGTTGCTCACTTGCCGGATTACTGCTGCAGGCTTTGAGCGATGCGCTGCTGCACCTTTCTTACCCGGGCCGGCGGCATGTCGAGCAGGCGCCCCAGCCTGGCGGGATCAGCCTTGACCAGATCGCCCACGGTACGAATCCCGGCCAGTTCCAGCGACCGCACGGTGGCTGGACTGAACGTGTCAGTCGGAAAGAAGGTATCGGTCGGAAATGCCTGGATGGGGGTCGCCGCCGACCGGGCTCCGGTTGCTGGAGCCTCGTTCCATTGCGGTGCCGGCGGTCGCTGCCGGGTCTGTTGCCTACGCTCGAGCTCCGGCGGCCTGGCGCGCGGCACTTCAGTGATATCGGAAGTTGTGTGATCCCGGTCCGGACCGGTCGGATCTCGTTCGCGATCCTGGGCCATGGCAATGCTTCCGGTCAGCAGGGCAAGACCCAGCGCCAGCAATGATGCTTTGAAACTTGATGCGTTCATTTGCGTCTCCTCCAGAAAGTAGTCAGCCAGGGGGGCTGTCAACCCCTCACTACTACCTACGGGAAGATCGCGAATTCGATATCAGCCGCTTGGTTCTGCCTGGATGGCCAGCAGTTGTTCGAGCCGCTCCTGCACCTGCCGGGTGCGGTCGTGGTCCTCCCCGTATCGCTCAAGGTGGAGGCGGACAGCCTGGTGCTGGGCGGCAATGGCTTCATCGACCCGGTCCAGCTCGGCCAGGGCCCGGGCCAGGCTTTCGCGGATCTCGGGCTCACGTCCCCACTCGTGCAATGCCGCCAGTCTGGCGGCCTCCTTCAACCAGGGCAGGCTGTCGCTGAAGCGGCCGGTTTCCAGCAACGTGGCACCCAGACCATAAACGGGAAAGGCGATGTCGATGTTGTCCTCGTCGATGGTCAGCCGTGTCAGTTCGATGGCCTCGTGATAGTGCTCGATGGCCTCGTCGTAACGCTCGGCATGGCGCATCAGTGCGGCCAGATTGTTGAGCGCATAGAGCGACTGCGGGTGAGTCTCTCCGTATACCTCGACATGGGCCTGGTAGGCCTGGCTCATCATGCCCAGCGCCTGGTCAAGTCGGCCCAGACGGAAGTTTGCAATGGCCACATCATTGAGGCGACGGGCCAGAACCGGGTGGTCATCGCCAAGCAGTTCACGCTTCATGGCCAGGGCCTGTTGCATCTGCTCCATGCCGACCTCGGGTTCGGGCTGTGCCCGGCCCAGGTGATGCAGGGTACGGGCAATTTCACGGTCGGGTATGTCACGAAGCCGGTGCCACATGGCCAATGCCTGTTCGAGCCATTCGATGGCCTGCTGGCGACGCGGATCATCGCTGCCGGAATGAACCAGGTAGAGAAAGCCGCGCTGGTACAAAGCATGGGCAAGAGGTTCGCTGACTTCGCCATGCAAGCGGCGATATGCCGCCTCGGTTTCATCAAGCAGCACTTCAGCACGTTCCCATTCGCGGGCGTAAGTCAGTGCACTGGCCAGCCTCAGCTTCAACTCAAGTGTGCGCTCGTCGTCGGGACCGTACTCGGCCCGTGCCAGCCCATGCGCTTCGTCAAAGGCATCGACCACTGCGGGGAAGTGCCGCAATCCCTCGAAGGTTTCGCCCAGCACTTCCAGCAGCCTGAGCCGGGCAGCCGGTTCATCGGCCAGCTCCTGTCGAACATGCGCAAGATACTGGTAGAGCCGCTCTCCGACCGTGGTGACCTGCTCGATGCCCCCGTCCTCGACATCGGATGCCCGCACCATGCCGGTCAACACTTCGATAAGACGTTCGTTGCGCTCGGCGCTGGCCAGCGCCTGGTTGCGCTCGACGGCCAGGTCGCGCGCCTGCAAAGAGATCACCAGCAGGCTGCCGAGCACCAGGGCGGCGATCGTTCCCGTTGCGGCCACGGCCAGACGATGGCGGCGCAGGAACTTGGCGAACCGATAACGGCGGGTGGCAGCACGCGCCCTGACCGGCAAATGATCGAGATGACGACGGAGGTCGGCAGCCAGTTCGATCACACTGCGATAACGATTGGCCGGTTCCCGGGCCAGCGCGGTCAGAATGATGTTGTCGAGATCGCCACACAGGCGCCGCGCCAGGGACTCGGGGCGCGCTCGGAGACTGATCGAGCGAAGACCGGCTTCGTGCGAATCAGCCTGCCAGCATCGACTGGGCAGTTCCGGGTCACGCTCGCAGACCACCTCTACCAGCTCGGCCGGGCTGGTGGTCTTGAGGTCCTGAGGGTTGCAACCACACAACAACCGATACAGCAGCAGGCCGAGCTGGTAGACCTCGGACGCAACGCTAACCGGCCGACCCAGCACCTGCTCGGGTGAGGCATAGCCCGGCGTCATCCAGCGGCTGACCGTGCCGGTCTGTTCGCTTTCATCGCCATCCAGGCTTTCGCGAATGCTGGCCAGGCCGAAATCGAGCAGCTTGACCTGCCCGCTTTCGGTCACCAGGATATTCGACGGCTTGATGTCGCGGTGCAGCACGAGTTGTTCGTGGGCGCAGGCCACGGCCTCGCACACCTGCACGAAGAGCTCAAGCCGCTCATCGACATTGAGCCGTTTTTCGTCGGCATGGTGGTCGATGGGACGACCATCGACCAGTTCCATGGCAAACCACGGTCGCCAGTCATCGGTCAGGCCACCATCTATAAGACGAGCAATCGATGGATGCTCGAGCCGCGACAGCGCATTACGTTCACGCTGGAACTGCTTCAAACCGGCTTCGTCGGGACGCGCGCCGGCCATGACCTTCAAGGCGACACGCTGTTCAAAGCCACCCTCGACACGGCGCGCCACGTAGACCGCCCCCATGCCGCCCGCCCCCAGGGCATGCTCGATGGCAAATGGTCCGACCCGTGAACCGGGCCCGATCTCGCCGGTTTCGGCCACCTCGGCGACAACCCCGGACATCCAGAGCGAATCGCCCACCGGCGAGTCTTCCAAGGCGGCCACCGTCTGTCCGGCCAGGGCGAGCAACTGCTCGGCCTCGGCTTCGTGATCATCCGGCACCTGCGGACACATGTCCCGGTCCAGACGCGACTGCAGCCAGCGATCCAGCCTGCGCAGCCGGGTGAGTTCCTCTGGTGACATCGTTCTGGGTTGCCCCTGCAACTGTACGACGCGAAAGTCGCCGACAGGTTCTTCGCTCTGATTGACGAGTCTCGGTTATCAGTATACTTGGGAACAACTCAAATGCATCCTGGCGCCAGAATGCCCGATCCGAACACGGTGACCCGATTACTGCATGAGTGTCGCGAAAACAGCAACCCGACACCGGTTTTCGACATGCTGGTTCCACTGGTCTACGAAGACCTCAAGCGCATCGCCCGCCAGCAACTGGCCCGTCTGCGCCCGGGCCAGACACTCAACACCACGGCCCTGGTCAACCAGAGCTATGCAAAGCTCGAGGGTAGCGCCGACCTGGACTGGACCGACCGGCAGCACTTTTTTGCGGTGGCCGCCCGTGCCATGCGCCAGATCATCGTCGACCACGCTCGCAGCATGATGGCGGCCAAGAACCGCGGGCAGAAGGTATCGGTCGATCTCGACTCACTGCCCCAGGATGCCGACCAGCGAGCCGACCAGGTGTTGCTGGTCGACGAGTTGCTCGATCGGCTAGAAACCATCAACCCGGAGCTGGTTCGCATCGTCGAGTGCAAGTTCTACGCGGGCTTCACCCACACAGAAACAGGCGAGCTGCTCGGTATCTCCACCGCCACCGTGCAACGTCGCTGGCAGCAGGCCTGCGCCTGGCTGCAACGCTGGGCGATGGAGACCGGATCGCCATAAGTCCCGGCACTTCCGGGATCACCCGGCATGAGCAGACCAGGGGCCGACTCACAAGCCAAGATCGGCTGACCTGCCAGTCAATGGCACGGGCTGGGCTGCTCTGCTAGTATGTGTGACGTACGTCACATAATAACCGGGAGGGAGCATGGTTGAGCGCCGGATCGTTTCAGAAAGGGCCAGGCGTCGTTTTCTCAAGCAGGCCACGATAGCAGCCGGGCTGGTCGCGGGCGGCCTGCTCCTGCCCGGTGCGTTGTCGGCCAGGGGAGGAACGAACAACAGGCAGGGTCGCATTGTGGTGATCGGTGCCGGCATGGCCGGGCTGGCGGCAGCACGGGAACTGGAAGCCGCCGGGCACCGGGTCGATATCGTCGAGGCTCGCGACCGGCCAGGCGGGCGCGTTCATACGCTGCGCGATCCCTTCTCCGGTGATCTGCATGCCGAAGCCGGCGCCGTTGGTCTGTCGCCCAGCTACACGGTGGCCAATCGCTACATCGACGAGTTGGGGCTGGAGCGGGCCGACTGGGCGACGCCCGACCTCAGGCCTCTTTACTACCTGGGCGGAGAGCGGATCGTGCTCGACCCGTCCGCCCCGCCCGATTGGCCCTATGAACTGACCGAAGACGAGAGAAAGCTGGGCCCGCAGGGCATCGTCGAGCGCTACATCCTTGAACACCTTCCCGAGGGCATCGGCGACGAGGCGCGCTGGCAGGATGACGACATGCTGGCACTCGACCAGATGACCATGGCCGAGTTCATGCGCGCCAATGGTGCGTCGCCGGACGCGGTGGCACTCATCGGCGCCACCCAGTGGTTCGGGGCCTTCATCGATTCCGGATCGATGCTGGCCTCGGCCATGTCCAGTTTCGGCCTGTTCGGCGCCGGCGCCCCGTTCTTGATCGCCGGGGGCAACGACCGGCTGCCGCGCGCCCTGGCCGAACAAATGCAGGGCACGATTCACTACCAGCACCAGGTCACGGCCATCGAACAGGACGATTCGGGCGCGAAAGTCCACGCGCGGCACAACGAAGATACCGTCACGTTCGAATGCGACCACGTCGTGTGCACGGCGCCGGCCCCGGTCGTTCGCGGGTTCGATTTCAGCCCGCCCCTGCCCCGGGCCCAGCGCGCGGCCATCGAGGGCATCGACTACGCCGACACCGTGCGCACTTACTTCGAGCTTGAGCGAGGATTCTGGTTTGACGAGGGCGTGTCCGGCACGGCAATGACCGACCTGCCGATCGAGGAACTGGCCACGCAGCCCTACTCCCGTGCAGGTGGTCCGGACACTCCTGCGGTACTGGAAAGCCACGTGCGCGGTAGGGGGTCGCAGGCTCTCATCGACCGGGAAGACGGGCTGGTCGACTACGTGCTCGATCAGATCGAGAAAGTCCATCCGGACATTCGCGATCATGCCAGCGAGGGATTCCACCTGCACTGGGGCAGCGACCCGCATGCCCTGGGCGCCTACTCGGTACCGGCGCCGGGCCAGATCAGCCGGCACCTGCCAGCGCTGGGCCAGGCCCACGCAAGGGTGCACTTCGCCGGAGAGCACACCTCGATTCTCAGCGCCACCATCGAGGGCGCGCTGCGCTCGGGCGTGCGGGCGGCCAGCGAAATCATCGAGGCGTTGTCCCGAACCAAGGCCTGATCAGACACCGGCCTTGCATTGCCGATACCGAAGCGGATGCTATCCTTTGACGACTGGCAGGCAGGCCTGTCAGCCATCGAGGGAACCTAGTCTTAAAGCATGAGCAGCGACAGCAGCGACCAGCAGACGCAAGTCACCCAGTTACTCGAGCGGCTTGGCACCAGCGCCGGATCACTCGGACGCCTGGCCGAGGCGGTTTACGAGGACATCCACCGTCTGGCTCACTTCCAGCGCTACCAGATGCAGGCCGGCGAAACCCTGCGCACGACCGCGCTGGTCAACGAGGCCTTTCTCAAGGTGTTTCGCGAAGACGGCGACGCGTCGATCACCAACCGCCAGCACCTGATGCGTCTGATGGCGATCGCCATTCGCCAGATCATCGTCGACCACGCCCGGCGTCAGCTCGCGCAAAAGCGCGGCGGCGACGCCATCCACGTGGAACTCGATGAAGGCCAGGTGGCCGCCACCCACGAGGATGCCTCCCGCGTGCTGGACATGGAATCGGCCATCGAACGCATGAGCAGCATGGACCAGCAACTCGGCGAACTGGTGGCTGCCCGCTTCTTTGCCGGCTACAACACCGACGAACTGGCCGAACTGACCGGCGTCTCTCGCCGCACGGTGCAACGCCAGCTCCAGCGTGCCAATGCCTGGCTGCGTTTTGAACTGGAACAGCCTGAATAAGACAGGGACACCAATGTCGAAGCTGACACCCTCTCGCCGGCGCGCGGTCGACCGGTTGCTGATTCACTACCTGGAATTGCCCGAAGACGAGCAGGACGATTTCCTCAATCGCTGCAGGCAGCGCTGGCCGCGTCTGCGCCACTGGCTCGATCGCCTGGTCGAAGGCGGCCATACCGTCACCCTGCTGGATGATTCGGTACGTCGGCTGGCCGGAGATTCCGTCGAGCGCATTGAGATCAACGCCGGCAACCTGAATCAGGGAGACCGTCTTGGACCCTGGGAGGTGATCGCCGAGGTCGGGCGGGGCGGCATGGGTCGGGTCTATCTCGGCCAGCGTGCCGATGGCGCGTTCGAAATGGACGTTGCCATCAAGCAGATCGGTCAGCGTCGCCGCGGCTTGGCCGATCTACTGCGACGTGAAAGCCGCTTGCTGGCCAGGCTGGACCATCCATCGGTGACCCGATTGGTCGATGCCGGTCTCGACGACCAGGCCGGACCGTTTCTGGTCATGGAGTGGGTGGATGGTGCGGATCTGTCCGACTGGCTGACACAAGCCAACCCTGACCTCGAAACCCGGCTGGAGCTTTTTGAACAAGTGGCCGAGGCTATCGCCCATGCCCACCAGAGATTGATCGTTCACGGTGACATCAAGCCCAACAACATCCGGATCCGGGACGATGGTTCGGTCAAGCTGATGGACTTCGGCGTCGCCCGCCTGCTTGCATCCGGCGAAAGGGACGAGGCCCAGGTACGCGCACTCACCCCGGCATTCGCCGCCCCCGAGCAACACGCAGGCGAGGAGATCACTCCGGCCAGTGACACCTGGTCGCTGGGTGCACTGCTGAGCTGGCTGCTGTCCGGCTCGGCACCAGCACAGGGCAAAGCGAAGATGGTTCCGGAGAAGCTGCCGGCCGGAACTCCACGGCCGTTGGAGCTGACCGCCATCGTCGATCAAGCCTGTGCCGATATGCCGGACCAGCGCTATGGGTCAGTCCGGGAGTTGCTCGATGACCTGAAGCGTTATCGGCAAAACGAGCCCATTCGGGCAATGCCACTGGGCATGCCGGGCCGGCTCTGGAAGTTTGCCGGCCGCAATCGCCTGGCCGTATTCAGCGCCCTCGGCGTGGCCACCGTGCTGATCTCGGCCGCGATTCTGTCCACCTTCCTGGCCCTGCAGGCCGGGCAGGAACGCCATCGGGCGGAGCAATCCGCCGAAACCGCCCAAACGGTCATGGAAGTGCAGCGGGACCTGCTGGCCGGCATGGAACCCAATCAGTTGGCTGACGGCCTGCTGACCGGCCTGCGCAGCCGCATCCGGCAAGGGCCGGACAGCGAACGTCGAATGGAAGTGTTCAACCTGATCGCGGATGAGGCAGACGCCACAACCATCATGCGTGAGATCCTGGTTGATCAGGTCATCGAGCCTGCCGCGAACGAGATGATGGCTCGTCTGGATGACAACCCGCTTGACATGGCCGCACTTCAGGACAGTCTGGGACATGTTTACATGCGCTGGGGGTTGTATGACGAGGCTGTCGAGTTGTTTCAACTGGCGAGCGACCAGTACCGGCAACTGCTGCCAGACGACGCACCCGAATATTATGAAGCCACGAGACAGCTGTTCGTGGCACTCGCCCGTTCAGGGGACATGCCTCATTCTCGGGAACTCGCCACCCAACTCCTGGAGGAGGCCCGAAAGAATCTCGGCCCGGAGCACCTGGCGACACTGGACGTGGAAGACGCCTACGCGGGCC
The DNA here is from genome assembly GCA_007135935.1 of Wenzhouxiangella sp. Lineage (GTDB taxonomy): Bacteria > Pseudomonadota > Gammaproteobacteria > Xanthomonadales > Wenzhouxiangellaceae > Wenzhouxiangella. The sequence continues at coordinate 16,352 of SLIA01000203.1, forward strand.
TTTTGCTGATGCTGGGCCAGTTCCAGACCGGCATTTCCCTGCTGGAGTCGCTGGCCGATCGAAGAATGGAGCTACAAGGAAAGGATCACCCCGACGCTTTGCGATCGATGCACAACCAGGCAACGGGTTTGCTAATGAGTGGTCAGTTCGAAACGGCGCGACAGATCCTCGAACCGGTCATTGAAGGCAGAAAACGAGCCCTGGGCCCCGCACACCCGGAAACACTGACTTCAAGGGGCAATCTGGCTGGCGCGCTGGTCAACCTCGGTGAGCTGGACGAGGGGCTTGCAATGCTGGAGCAGGTTGCCGATATCGAGGCCGAAACCTTCGGCCGCAACCACCCGACCTACCTGCTGAGACTGAGCAACATTGCGCTGGTGCTGAGGCGGTTGGAAAGACTCGATGAAGCCCTGGAGATCGAGAACGAGCTAGTCGTGACGCACAAGGATGTGTTGGGAGAAACGAACCTGGAAACCCTGCGCGTGCGACTCAATCGCGCCACCACGCTACGCGAACTTGGCGATGTCGAGGCCGCCTACAAGGAATTCGGCAAGGTGGCCGGACTGAGGGAAGAAATTCTGGGATCGGACAACCCGGTTGCACTCAACAGCAGAATCCACGAAGCTCACGCGCTGTGGCTCATGGGCCAGGCCGAACAGGCTGTCGAGGACTTTCAGGCCCTGGCGGAGCGCCTCGATACGAGTGCCGGCCCGCTGCATGAACACTCCGTGACCACACAGATTTTTCTGGCCCGGGCACTGGACGATCTAGGTCAACGGGATGACGCCATTGCCGGGCTAAGCCAGCGTTTGAAGATCATGGACGAACAAGGCGTTCCTGAAGATGATCCAGATCGTGTCGAAATGCTCACGCTGATCGACGAGCTGGACAATTCGGCTCCGTGAGCCGCCACTGGCCCGAGCAGGGAAAAGGCCCACTATTCACTGGCCGGAACGGGCTCGGAAGAAGAGCCTGAATCCCGTACCCAGATATCGCGCTGCGGGAATGGAATCTCGATGCCCTCGCGGTTGAGCTCTTTGTAGATGTGCATGTAGAGCTCGTGGGTCACCGAGCCGCGATCAGCCGGATGATTGACCCAGCACAGCAGTTCGAAATCCAGGCTGGAATCGCCGAAGCCGCGCATTCGCACCCGGGGATTGGGCTCCTTGCACACGGTATCGTGCTCGCCGGCCACCCGTTCGAGCAGTGCCACGACCTGATCCACATCCGAACCGTAGGCCACGCCGATCTGGAGGCGAATCCGGAACTTGACCCAGCGCCCGCCCGACTCGTTGTAGATCTTGGCGTTGGCCATCTCCGAGTTGGGTACGGTGATCTCGACGTCGTCGCGGGTCAGCAACCGGGTGGAGCGGATGCCGACCTTGGTGACCTCGCCACGATCGCCGGTGTCGAGCACGATGTAGTCCCCGAGCTTGTAGGGCGCGTCGGCTATGATGAAGAATCCGGCGAACAGGTTGGCGAGCGTATCGCGAGCGGCAAACCCCACGGCGATGCCGATCACCCCGGCCGAGGCCAGCCAGGCGGTCGGATCGATGTTCCAGACCTGCAGCAGCGCGTAGGCGGCGATGGCGACGATGATCACCGTCATGACCAGGTCGAACAGCGGAATCGTGCGTTCCTCGACGATGGCGAAGCGGTCGCGCACCAGGCTGAGGATCTCCAGCCCGACGTGAGCGGCACGCATGGCCGACTTCATCAGCCGCAGAATCAGCAAACTCAGGAGGATGCGGATGATGATCTGCTCGATACGCTCGGGCAGGCCCAGTACCTGCACGGCCAGGACCACCGCCAGGTAGGCGACGATCAGCGCCGCCACGTTGGCGGCGATGCGCAGCAGCTTCTGATCCAGACTGGCGCTGGTTCGCGAAGTCAGGCGGGCACCGGAGTGCAACACGATGGCACGACCGATGATCGCCAGCCCGACACCGACCACGACCACGGCCAGCGCCAGCACCAGGGGATAGGCGGCCAGGAAATCCCAGCTTCCCTCAAGCCAGCCCGGCAGCCAGTCAGGACTCTCGGCCAGCTGGATTTCGTTTCCCTCGTTCATGCCTGCTCCCTGGGGGCGATCATTCGCCGGATGACCATAACTTAGCGGAATTGATGACGAGTGCCAAATGGCCGGGAGGGAATAGACACGAAGTAACGGAATGGATAGTCGCCCCGGAAATCGCCTCAGCGATTGTCCGGGGCCTCGCACTTTGCATGTTGGCACGGCTCCGAGCAGATGCTCTGCGCGGGAGGTCCCGGACAATCGCTGGCGCGATTTCCGGGACCAGAATGCTCATCCCCTTCACACTGACATCGCGCCATCCCGAAAGCAGAAATCTCCGAATCACCCACCCCGAGCCGATACGCCCGCCCCTTCAAACTTGACTTTCCGATTGCAGCACACCCGTGTAATCCGCTACAATAGTCCGGATTTGTCCGCCAAGCGTGGCGTGGCAAGTCAAAAAAACACACGCTGGTCGGCACATGTGGCGGGGTTGTCCTGCTCAGGCAGGATGGTCGCATGGGATCAGCGGAGGCCAAAACCCCGGACAATGCGCTGCTCCGATCCCACCCGTATTCGACGGGGTGGTGCTGCGTCCATGGACAAAGGAGCATAACCATGCCCAACGTAACCATGCGCCAGATGCTTGAAGCCGGCGTGCATTTCGGTCACCAGACCCGCTACTGGAACCCGAAGATGGAACCCTACATCTTCGGCGCCCGGGGCAAGATCCACA
>SLIA01000040.1 GCA_007135935.1 Wenzhouxiangella sp.
ATGCTGACAGCTGCCAGGTTTATCATTGTGAAGCGGGAAGTTGCGACCCGATTGGTAGCTTTCCACTGCCGCAGGCGATGAGCTCTGACGAGCCGAAGGACTCTGAGATGACAGAACTGAGTGCTGGCATGACAGCGCTGCAATGCGGCACCGAGCCCTGTGCGGTACGAACCTGCACGGAAGCTCGCACTTGTTATTACTGGGGATTTCGTGGCGGCGAGGCCTTTGTGCTGGGGGAAACGGATCGCTTTGATGAGCCCTACGGCACAATCGACCGGTTTCTGGAAGGCGGAAATTGATCCTGCCAGTGGTGGTCCACCAGGACCTGTTTCCCAGTAAGCGCAAACGCTCCGCCCAGCGTCGTCATCACGACGACGGGCGGGGCATCCGTCTTGATCATTGCTACTCATGTCTTGATGTGAAACGGACCGGAAGATCTCATTCCTCCCCCGCCCAGAAAGAATTCTCTTCCTCCGCCCCCCGTTCGATAAGCTTGCGCCGCCCCGGCCGATATCTGGCAGAGCGCCAATCATCCAAGGGTATGGCTCCGCCACATGCGGATCAATTACCTGGCCGGCTAGGTGGCCGGAAAATTCTGCGCGAACGACCTGCCTGACGATCCAATCCAACCTGGAGCTGACCTGAACCGGCACTGCCGGGTGTTGGCGTACCCGGGATTCGGGTTTTACGCTGTTTCAGGGGGGATCTGATGCCTGATGCAGCGAAGGCCACGTCATAGAAAGAGAATCGAACGTTGACCAGCCGTGATCGGACGCTGGAGCGAGGTTGTCAGGGTGGGTCAATTGCCTGCGGCTCGGTTGCTGCGCCTGCCTGCGGCAGGCTTGCCCTTCGGCCTGAAATGCTGCGCACTTCAGCGAGCTCGCGGCTTCGCCGCTCGGTTCGAACTCGATTGTTGATTGTCGGGAGTTCGAATTGTGCCTCCCGGAAACGAAAACGCCCCATCCATCAATAGGGCATTTTTCCTAAAACTGGTGCCGGCTGAGAGATTGCTGCGCGGCCTTTCGGCCGCTTGCCCTTCGGGCTGTCGCTTCGCTCCAGCGAGCTCGCGCCTGCGGCGCTCGGTTCGAACTCTCTTGTTGATTGTCGGGAGTTCGAATGAAACTTCCGGATACGAAAATGCCCCGGTGATCGACGGGGCATTTTCTGAATCTGGTGCCGGCTGAGAGATTCGAACTCCCGACCTACTGATTACAAATCAGCCGCTCTACCAACTGAGCTAAGCCGGCTTTGGCCTGTGTCGTTCTGGCGACGGTCGGTATTTTACTCGTTTCACCGCTTTGATGAGAAGCGGGAATCGTTGCCTCTACTGGTAAATTAATGTATTATTCTTACCTCTTTTGATTCGCGGGGTGCTCCGGATGGCGATTCGGCGTCGACCCAGCCAGTTCCTGTACATGATGCTGGCCTACGCCTGCGTGGGTGTCGGTGCCGTTGGCGTGATTGTTCCGCTATTGCCCACCACGCCGTTTCTGCTGGTGGCGGCCTGGGCGGCGACGCGGTCGTCGCCGCGTCTGCGCTGGTGGCTGTATCGTCATCCCCGCTATGGGCCTTCGGTCCGGGCCTGGCAGCGGCATCGGGCCATTCCATCCGCCGCCAAGCTGACTGCCTGCCTGCTGCTGGCTTTCAGCTGGATCACGCTGTGGGTGCTGGGTCTGGACGGGCGCATTCTTGCCGGGCTGACGCTGTTCTTTTTCGCCGTCGCCTCCTTCATTTTCACCCGGCCTTCGCTGCCGGCCGACGCGCCATCGTCAACGACATGTCAACTGAATCAGTAAGCCTGCGGCAGACGGGCGCTTCCGCATTGTGGGCCGCTCCCTTCCGCCCATTCTTCCTGGCAACCGGCGTGTATGCCGTGGTCATCATCGGCTTCTGGCTGGGCGGCTGGTTCGGTGGCTGGCCCCTGCCGGAAGGCATCTCGCCGATGCAGTGGCACAGCCACGAGTTGCTCTTCGGCATGGTTGCCGCCGCGATCGCCGGCTTCCTGCTCACCGCCATGTGCAACTGGACCGGCGCCCCGCTGTTGTCGGGGTCGGCATTGCTGGCGCTGTTCGGCTTGTGGCTGGCCGGGCGCGTGGCCATGTGGTCGGTGGCCTGGCTGCCGGGCTGGCTGGTGGCCGCCGTCGACCTGTCCTTTCTGCTGGCGGTGGCCGTCTATGCCTGGCGGGTGATTGCCGGAGCGGACAATCGGCGCAATCTGCCGATTGTCGGCATGGTGGCCATGCTGTGGCTGGCCAACCTGCTGTTTCACCTGGGTGTGTGGGAGAGCATCCCCGAACTGACCCGCCGGGCCGAGCTGGGCACCATCATGCTGGTGGTGTTGCTGATGGTCGCCATCGGCGGGCGCATCACGCCGGCCTTCACCCGCAACTGGCTGACCCGCAATGGAGATGATGCCGCCGTGGTGCGCTCCTGGCCGGTGGTGGAACGGACCACCATGCTGTCGACACTGCTTGTGCTGTTAATGCTGGTCGCCGGCGCACCGATGGCATGGACAGCGATGGCCGCACTGCTGGCGGCAGTGGCCAACGGGGTGAGGCTACTGGGCTGGGCCGGCTGGACGGTACGCGCTGACCCGCTGATGTGGATTCTGCACCTGGGTTATGCCTGGATTCCCGTCGGCTTGCTGCTGCTCGGGCTTTTTCCATGGATCGACACGATCACGTCGTCGGCCTGGTTGCATGCGCTGGGGACCGGCGCCATGGGCATCCTGATCCTGGGGGTGATGACGCGCGTATGCCTGGGCCATACGGGACGGCCGTTGAAACTGCCGGCCGCCGTGGTGCCGGCCTACTGGCTGATCATCGTCGCCACGCTGCTGCGCGTGGCCGCCGCCATGGCCCTGCTCCCCTACCGCCCGGCCGTGATTGCCGCGGGTCTGGCCTGGATGGCGGCCTTTGCCATCTTCGCCATCGCCTACTGGCCGATCCTCACACGGCCACGAGCCGACGGTCGTCCCGGCTGACTGCCGGACACAAAGGAGGCCCCATGCGACTGACACTGCATACCGACCTGGCCCTGCGCGTCCTGATCTACCTGGCGCTGATCGCTCCCGATCGCGCCACCATCCAGCAGATTGCCGAGGCCTACGGCATCAGTCGCAATCACCTGATGAAGGTCGTTCATCAGCTGGCCACGCTGGGCTATGTGCGCACCATTCGCGGGGCCGGCGGCGGCATCGAACTGGCCCGGCAGCCCGACACCGTCCGACTGGGGCACTTGATCGGACAGGTGGAAACGGATTTCAACCTGGTCGAATGCTTCCGCCCGGACAATCACTGCACCATCAGCGCGGTCTGCCGCCTGCCCGGCCTGCTCGACCAGGCACTGGCCTGCTTTCAAGAGGAACTCGACCGGCACACCCTGGCCGACCTGGTCAGGCCGCAAGACCGCGTCGAGCTCAAGGTCGCACTTCGGCTCTGAAGCACTTGCAAACGAGGTCGTTAATCACCCATGGCAAAGCGGGTACAATCGCGCGCCATGGAATTGATCGATATCGGGTGCAATCTCACCCACGACAGCTTCGACAAGGACCGCAACGAGGTCATGGCCAATGCGCATGCCGTCGGCGTGGTGCAGATGGTGGTGACCGGTGCCTCCGAACAGGGCAGCCTCAAGGCGCGTGAACTCGCCGGCCGCCACGAGGGCGTGCTATTTGCCACAGCGGGCGTTCACCCGCACCTGGCCTCGGAATTCACCAGCGATACCGAAAGCGTGCTGGCCGAGCTGCATGCCGACGCTCGGGTCGTGGCCGTGGGCGAATGCGGGCTGGACTATTTCCGCGATTTCTCCCCGCGCCCGGCACAGAAGAAGGCCTTCGAGCGTCAGCTCGAACTGGCCGTGGCCTGCGGCAAGCCGGTATTCCTGCACCAGCGCGAGGCGCATGCCGACTTCCTCGCCATCCTGCGCGAGCTCCGGCCACACCTGTCGCATGCCGTAGTGCACTGCTTTACCGACACCCGCGAAGCCATGCTCGACTACCTGGCGCTGGACTGCCATATCGGCATCACCGGCTGGATCTGCGACGAGCGACGGGGGCACCACCTCAAGGAGTTCGTCGACGAAATTCCCGCCGACCGGCTGATGATCGAAACCGACGCGCCCTACCTCAAGCCGCGAAACCTGCGTCCGAAAGCACGCACGCATCGCAACGAACCAAAATGGCTGCCGTGGATTGCCGGCACGGTGGCTTCCTGTCGCGGGGTAACGCCCGACAAGCTGGCCGAGCAGACTACCGCCTGCGCGCGGGAGTTCTTCAGCCTGCCGGGCTGAAGAATCGTCCAGGCACTTATCAACCCGGCGCGGACGCGCCGGGTCTTTGCGTGAGACTCGTCAGGCCGCCGCGGCCGCACGCTGCAGAGTCGAGAGACGCCGCGCCTGCATCTTGAGGCGGTACTCCAGCTCCTTGTAGCGCGTGCGGAAGGCAGTGCGGTGCCAGCGGTCGCGCAAGGCATCCTTGCCGGCCTGCATGCGCTCGGCCTGAATGGCCTGCCACTGGGCCACCGTTTCCTTGAACTGCTGGTACTCGCGATCGAAAGCCTCGGCCCAGGTTCCGTTGACCTGGCCGGAAGCCATTCGCTCCTCGAGTTGGCGGAACAGCACCTGCAGCCGCGCGCGACGAATCCTGAAGGCCGGGATGCGCTTGAGATCATAAGCCAGACCGATCCAGGAACAGGCAGCGATCAGCCACTTGCCGGGATCGAACTGCCACCAGCGCACGCCGTTGCGGTAGTCGTACTGAAAGGCGTGGTGGAAGTTGTGGTAACCCTCGCCCCAGGTCAGCAGCGCAATCACGCCGTTGTCGCGGGCGGTGTTCTCGTCGCTGTAGGTGCGCTTGCCCCAGGTGTGGGCGAGCGAATTGATGAAGAAGGTGCAGTGCTGCGAAAAAGCGAGGCGGAAGGCGCCGGCCAGCAGCACCATGCCGATCACATCACCGGTCCACAGCCCCAGCATCACCGGCACGCCGAGGTTGAACAGCCAGGTCAGCGGCCAGTACAGGCGGTGCTGCCACATGACAATGGGATCTTTTTCCAGGTCGCGCACCTGGTCGTAATCGATCTTGCTGGTGGGCCAATCGCGCACCATCCAGCCCATGTGGGCATGCCAGAAACCGGACTTGATCGAATGCGGATCCTCGTCGACATCATCGACGTGGCGATGGTGAATGCGATGTCGGGCCGCCCAGATCAGGATGGAGTTCTGCAGCGAGAAGGTGCCGAACACGGCGAAAAACAGCCGCAGCGGCCACGCCGCACGATAGGTGCGATGCGACCACAGGCGGTGATAGCCGGCGGTAATCGACAGCCCGGAAAGCAGCAGCAGAACGCCGCAGGCCAGCCAGGCCCAGCCGCTGAACCCGTAGGCCAGCCCCCACAGGGGCGCGACGACGAGACCGAGCAGGTTGATGACGATGAAGAAGATCAGGTTGGAACGCACCACCGGCGGCTTGGCCGGGGTCGGGGCTTGCAGTTGACTATTCATAAGGCATTCGACTGGCGGCGGGCCGACAAATTCAACGAACCGGCGCCCAAATTTCTCTCTTGTCCGGGTTTACTTGAAAATACGAATCGACAGCGGGTAACTCCAGACCTCGCC
>SLIA01000141.1 GCA_007135935.1 Wenzhouxiangella sp.
GCTCGGCCTACCTGCCGCATGTCGAGCGTGTGCGCAAGGCGCGTGGCGCCGAAGTACCGGAGAGCTTTTTTACCGACCCGCTGATGTACCAGGCCGTATCCGACGGCTTCATGGGCCCGCTAGACGACATCGCCATGGCCTCGACTGAATGGGGCATCGACTTCGAATCCGAGATTGGCGTGATCACCAATGATGTACCGATGGGCGCCACGCCCGAAGAATGCGCCAGTCACATCCAGCTGGTGACCATCCTCAATGACGTCTCGCTGAGAAACCTGATTCCCGGCGAACTGGCCAAGGGCTTCGGTTTCCTGCAGTCCAAGCCGCGCTCGGCACTGGCGCCGGTGGTCGTGACCCCGGATGAGTTGGGCGATGCCTGGCAAAACGAGAAGCTGCACCTGCCGCTGCTCACGCACCTCAACGGCGAACTGTTCGGCGAGCCCGAAGCCGGCGAGGACATGCAATTCTCCTTCGCAGAACTGCTCGCCCACGCTGCCAAGAGCCGCCCGCTGGCCGCCGGCACCCTGCTGGGCTCGGGCACCATCGCCAACCAGGACACCAGCAAGGGGGCGTCCTGCCTGGCCGAAAAGCGCATGCTCGAAATCATCGCCAACGGCAAACCCGAAACCCCGTTCATGCAGTTCGGCGACAAGGTGCGCATCGAAATGAAGTCCCGCGACGGCGACTCCATCTTCGGAGCCATCGAACAGGAAGTGGTGCGATACGAGCGGTAGCGGCTTCGATCGGAAGCGGGGGCAATGGTGTGAGGCTCGGTCTCAAGCAGCCTGCGACCTTTTAGGCACGTTCGGCTGTGGTGGCGGTTTGGTGCCGGCAAGATTAGCTAGTAGCCACTTCTCGCGCATTGCAATCTCTCAGCGCTGATACCATTGGTAGTCCGGCCACTTTAGTGCTGAACTCCGGGCCGCTTGAGACCGAGCCTCACACCATTGCCCCCGCTTCCTTATGCTTCAGCCACAACCGCTCGATCTAGGGAGGGGGAAGAAAAGACAAAGCCATCTAACGCCCCCAAGAAACCTTCTCCAACCTTTCAGGCGGGTGGTATGGGGGGTGTTCTGGTTGAACAGGACAGCGGAAGTTGACTCGCAGGCCTCCGCATCACCTGCTGCAAGGGGCTCCATCGAAGTCTGCGCAATCTCCGAGGCAGAAGCCTCGTTTCAGTGGCACCAGAACGCCACTCCCGGTCAACTAATCGACTTCATCGGTTGTCCTGGTCAACCAGAACACACCCCATACCACCCGCCTCTCTCCCTCAACTTCCGGTGGGAATGACCAACTCCGCGCCCGGGTGTATCACGTCGCCGTTGAGGTTGTTGGCCTGGCGCAGCCGGTTGACCGAGACCTGGTATTTCTGGGCGATGGTGCCCAGGCTGTCGCCGCGCTGAACGACGTGACGCGAAGGCTTGCGATTGTTGGCAAACCAGGTGCCCTGCGGTGCGGTCTGATGGAAGTGACGCTCGACACCGGAGGTGATCGCGCGGGCGATCTTGCGCTGGTGTTCGGCCGTACCGAGCTCCTGCTCATCACGTGGATTGCTGATGAACCCGACCTCGATGAGGACACTGGGAACGTCGGGCGAGCGCAGCACGACGAAGTTGGCGCGCTCGACCCGGTCGCGGTGACGGTGACGAACGCTACCGAGCTGATCGAGAATCGATTCGGCAGCACTGTTGCTGTATTCCAGCGCGGCACTCTGCGACAGATCGAGCAGCACGGAACTGAGGACGTCATCGCCTCGGTCAAGATTGACGCCGCCGACCAGGTCGGCCTTGTTCTCGCTTCTGGCCAAAAGCCGCGCCGCCTCACTGGAAGCCCCGCTGCGCGAGAGCACGTAGACGGAGCTGCCGCGGACCCTGAAATCCTGGAAAGCATCGGCGTGAATCGACAGGAAGAGATCGGCGCGTGCCTTTCGTGCACGGTTGTAGCGCTCGGCCAGCGGAATGTAGTAATCGCCGGTGCGAATCATCACCGCCTGCATGCCCGGAGCCTCGTCGATGCGCCTGGCCAACTCCTCCGCCACGGCCAGCGTGATCTCTTTTTCGAATGTTCCACCAGGCCCGATCGCCCCGGGATCCTCGCCGCCATGGCCGGCATCGATTGCGACAATCATGTCGCGTTCGCCGTCAGCGGTGGCCGAACGAACCGCTTTCTTGACCCTTTCACCGGGCGATACGGCGTCTTCCGGGTACAGATCGATGACCAGCCGATGACCATGATCGCCAGCCGGCTCCAGGAGAAAACTCTGAGGGCGCGCCTTGCCATCGAGGTCGAAGACCACGCGCAGATCGCTGCCGTTGCGCGCGCCATGACGCACGCCGCTGATCACACCGCTGTATTCGGAATCGAAGGAGAAGTCGGTCGCCGACTCGACATCGTTGATATCGACGACCACCCGGTAGGGATCGTCAAGTGTAAACAGCCGGTAATCGACCCGGCCATCGAGGTCCAGTACCGCGCGGGTATTGTCGGGCCCGGACCAGACTCGCAGATTTTGTACCTGCCCGCTCCAGGCCTCGGCCTGAACCAGCAGCAGCAGCAAGATGATTGTGCCGATTCTTGTCAATCGCATGAGACGATCCCGCCCTGTTCCTCGCGGTTTCGACAATCATGCACGCTCAGAGGAATTTTTTCAAGAGAAAACGCAAAGTTGGAAGCACTTCCAAGAAACACCCTCGTTCACTAACCGTTGGCCACCTCTGGCGGGTCCACCACGCGGATTCCAAGGGCATCGCTCAGTCGTTTCGTCATTCTCGGATCGAGAATATCGGCCAGCGTGTAACGGTCCAGGACCGACAGAAAGGCATCGCGCGCTTCGGCCAGCATGCCCTGAAGCCGGCAGGCTTCGGTAATGACACAGTCGTTTTTCGGACGCATGCACTCGACCAGGCCCATGTCCGGCTCCATGGCTCGAACGACATCGCCCACCCCAAGCCGGTTGGGTGCATGTGCCAGCATCAATCCGCCGCCCACTCCGCGAGTGGATTCGACATAGCCTTCGGCGACCAGCTGCTGAACCACCTTCATCAGGTGATTGCGTGAAATCCTGTAAGCCTCGGAAATCTCCCGGATGGTACAGCGACGGTCGGGGCGCAATCCCAGGTAGATGAGGACGCGGAGAGAGTAATCAGTGTATTGAGTCAGACGCATGAGAAGATTCTAACCTACCAGGGCCGCAGAAAATTGATGCATCGCAAGTAAGCCATTGAAGTGAAGCACGGAAGAGATGAAGAAAAAGCGAATTCGATATACTTGAAGGCGATTCCGCCCCGTACCCCGTCAACCAAGCGACAAGTCACCATGTCAAAAGATTCCCGCCAGGAACCCGACGAAGCCCCGCGGCCCGGAATGCCGGGTCGGGGCGGGTCGCTGACCCACGATGTCGACAACCAGCCCGGACCGATGCCGCCGCACAACCCTTTCGATCAGCACCCGGCCCTGCGCGAAGCGCTGGATCGCGAAGGCGGTGGACAGTTTGCCGAGCGGGTGCGCGAATATGCCGGCATTGCGGGCAGCGAAATCCTCGAGCTCGGATTCCAGGCCAACGAGCATACGCCGGCACTCAAAACGCACGACCGGTTCGGACACCGCCTGGACCGGGTGGAGTTTCACCCGGCCTACCATCGTCTGATGGAATTGGGCATAGGCCACGGCCTGGCCTCGCTGACCTGGAGCGGCGAACCGGGCGCGCGCGTGGCACGCGCTGCACTGATGTTCGTGCACAACCAGTTCGAGGCCGGCACCATGTGCCCGATCACCATGACGCACGCGGTACTGCCCTCGCTAAGGCTCCAGCCGGATGTGGCCGCCGAATGGGAGCCGCGCGTCCTGGCCGCGCAATACGACCCGCGTTTTCTGCCCGCCGAACAAAAAAAGGGCGTCACGCTGGGCATGGCGATGACCGAGAAACAGGGTGGATCTGATGTACGTGCCAACACCACGCGGGCCAGGCCACTGGCTGAACCGGGGCCTGGCCGGGAATACGAACTGGTCGGACACAAGTGGTTCTGCTCGGCACCGATGTCGGACGCTTTCCTGACCCTGGCGCAAACCGACGACGGCCTGAGCTGTTTCCTGGTGCCGCGCTTCCGCCCGGATGGTTCAGTCAATCCCTTCCAGCTCATGCGATTGAAGGACAAGCTGGGCAACCGTTCCAATGCATCGTCCGAGGTCGAGTTCCCGGGCACCTGGGCGCAGATGATCGGCGAACCGGGTCGCGGCGTGGCCACCATCATTCGCATGGTGGCCGAGACCCGCATGGACTGCGTGATCGGTTCGGCCTCGCTGATGCGCCAGGCCGTGGCCGAAGCCATTCATCACTGTGACGGCCGCTCGGCATTCGGTAGCCAACTCAGCCGTCAGCCCCTGATGATGAACGTACTGGCCGACCTGGCCATCGAATCCGAAGCCGCAACCGTGCTGGCCATGCACCTGGCGGCACTGGCCGAGCGCGCGGAAAGTGATGAAAGCGCCGCCGTGCTCGCGCGCATCGCCACTCCGCTGGCCAAGTACTGGGTCTGCAAGCGCGCCGTGGCGGTGGCCAACGAGGCCCAGGAATGCCTGGGGGGCGCCGGATACGTGGAAGAATCCATCCTGCCGCGCATCTACCGCGAGGCGCCGGTCAATGCCATCTGGGAGGGCTCGGGCAACATTCAGTGCCTGGACGTGCTGCGCGCCATCCACAAGGAACCGAAAAGTCTCGAAGTCCTGCTGGCTCGGCTGGAGCCCCATAGCGGCGACCACCCGCAGCTGGCCCGCACCATTGAAGCCATCAAGAACGGCATCGCCGATGGCCAGCGCATCGAGCAGCACGCCCGACGCATCGTCGAAGCCATGGCACTGGGACTGCAGGCCAGCCTGCTCATCGATTCGGGGCACTCATCCACCGCCGAGGCTTTCTGCAACAGCCGCCTGGTCGCCGAGCATGGCCTGATGTTCGGCTGCCTGCCTGAGACAGCCGACTTCGGCGCGATCATCGCCCGTGCCCGTCCCGAGGGGCATGCATGAGTCATACGACAGGCGCGCGCAGAACCCCCGATACGCTGGTCATCCTGTTCTGGGTGGCCGTGGTGCTCGTGATCCTGAGTTTCCTGGTTCCGGCCGGGAGCTTTCAGGTCGAAACCGATGCCGACGGCCAGGTTCTGCCGGTTGAGCTGTCGAGCTTTGAACTCGACAACCAGGGCCCGCCGGGCACGCCACTGTTCAATGCCGACCCGGAACGCACGGGCTTTCTCAACGCACCCTTCGAGGGCCTGATATCGGGGTCGCGCTACTCGGCAGCCATCGGCATCATGGGCTTTCTGCTGGTCATCGGCGGTGCCTTCGGCATCATCATGAAAACCGGCTGCATCGACCGCGGCATCCGCGCCCTGATCAGCCGCACCGAGAAAGACCCCATCGTCATCCTGCCCTTGCTGTTCTTCCTGTTCTCGCTGGGCGGGGCGATCTTCGGCATGAGCGAGGAGACCATCGCCTTCGTGATTCTGCTCGCGCCCATCATCGTGCGCCTGGGCTATGACGCCATCACCGCCGTGCTGGTCACTTTCGTCGCCAGCCGGGTCGGCTTCGCCGCCAGCTGGATGAACCCGTTCAACGTGGCCATTGCCCAGGGCATCGCCGATGTCCCGCTGCTGTCGGGCGCACCGCTGAGAGTGACGATGTGGATCCTGTTCACGCTGGTCGGCATGGCCGTCACCGTCTGGTGGGCGCGGCGCGTGCACGCCAACCCGGAAAGCTCCCCGGTCCATGAGTCCGATCGCTATTTCCGCGAAAGCGAGGTCACGGCTGACACCGACGGCGACTTCGACTGGCGCGACGCCACCGCGCTGACCATGATCGTGGCCGGCATCGCCTGGGTGATCTGGGGGGTGACGGTGCACCAGTACTTCATCCCGGAGATCGCAGCCCAATTCTTTACTATCGGCTTTGCCGTCGGCCTGCTCTACCTGCTGCCCGGCCCACACCGGATGGACGCCAACCATCAGGCCCGCGCATTCCGCGAGGGCTCGGCCAGCCTGATTCCCGCCGTGCTGGTGGTCGGCCTGGCCAAGGGCCTGGTGCTGCTGCTCGGCGGCACCGACCCGGATCAGCCCTCGGTCATGAACACCATCCTGTTCGTACTCGCCTCGGGTCTGACGCATGTGCCGGAGATGATCTCGGCCTGGTTGATGTTCTTCGTCCAGGCACTGATCAATTTCCTGGTACCTTCGGGCTCGGGACAGGCGGCCCTGACCATGCCGCTGATGGCCCCGCTGGGCGACCTGGTCGGCGTCACCCGCCAGGTCGCCGTGCTGTGCTTCCAGCTCGGCGACAGCCTCACCAACCTGATCATTCCCACCTCGGCCACATTGATGGGCGTGCTGGGTGCGGCCCGCATCGACTGGGCCATCTGGGCCCGCTGGATCCTGCCCATACTCGGCATCTACGTGGCCCTGGCGCTGACGTTCATCGGCGTGGCGGTGGCGATTGGGTATTCGTGAAAAAGAACCGGTTAATGGGTTAATGGGTTAATGGGTTTACGGGTGAATGGGCAGAACGCCGCTGAGTCTCCGATTGCTCCATTCCTTGTATGGCCCGTTTTCCCGTTTTCCCGTTAACCCGTTAACCCCTTCACCCGTCTACCCATTCCGCCTTTCACCTTTCACCTTTCACCTTTCACCTTTCACCTTTCACCTTTCACCTTTCACCTTTCACCTTTCACCTTTCACCTTTCACCTTTCACCCATGTTACGCTGACGGGTTCAATTCAACCCACGGATTATCAATGCAAATCTCCCAGAACACCGTTGTCTCCATGGACTACACGCTGACAGGAGATGACGGTCAGGTCATCGACACCTCGGAAGGCCGCGAGCCGCTGGTGTACCTGCATGGCCATCAGAACATCATCCCCGGTCTCGAAAAGGCCATCGAAGGGGCTTCCGAAGGCGACGAGCTGGAAGTGGCGGTGCAGCCCGAGGAAGGCTACGGGCCGTACCGGGATGAGCTGGTGCAGGACGTGCCGCGCGACGCCTTCGCCGGTGTCGACAAGGTCGAGCCGGGCATGAGCTTCCGCGCCGAATCCAATGCCGGCCCGATGACCGTGGTCGTACGCGAAGTCGGCGACGACACCGTGACCGTCGACGGCAACCACATGCTCGCCGGCCAGGTGCTCAACTTCAAGGTCGCCATCAAGGACGTGCGCGAAGCCACTGAATCGGAAATTCAGCAAGGTTCCGTCGAGGCAGCCTGATCGCCTTTCGCTGTCATGATCGGGGCGGACTCCGCCCCCGATCATGCCCTTTAATTGAACCGGAATCCGCTAACATAGCCTGACCTATCCAAACATGGGACGGGAGGCGGATGAAAGACAAGCCGGTCAACTGGCACGCACTGGAAGCCGAGCGTGCGTTCGATGAACTGAAAAGTTCCGATCAGGGGCTGTCGCAGGACGAGGCCAGATCAAGGCTGGAAACCTACGGCCCGAACGCCCTGCCCCGCGCCCCCCGCCGGCCGGCCTGGCTGCGCTTTCTTTCCCATTTTCACAATGTCCTCATCTATGTCCTGCTGGTTGCCGGCGTAGCAGCCGGGCTGCTGGATCACTGGGTCGATGCTGCGGTGATCCTGGCCGTGGTGCTGATCAATGCCACCATCGGCTTCATCCAGGAAGGCAAGGCCGAAAAGGCCATGGAGGCCATCGGCCAGATGCTGGCGCTCAAGGCACGCGTGCGCCGCGCAGGCCAGTGGCGCTCCATCCCCGCCGAAGATCTGGTGCCCGGTGATATCGTCGAGGTGCGCGCCGGCGACCGGGTGCCGGCCGATATCCGTCTGCTCGAAACACACGGACTACGCGTCGACCAGGCCGCGCTGACCGGAGAGTCGCTGCCGGTCGGCAAGCAGGCCGAAGCCGACGAAGACGATACCGACCTGGCCGACCGCCGCTCCATGATCTACTCCGGCTCGATGGCGACCAACGGCCAGGCCACCGGCCTGGTGGCCGTCACCGGCGAGAAGACCGAGCTGGGACGCATCAGCGACATGCTGCAGCATGTCGAACAGCTCACCACCCCTCTGCTGCAGCGCATCAATGTATTCGGGCGCTGGCTGACCGCCATCATCCTGGTGCTGACCGTCCTGGTCATCGGCCTGGGCGCCATGCTGCACGACCTGCCGCTGTCGGAGGGCTTGCTGGCGGGGATCGCGCTGGCGGTGGCCGCCATTCCCGAAGGTCTGCCGGCGATCATCACCATCACCCTGGCAGTGGGTGTGCGCAAGATGGCCGACCGCAAAGCCATCGTGCGCCGCCTGCCGGCCGTGGAAACGCTGGGTTCGGTCAACACCATCTGCAGCGACAAGACCGGCACGCTCACGCGCAATGAGCTCAAGGCGCGCCATGTCGCCCTGGCCCATGTCGACTTTCATCCCGAGCAGGAGCAAGGCGAAGGACCGGCCGTCGAAGCCCTGTTGCGGGCAGCCGTCCTGTGCAACGATTTCGAGCCCGGCGGCGAGAGCGGTGATCCGCTCGAACGCGCCCTGGTCGAGCTGGCCGAGGCCAGCAAGGTCGATATCGAAGCGCTCAGGGGTCGGCACAAGCGCCTGGGCATGATTCCGTTCTCCTCCGATCACAAGTTCATGGCCGTGCACACGCCCGGGCTGATCAGCGTCAAGGGCGCTCCCGAGGCGGTGCTGGATCTATGTGACCGGCAGTACAGCCAAGACTCGCCTGGCGAACTGGACCAGGAGCACTGGCACAAGCAGCTCGAGAAACTGACCGGCGAGGGCCTGCGCGTGCTGGCCCTGGCCGAACGGGAAGTGCCCGAGGATGCCGACAAGCTCAGGCCCGATGACCGCCTCGAGCAACTCTGCCTGCTCGGCCTGGTCGGATTCGCCGACCCGCCCCGCGACGAGGTGCCGGCCGCCATTCGCGAATGCCAGAATGCCGGCATCCGCATCAAGATGATCACCGGCGACCATGCCGCCACGGCCGTGGCCATCGCGCGCGAACTGGGTATCGGGGATGACGGTGCCGCAGCACTCAGCGGGCGCGACATCGATGGCATGAGCGACAAGGAGCTCGCCGGCCATGTCGTGGACACCGATGTCTTCGCCCGCACCACGCCCGAGCACAAGCTCAGGCTGGTCAAGGCCCTGCAGGCCCGACGCGAGGTGGTCGCCATGACCGGCGACGGCGCCAACGATGCACCCGCACTCAAGCGGGCCGATATCGGCGTGGCCATGGGCATCAAAGGCACCGAGGCATCGCGCCAGGCCGCCGAGATGGTGCTGGCCGACGACAACTTCGCCACCATCAAAGCCGGCGTGGAAGAAGGCCGCGGCGTCTACGACAATATCCGCAAGTCCATCCTGTTTCTCCTGCCGACCAACACCGCCCAGTCACTGGTCATCATCCTGGCCGTGCTGGCCGGCCTGGCATTGCCGATCACGCCGGTGCAGATTCTGTGGGTCAACATGGCCACCGCAATCACCCTGGCGCTGGCGCTGGCCTTCGAGCCGCTGGAAGCCAATGTCATGCGACGGCCACCTCGGCCCATCAGTCAGGGACTGGTCACCAGTTTCGTGGCCGTGCGCGTGATCTGGGTCGGGCTGCTGCTGACGGTGGGTGCCTTTACCCTCTACGACCTGGTATTGCAGGCCTCCGAAAACGATGCCCTGGCGCGCACGATGGCGGTCAACGTCCTGGTCGCCGGCCAGATCTCCTACCTGTTCAACTGCCGACGCTGGCAGGAATCCAGCCTGGAGCTGAAATACCTGTTTGCCAACCCCTGGGCCTGGGTCACGGCCGGGTTGCTGATCATCATGCAACTGGGCTTCACCTACCTGCCCTTCGCCCAGCAAATCTTCGGCACTGCCGCCCTGCCCGGTGACTACTGGACGATGATCGTCGGCTTCGCGGTCCTGGTCTTCATCCTGGTGGAGCTGGAAAAGCTGATCACACGCAAGCTGGGGCTGGACTGGGCCTCGCCGGCAGGAAGTCGCTGAACGTCCCCAAGCGTCAGGAGCCGCTCTGATCCCGCCAGACCAGCCGGTCACGGCCGGCTTGCTTGGCCTGGTAGAGCCGTTGATCGGCGCATCCGATCAGTCCGTCGGCATTCAGCGCCCCTTCCTCCACTTCGCTGGCTACCACCAGCCCGGCGCTGGCAGTGATTCGATACCCGCCCTCGGCCGGCAGGAATCGATGGTCGGCGACAGCAGAAAGCATGCGCTCCATTGCCGCCTTCGCACTCTCGGGTTCGATGTCCTGCAACAAGACCATGAATTCCTCGCCACCGAAGCGACCGATGACGTCTTCGTCACGCGACGAATCGCCGACCAACCCGGCCAGTTCTTCAAGCGCCGCGTCGCCTGCCAGGTGACCGAGACTGTCATTGAGCCGCTTGAAATGATCGATGTCGAACATCGCCAGCGCGAACGGCGTACCATTGTGCCGGTACTTCTCGATGGCGCGCTCGAGTCGGGCCAGCAGGTAACGGCGGTTGTAAAGTCCGGTCAGGGGATCGGTGATGGAGCTTCGCATCAGTTCGTGCTCCAGGCGCATCTTCTCGAAAACATCCGACAGCAGATTGGCCAGAACGACCAGCAGGGAATCAAGCTCTCGCTCCCAGCGGCGTGGTCGACACGAATCGAATCCGAAGAAGCCGATCATGGTTTCGCCAGAACGCAATTGCATGGTCACCAGGCTGGAAACCTTCTGCGCCTTGAACAGTTCGCGCTCGTTGCTCGCCTCTTCAGGCAATTCCGCAACCGACTGGAGGTAAAAAGGCACATTGCCCCGCATCTGCTCCAGCGCCTGATCGAACCACCAGGGGTAGTCCCTTTTTCGCAGCACGGCCCTTGATTTGTCGGTCGGGGCGATATGCTCGACGCACCACTCATGCACCAGGTAAACCGCCTCGCCCTCGTCACCGATGCGGTAGATGTAGGCCCGGTCGACCTCGAAGAAGCGCCCCAGTCGCTCCAGCATGCCTTCCATGACCTCACCGATCCGGTTGATCGGGGCATTGAGGATGTCGGTGGACATCTCGGCGATCAGGCGCCGGAACTCGTGCTGCCGACGCCGCTCGCTCTCGACGGCGCGGTGGTCGCTGATATCGCGGGCAATGCCGGATATCCCCCATAACTCGCTATCGTCACCAAGCATGGGTGCGGCACTGGTGGAATACCAGCGATAGCGCCCGTCCCGGTGTCGCATCCTGAATTCGACATCCTTGACCCGATCACCCGAGCGGAAAGCGCCATCGATCAACCGGCGGATGCCATCCACGTCATCGGGATGCACGAAATCCACCAGGTCTTGTTCCAGGACATGCTCGACCGTGTAGCCCAGCATGGTAGTGACATTGGGTGAGACATACTCGAACCGGCCGTCGGCAGAGAGCAGGAAAACGATGTCGCTGGCATTCTCGACCAGGGTGCGGTAGCGGGTTTCACTGGCGCGCAGCTGCTGCTCGAGTTGACGGTGTCCGGTCAGGTCGTACAGGGTGCCCACGGTCACCGCGCCCTGGTCCAGAAATACCACCCCGGCGGTCAACTCGACCCAGCGCACCTCGCCGTCGGCTCGCAGGATCCGGTACTGGTACTGGCGCGGCACGTCTTCACCGCGCTGCCTGGCCCGTGCACGTGCCATGACCATCTCACGGTCCCCGGGGTGCACCAGGTCGGCCAGTTCCTGGGCCATAAGCTCTTCGCGCGTGAAGCCGGAAAGTTCGACCAGGGCATTATTGACCGCGGTGAAGCGTTCGCCCTGAAGCATGAATATGGCAGCACCTGCATTCTCGAACAGGGTTCGGAACAGACGCTCCTGCTCACCCAGTTGCCGGGTGCGTTCGGCCACCACGCGTTCCAGCACCCGGCGCCGGCGAATCAGGAACACCGCGTAGACCAGCAGAACAAGCACCAGGGCGCCGGCAATCACGGCCGGCGCCAGCCATGGCGGCAAGACCTCCACCGGCTCACTGCGCACCCAGCGCTGCATGAGACGTCGCAGATCGGCTTCGTCGAGCTGGGCAAGGCCCGCATTGACCTCGGCGAGCAACTCACCATCCCCGCTTCTGACCGCGGCCCGCAGGGACCGCTGGTACAAACGGGTCAAGGGCCGGAATGCAGCCAGTGCCCGGTGCATGTCGAGCAGGTACATGCCGACGGGATAGTCGGCGACAAAGGCCGATACCTCTCCTTCGAGTGCGGCGCGCACCATGAGATCATTGTTGTCGTACTCCCGAAGCGGGATCTGTGGCAGATGTTCCTGCATGTGCTCGAGCTCCATCGAGCCGGCAACCACCCCCACCTCGACCGTCGTCAGTTCATCCGGATTCATTACCGGCACGGAGGCCTCGACGAACAGGAAAGCGCTCAGCGAAATCAGCTCGGAGGAGAAATCCAGCAACTTTTCGCGCTCGCTGGAGCGAAACAGCCCGCCGTGAACATGGGCATGCCCTTCGGCGACCTGCGTGATGGTCTCCGGCCAGTCGACCAGCTTGAACACAATCTCCCGCCCCATGTGCCCGCCCAGTTCCTGCCACAGATCGACAATCAGCCCCTCCGGCTCGCCGCGATCGTTACGCCAGGCAAACGGCGGCCAGGAGTGGTCCTGGGAGACGATCAATGTTTCCGACGCCCCCTCACCGGCACGCACAGAGACCGGCGACAGCACTGCAACTGCCAACACACACGCAAAAATAGGACGCAGAAATTCCAAGCGCTTCCCCTTCCCATTGGCCATTGGCCAGACGAGCCCCAATGCTCTTAGACTGTTCCCGAACGCCTACAGTGTAACCGCTCCAATCAAGAATGGAAGCCACGCACCCCCGGTACCAGCAGCAAGGGTAGGATCACCACCCAGGCCAGCAACGCCACCCCCATGGCCAGGAGACTGACCTGTGCATCGAACAGCACGCCCAGCACCACCGGTCCGGCAGCGGTCGACAACACCATCAACGCGGCGTACACCCCGCGAATCATGCCGAGCTGACGCGTGCCGAACAACTCCACCCACACGGCACCGCTGATCACGCCATTGAGCCCGGCAGTCACCCCTAGCCCCGCGAACATCAACCACATTGCCGGCTCCGGAGCCACGAGGCCAAGCCCGAGCACACCAATACCGGCCGGCAGCAGATGAAATCGCAACAAGGCACGTGCACTGAACCGATCAACCAATCGACCGCCGGCAAATGCAGCCAGCCCTTGAAGGGCGGCAAACAGCACAAACCCTGACGCCACCGTCGTCAGTGACCAGTCCAGCCGCTCGGCCACCGCCCCTTGGTGCAGAAAAAGCGCGGTAATCACGAACGGCGGCACAAGCACAACGGCCAACACGCGCAGGAAGCTGCCGTGCACGAACAGCTTCCGGCGCGACATCAACTCAGGCGTCGGCCCACCATGCTGCGACTCTTCCCCGCCAATACCGAGCAGCGGCCGGGCCAACCACCACAGGGCCGGCAACGCCACCAGCAACAACCCGGCGGCAGCACACAGCCACAAAGCGCGCCAGTCCAGCCAACCCATGGCAAGGGCCACCAAGGGCGGGAAGCTGGCCTCGCCGAGAATAAAGCCGTAGGTGGCCATGGCCACGGCCCGGCCCCGTCGACGATGGGCATAGCGCCCGGCCGCCACCACGGCAAGGTGCCCGATCAGGCCCTGCCCTGCCAGACGCACCAGAAACAGCCCGGCAATCAGCCAGACTACGTTGGGACTCAAGCCGATCATGGCCGCACCGGCGGCCAGAACCAGCATGGTCAGCACAATGGCGCGGCGCATGCGCATGTGGTCGGCAATGGCACCAAGCCAGAACATGAGCAGGCCGCTGGCCAGCGTGGCCAGACCGTAGAAGGTGCCGAGCAGGGTCTCGCTCAGGGCAAACTCGGCCCTGAAGCCGCTGCCGAACAGGCCGATGAAGAAGGTCTGGCCGACCGATGAACACAAGGCGGCGGCCAGCGCGAAACGGCCAGCGGGCGGGAGACCGCGAACGGAGAAATCGTTCAACTGGAATTCCAGGGGAAATGCGGGTGGCGCATCATAGCAAGCTGGCGTGGTTTCCGATGCCGATTACAACATCACGCTCAGCGCCAGCAGCAACTGACCGCAGAAATAGGCCGGCAGACCCCAGGCACGGTGCAGGAAAGCGGATTTGATCAGTCGATCACCGGCCACGCTCAGGTCGCTGAGATAGAACAGCGCCGCTCCGGCCAGGATCAGCCAGCTCGCGCCCGCGCCGAACGTCCCCACGGCCATGGCCAGCATCGCCGTGATCACGATGCCGTAGGCCAGCACCGGTCCGTGCATGGCGTGCTCGATCCGCGGCAGGTAACGCCTGGCCAGCCACAGGCCGACGATGACCAGCAACAGGGCCGCAAGCGTGGCCAACAGCCAGTTGACGCCATGTACCCCGAAGGCCACGACATAGGCCACATGACCGAGCAGAAAGGCAATCAGGCCGGCCAGAAATGCAGCTCGCCGCCGCGGAATGAGCAGCACGTCTCCGGCCATGGACAACAGCAACCCGGCCAGGATGGTGATCCCGTAGATCGATTCCAGTGCTCCGGCCATGAGCGCGGTCAGCACGAAACCCGCCGATGCCAGCGGCTTGAACAGCCACTTGCCGGCCCGGCTTTGTCGATACTCGGCCATCAGCAGCAAGGCCAGCGCGACCCCGGTCAGGACCGGCCATATCCAGATCGATTCACTCACTCGTTATCCTTCAGCGAAAAAACAACTCTCCAAGGATAAGGCCGGCCACGCCCGGCGTGGCCGGCAATGGTGAAACGTGGGTCAGAAACTGCCGTTAAGTCGTAACCATATGCTGCGTCCCGGCTCCGGCACCCGGGTCGGCTCGGCCCCGAGATCGGCCAGGCCGCGCTGGATATGCTCGGCGTAGTGACGATCGAAGAGGTTGTCGATTCCGCCCGTCACGGTGATGCGCTCGGACAGGTGATGGCCACCATAGACCGAGAACACGGCAAAGCCCGGGGTTTCATCCGAATCGAGCGAGTAGATGGTGCCGTGATCGGGATGGACGCGATCCTGACGCGCCACGGCCCGCAACAGCCCGCCGGCAAACCAGCTGCCATCGTCGTAATCCATGCCCAGCGTGGCTTCCAGCGGCGGGGTCTGTGCCAGGGACAGCCCATCGGTATCGTTGTCGCTGCGTACCCACGCCAGCGTTCCCACCAGGCCGACCCGTTCGCTCAGCTCGTAACTGACATCCATTTCGCCGCCGAAGGTGGTGGCATCGACATTGCGCGCCTCCATGCCATCGACGCCCGGCGCGCTGACCAGGATGTAATCGTCAAGCTTGCCGTAGAACAGTGCCAGCGTGCCGCTGAGACGCTCGCCTGCATAGCGCAGGCCGGTATCGAACTGGGTCAGGACTTCACTGGACAGTCCGAAATCGCGGCGGCGCTCCCAGAAGTCGGCCGCACGCTCGGCCCGGCCGATTCCGGCATACAGCATGACCGGACTTGCTTCGACTTCATGGCTGTAGCGCAGAAACGCGCTGAGCTGTTCGGAGCGGTCGACTGAACCTTCGTTCGCACCACCCAGGCCGTCGGCATCCAGAACCTCGGCGCGACTGCGATCCAGTCGAAGTCCAGTCGTGAACCGCCCCTGGAAGCCGACCGGCCGCGACAGTTCGGCGAATGCGCCGTGCTGGCCGAACTCGATGCTGTCGGTACGCGGCACACTGCGGAAATCGAATGCCGCCGGACCCATCAGGCGATTCCCCCGGTGGCGATCATCGAGACCGTCGATCCCAAGGGCCAGCTCGGCATCCTCGACAGGCACCAGTTCGGCAGCCAGTCGAAAACCGCGTGTGCGCCGGTCCGGATAGCTCACCATCGGCATCATCGGCGGCTCGCGCAGCGTGAAGTTGTCCATCACGTGATCGATGTAGTTGTAGTAAAACAGCGCCTCGACCTCGTCGATCAGCGGACTGACCTCGCGCCGCAGCGCGCGCAGCGACAGACCGGTGCGGTCGAAACGCGAACCGTCCATGCCGCGATCGTCGTAGGCCGCTTCGGCATCGGAGCGATCGACGCCGAGCTCGACCACGGTCCGTTCGTCAGGCCGCCAACCGAACACGCCCGAGGCACTCCAGCGCTGGTATTGTGAGTGCACGCGACGGCCCTCACCGGTCTTGTAGTCATCCTGCTCCGACCAGGTGCCGATCACCCGCGTATAGCCCGTGCGCGCGCCAGCGCTGGTCTCCAGCGTGGCATCGCGTCGCCCGAAGCTGCCGATCGTGGTACTGGCATAGCCGGCCAGTGGACGATCGTCGAAAACCGGCTCGGAGCGCTCGAAACGCACCACGCCGGCGGCACTGGCGCCATATCGCACCGATTGCGGCCCCTTGAGCACCTCGATGCTGTCATAGGCTTCGGGAAACACGTAGGCTGTGGGTGGATCCATGCGCTGTCCGCAACCGCCCAGGCTGGTGGTGCCGTCAATCTGGATGTTCAGCCGCGAGCCACCCAGCCCCCGCAGTTCCGGATCACCGCTGGTGCCGCCCTTGCGGCTGAGCGTAAATCCGGGAACGGACTTGAGGTAGGAACCGCCGTCGTGCGCCGGCAGGGGCAGGCGCGGCTGGCGCGGATCGGTGCTGATGCTGTACGGGTCGATCATCACCGGTGCGGTCACCACGATGGTGTCCATCACCAGCAATCCCTGTGCTCGCTCGCTGATGAGCTGGCCCTGTTCCTTGTCTTCGGTTTCGCCCTCGCGGGCATCGGCCGCCGTCGCCCACGCAAGCGCGCACGACAGCAGCATGGCCGGCAAGCTGCCGGCTGGCAATCTGTTCATGATCTGTCTCTCCTGTTTCAGGCAGAGCCGTGCACAGGCCTGGCACGACTCCAAAAACTTGGATTTGTCTGTGGCTCAGGAGAAACGAACGGGAGGGGCGCGCGTGGGCGGCAGGCCGGTCAGCCCCAGCCGGGCATGGGCAACCTCGGCCAGCACCGGCGGACAATGCACGGGAGCCGCCATGGCCAGGGAATCGGGCACCGGGACCGGCACGGCGCTGAAAAATACCGACTGCCAGGGGCACTCGGGCATGTCATCATGACCGTGAGCACCATGACCTTCCGAAGCCGCCATGCCGTGCAGGCCGCCAGAGGGGCAGACCTTGAGACCGCCCTCGTCCGGCATGTAACCATCGACCACCATGCCCCGCGCCACGAGGGCGATGAGCAGGAATGGCAGCCAGCGGTGAGTGTAGCGGTCAGTCACGGCGAATCAGTACCTGGAGACTGGGATTATGGCATCGCCATAGTAGCGCCCGACATGCATCTTATGCATGATGCAGGTCAAATTTGGTGGCTGGGAGGGAGACTGATGGGAGAACGGGCTAAGGGGATAAGGGGATAAGGGGATAAGGGGGTAATGGAGTTAGGGGCTGAGGAGTGACGGGGCATGGCGAATGGGTGGCGGTTGAGTGCCGCGTCATTTGGGCTGCATAAAAGCGCCCGGTCTCGGCGGTGGTTATTTGCCGCGTACGAAACGGCGGATCTGGCGGCGTTGGCGCTTGTCGGGGCGTCCGGCAGACCCCTCGCCGGCCGCACGTTCCTGGCGACGACGCTCGAGTTGCTGTTCTCTGGCCTTGCGACCGGCCTCGGTTTCGACATACATCTCGCGCGCCAGCGGTGCCGAGACCCGGCGCTCGCCAAGCTGCTCGACGACCACCTCGAAGACCAGCTCGCCACGAGTGATCCGCAACCGGTCCCCGACACGCACCAGCCTCGAGGGCTTGGGGCTGGCTCCATTGATCTCGACCTTGCCGCCCCGTACCGCCTGGCTGGCGAGCGAACGGGTCTTGAAGAAACGGGCGGCCCAGAGCCACTTATCGAGTCTGACGGCGTCGGTCATGGCAGTGAATGGGTTAATGGGTGAACGGGATAATGGGTTAATGGAGTGCCCGGATTGACTATACCCGTTAACCCGTTAACCCATTCCCCCATTCACCCCTTGTCTTCAATCCGCTTGAGTCGCTCGTTGATTTGCTCGAGCTGCTGCATCAGTTGCCGGCGGGCCAGTTCTTCCTCGTCGGCGTGGATGGACTGGGTCGCGGTCACGATGATGGCGATGAACAGGTTGAGCACCATGAACGAGGAGATCAGGATAAAGGGCACGAAGTAGACCCAAATCCAGGGATAGACCTCGAGCATGGGACGAGCGATTCCCGATGACCAGGATTCCAGCGTCATGATCTGGAACAACGAGAACAGGCTCGCGCCCAGGTTGCCCCAGTATTCCGGAAAGCTGTCGCGGAACAGCATGGTACCCATGACGGCGAAGATGTAGAAGACCAGCACCAGCAGCAATGCAGTCCAGCCGATACCCGGCAACGAACGCATGATCGACTCGATGATGGCTCGCAGCCGGGGAATCTGCGACAGCAGCCTCAGCACACGCAGCACGCGCAGGGCGCGCAGAATCTCGAACGGACCTGCCGCCGGCACCAGCGAGATACCGACGATAAAGAAATCGAACACGTTCCAGCCGGAGCGGAAGAAACGTGGACCGAAGGCGATGAGCTTGAGCAGGGTCTCGACCACGAAGATCGCGAGGATCAACGTGTTGGTCGCCAGCAGCAAGCCACCGACATGACCCATCATCGCCGGCGAGGTTTCCATCCCGAGGATCACCGCATTGATGATGATCAAGGCGATGATGAAGCGGGTAAAACGCACTCCCTCGACCCAGTCGCCCAGGCGCACACGCCAGGGGGCAAGCTGAGTGGTATCGACCTCAGGACGAGGTGGCATGTTGCCCGTCTCCGCTGTCCTCCTTGTTCGCATCCGACCGCAGTGCTTCGACCAGCAGGGTATTCACCCGGCGCACGTAGGCGGCCGGATCGGCCAGCTCGCCACCTTCGGCCAGCAAAGCCTGGTCGAACAGCAGGTGCGAAAGCTCGCCGAA
>SLIA01000023.1 GCA_007135935.1 Wenzhouxiangella sp.
AAACAGGACTGCGGTCAATACCAATATACGTTTCACGGAGCGACTCCCTCCAAGCAATGCCCTCGGGCTTGATTTTTCGCAGACTATCATAAACATTATCATTGCAAAACGCACGCTTAAGCGGTTTTTCTCAACTCATGTCAAAACTCAGCATCCTCGAATTCCCCGATCCGCGCCTGCGCCGGGTGGCGAAACCGGTTGACGAAGTCACCGAACGTGAACGTCAGCTGGCCGCCGATATGCTCGAAACCATGTACGACGCGCGCGGCATCGGGCTGGCCGCGACCCAGGTCAACGAGGGGGTTCGTCTGCTGGTGCTGGATCTGAGCGAAGAGCGCAACGACCCGAAGGTGTTCATCAACCCCGAGATCATCGAGCGCGATGGCAGCCAGACCTGCGAGGAGGGCTGTCTGTCGGTGCCGGGCATCTACGCCGAGGTCAAGCGTGCCGAACGCATCCGGGTGCGAGCCCTGGATACCGAGGGTGAGTCTTTCGAGCTGGAGGCCGATGGCCTGCTGGCCGTGTGCATCCAGCACGAAATCGATCATCTCGACGGCAAGGTCTTCGTCGATTACCTCTCGCCGCTCAAGCGGCGCATGGTCGAGAAGAAGCTGCGCAAGCAGCAGCGCGAAAAGGCGACGGCCTGACCGTGCGGGTGGTGTTTGCCGGCACACCGGATTTCGCGGTGCCGGCCCTGCAGGCGCTGATCGGCCATCCGAAATGGCGTCCGGTGGCGGTGCTGACTCAGCCCGACCGGCCGGCAGGGCGTGGCCGCAAGCTCAAGTTCGGCCCGGTCAAGCAGGTGGCGGTCGATGCCGGCATCGACGTGTTCCAGCCCGACTCGCTCAAGTCGCCCGAATCGCGTTCCCCGCTGGTCGAGATACAGCCCGATCTTCTGGTGACCGCCGCCTACGGTCTGCTGCTGCCGGCTGCCGTGCTCGAGTTGCCGGTGCACGGCTGCTGGAACCTGCATGCCTCGCTGCTGCCGCGCTGGCGCGGCGCCAGCCCCATCAATCAGGCCGTCCTGGCCGGTGACGAACAGACCGGTATTTCGCTGATGCAGATGGATGCGGGGCTGGATACCGGTCCGGTGATCATGCAGCGATCGACCGGCATTGACCCTGAAGAGACCGCCGGTCAGTTGCATGATCGCCTGGCCCCGCTTGCCGCCGAGCTGCTGGTCGACGGGCTGGAGCGGCTCGAGGCCGGGCGGCTTCCCGAGCCGGTGCCGCAGGACAATGAACTGGCCACGCACGCCCCCCTGATCCGCAAGTCCGATGCGCGTCTGGACTGGCAGCAGTCGGCCGGGCAACTGGCCCGGTTGGTGCGCGCCTACCACCCCTGGCCGGTGGCATTCGCCGAACTCGAGGGCGTCGATTTTAGAATTCACCGGGCCCGTGCCGTCGCCGGCAATGGCGGAGCACCGGGCACGCTGGTGCGCGGTCGCGGCCATCGCGATGGCATCGCCGTGGCCTGTGGCGAGGGTGTACTGGAGATTCTCGAGCTGCAGGCGCCGGGACGCAAGCGGGTCACCGCCCGGGACTGGCTCAATGCCCACCCGGATTGGCGGTGATGTGGGTTGTTTGTTCGTTTTTTCGTTTGTGAGGAGTGAGGCGTGAAGCGTGCGGAGTCTTCCGGGGCGCGGCCGCGCTGGCTGGCGGCGCAGGCCTGTCGCGCGGTGCTCGACCGCGGGCAGGCGCTGGACGAGGCGCTGGCCTCCTTGCTCGACCCGGTTGCCGACGGTCGCGACCGGGCGCTGGTTCGGCGACTGGCCAACGGCGTGATGCGCGACTGGCCGGCGCTGGATTTCATCGTGCGCAATCTGCTCGAACGCCCCGTGAAATCGGGTGACCGGATCGTCTTTTATCTCCTGGTTGTCGCCGTGCACGAGCTGCGCGATGGACGCGAGCCCGATCACGCCGTGGTGCATGCCGCCGTGGACGCGGCGGCCGGTTTCCGGGGGGGGCGTCTGCGTGGACTGGTCAATGCGGTGTTGCGCAACTTCCTGCGCCGACGCGATGGCCTGGAAGCGCAGGCAGCCGAGGAACCGGCACGGTTGGCCGGATACCCGCACTGGCTGATCGACCGAATCGGTTCCGACTGGCCGGCACAGGCCGAGTCCATTCTGGCTGCCGGCAACCGGGTGCCGCCGCTGTGGCTGCGCGTCAACCGGCGCCGCTGGAACCGCGAGCAGGCCCTGGAAGCGATCAGCCAGGCCGGATTCAGCGGCCACCTGCCGAAAGGCTTTGCCGATGCACTGGTGCTCGACGAGCGGGTGCGGGTCAGCGCACTGCCGGGGCTGGCCGAGGGCGCGCTGTCGGTGCAGGACGGCGCCGCCCAGTTGGTGGTCGAGGAGCTGGAGCTGGCCGACGGTCAGCGGGTGCTGGATGCCTGCGCCGCGCCCGGGGGCAAGAGCGCGCATATCCTCGAGCGCGCCGATGTCGACCTGACCGCCCTGGATATCGACGCCGACCGGCTGGTCCGCGTGGAGGAGAATTTCGCGCGCGCGGGGCTGAAAGCGCGGATGCTGACCGGCGACGCTGCCGACCCGCGAGGCTGGTGGGATGGCCGCCGGTTCGACCGCATCCTCATCGATGCCCCCTGTTCGGCCACCGGCGTGATCCGTCGCCATCCCGACATCCGCTGGCTGCGGCGCGCGTCGGATGTGGACGCGTTGGTTGCCACACAGCGCGCCATGCTTGAAGCACTGTGGCCGCTGCTCGAACCCGGCGGTATCCTTGTCTACGCCACCTGCTCGGTGCTGGTGGCGGAAAATGCCGGACAGATGCAATCATTCCTGGAGCGCCATGTCGATGCCCGCCTCGTCGATCACCCCGAACTGCCCGGTCGCGCAGTCGCGCCCGGCCGCCAGTTGCTGCCCGGCGATGAGGATTGCGACGGCTTTTATTGTCTTGCTGCTCGCCGCCTGCACTAGCGAGACCGAGAACGACTGGCATATCGACCTGGTCGAGCCGCACCTGGTCCGCGATGCCGAGGGCTATGACCTGGTCGCCGGCATCCGCTTCGAACCCAGTCCGGCAATGGTCGAGGCGCTCGAGCGCGGCGTCACCCTCACCGTTGCGGTGCAGACCCGCGCCACCGGCGGGCCGGTTTTCGTGCCCGGCTTCGATCGTATTCGCAAGCATCGACTCGAAATCAGCTACCTGCCGCTGAGCCGGCATTATCAACTCGTCTACCTGCGCGACGACAGCCACAGCAGCTATCCCCGGTTGAGCATGCTGCTCAACGCACTCGAAGACCCGGAGCCGTGGTCGGTCAAGCTCGAGGGAAGCGAGCTCGAACGCGGTCCCTGGCGGGTGCAGGCGCGCGCCGAACTCGACCGCTCGCGCCTGCCCTCGCCGATGCGGCTGCCGTCCTGGTTCGACCCGCAATGGCGTTTGCGCGGTCATTGGCAGGAGTGGTCGACCGCCGGAGTCGAAGACGATGCCCCGTAAGACCGGCTGGCGACGGCTGCTGCGGGCCGTGCCGCTGACCGCGGTGCTGATCATCCTGCTCAGCTCGCTGTACCTGGTCTCCTCGGTCGAGCAGGAGGCCACCCAGCTTGGCCGTCTGGCGATGTGGATCATCGTGCTGACGGGGGTTTCGGTACTGATTCTGCTGGCGGTCATCATCGGCCGGCTCGTCAGGCTCATCCAGCGCCTGCGCGCCGGGGAGGCCGGTGCCCGGCTGACCGCGCGGCTGGTGGCCGTGTTCGTTGCCCTGACCCTGCCTCCGGTGGTCGTGCTCTATTTGTTCGCGATCCAGTTCATGACCGACACCATCGACGGCTGGATGGACGTGGAAGCCGAACAGGCCCTGGCCGATTCCATCGAGCTGGGGCAGATGTTCATGGACATTCGCACCCGTGAGGTGCGCGGCCAGATCAACCGGCTGGC
This sequence comes from Wenzhouxiangella sp., assembly GCA_007135935.1. Classification (GTDB taxonomy): domain Bacteria; phylum Pseudomonadota; class Gammaproteobacteria; order Xanthomonadales; family Wenzhouxiangellaceae; genus Wenzhouxiangella. The sequence continues at coordinate 3,897 of SLIA01000023.1, forward strand.
CGAGCGGCTCGACCTGTCCGACGAAGATCGACTGTTCGGCCAGCTGCTGCGCCAGGTCAGTTCCGCCGGCCCGACCGAACTGGCCGTGCTCGACGGCGGCGGTCGCGCGGAGGTCATGGTCAGCATCGATCCCGGGCAACTGGTGGCCGACCAGCCCAACGACTTTGCCCTGGTCCAGGCGCTGCAGAACCAGGAATACGCTGCCGCCGAGCCGACCGAGGACGGCATTCAGATCCGGGTGCTGCGGCGCCTGGCCGCGTCCGTGATCGGCGGCGAGCCGCTGGTGCTGCAGGCCATCTATCCGTTGCCTGGTGATTTCAGTCACCTGGCCGGCAATATCGAAGAGGCCTATTTTCGCTACCAGAACGTCACCTACCTGCGCACCCGCTTGCAGCAGAGCCTGATTCTGATCCTGTCGCTGGTGCTGCTGCTGACCGTACTGCTGGCCATGCTGCTGGCATTCAACGCCGCCCGCCGCCTGACCCAGCCGATTCGAGAACTGGCCGAAGCCACCGAGGAGGTCGCCGCCGGTCGTTTCCCCGACGACCTGGCCGTGACCACCCGTGATGAACTGGGCTTCCTGGTCAGTTCATTCAACACCATGACGCGCGAGCTGGCCGCCAGCCGTAGCGAACTGGAGGCTCAGCGCCGCTACCTGGAAATCGTCCTGGGCCGGCTTTCGGCCGGTGTCATGGCCATCGATGCCGATGGCTGCATCAGTGCGTTCAACGACTCGGCCGTCGCGATTCTGGGGCTGGAGGCGGCCGAAGTGCGCGGCCGCGAGGTGACGGCACTGGCCCGCGCGCGTCCCGATCTCGAGGCGCTGTTTACCACCATCGCCGAGCGCCACGCCGTGCCCGGTGCCGACTGGCGGCGCGAAATCAAGCTCGGCACCCCGGAGCGGCCGCTGGTGCTGGTCTGCCGCGGCTCCGATCTGCCCGCCGAGGCCGGTGGCCACGTGGTGGTATTCGACGATGTCACCGTGCTCGACCAGGCCCAGCGCGAGGCCGCCTGGGGCGAGGTGGCCCGGCGCCTGGCCCACGAGGTCAAGAATCCCCTGACTCCCATCCAGCTCGCTGCCGAACGGCTGGCCTACAAGCTCGAGCCCGGCCTGCCAGAGGAGCAGCGGCAACTGCTGACCAAGGCCACCGGCACGATCCGCGCCCAGGTCGATGCGCTCAAACGCCTGGTCGACAGTTTCGGCGACTATGCCCGGCCGACCGGGCTCAACCTCGAGCCCATGCATCCCGGCCGGCTGGTCGGCGAGGTGGTCGACCTCTACGCCAGCGGCAACATGCCGGTAAACTTCGAGCTGGAAGTCGACGACGACGTCACCGACATCCAGGCCGATGCCGGGCGCCTGCGCCAGGTATTGCTCAACCTGGTGCGCAATGCCCAGGAAGCTCACCCCGAGGGTCGCCCCTGCATCCGTGTTCGCATCTTCCGCCAGAGTCGGGAAGAGCATGACGGCGTGGTCATCAGCCTGCGCGACGACGGTCCGGGTTTTGCCCCGGAAGTGCTCGAGCGCATCTTCGAGCCCTACGTAACCACCAAGCCGCGCGGCTCGGGACTGGGCCTGGCCATCGTGCGCCGGACCATCGATGAACATGGCGGCGAGATCGACGTGTCGAATTCGCCCGAGGGCGGTGCCGAGGTGCGCATCTGGCTGCCGCGCGGATGATCCGTTCGGGGCGGGTCGACTGCGCTATCCTGTGGCAACTCCACCGGCAGCCGTGAAACAATACCCGCCATGTCCGCAGCCCGTATCCTGATCGTCGATGACGAACCCGACATTCGTGAGCTCATCGGCGACATCCTCGCCGACGAGGGCCACGAGGTGGTCCGTGCCGCCGATGCCGCCAGTGCGCGCGAGGCACGCTCGCAGAATGCGCCCGACCTGATCCTGCTCGATGTGTGGATGCCCGATACCGACGGCGTCAGCCTGCTCAGGGAGTGGCGCGATTCCGGCACGCTCGATTGCCCGGTGGTGATGATTTCGGGACATGGTTCGGTTGAAACCGCCGTCGAGGCCACCCGGCTGGGTGCTTTCGACTTCATCGAAAAGCCGGTGTCCATGGCGCGGTTGATGGTCACCATCGAGAACGCACTCGAGGCCGGTCGCCTCAAACGCGAGAATGCCGACCTCAAGCGCCAGCGCCCACCCGTGCTCGATCCGCTCGGCCGCTCGCAGGCCGTCCAGCAGTTGCGCCAGCGCCTCGAGCGCGTGTCCGCCCATGATGCCCCCGTGCTCGTGACCGGCGAGCCGGGCGTGGGCAAGCAGGAGGCGGCGCGCTGGATCCATGCCCATTCGAAACGCTCCGGGGGACCGTTCGTCAGTGCCGCCACGCGCATCGATGGCGACTCCTGGGAAGGGCTGCTGATCGGTGAGAGCGGCCTGTTGGCCGAGGCCCAGGGCGGTGTGCTGTTCATCGACGATGTCTCGCGTCTTGACCGCGCCGGCCAGACTGTCCTGCTCAAGGTGCTCGAAAGCGGGCGTCTCGATCCCGACCGGCCCGACAGCCCAGAGCTCGACGTGCGACTGATTGCCGGAACCAGCCAGCCATTGGAAAGGCAGGTTCGCGAGGGGCAGTTCGACGAGGCGCTGTTCTACCAGCTCAACGTGCTGCCCCTGCAGATTCCGCCGCTCCGGGAGCGTCAGGAAGACGTGCCCGACCTGGTGCGCTTTTACGCCGAGTACTTTCCCGGTCGCGACGGTACGCCCTATCGTCACTTCCCGGTCGCCGCCCAGAATCGACTGCGGCAGTACCACTGGCCGGGCAACCTGCGCGAGCTGAAGAACCTGGTCCAGCGCCTGCTCATTCTCGGCGGCGCCGAGGAAGTAAGCGTCGACGAGGTCGAGGAAGCGCTGGCGCAATCCGACACCGGCGAGACGGTCGGGCAGCAGAAGGTGCCGGCGCTGTTCAACCTGCCGCTCAGGGATGCGCGCGAAGAGTTCGAACGCCAGTACCTGACCTTCAAGCTGCAGTCGGTCGAAGGCAGCGTCGGCCGCCTGGCCGAGGTGGTGGAGATGGAACGCACCCACCTCTACCGCAAGCTCAAGCAACTGGGCATCGATCCCAAGCAGGTCTGATCCGCCGGGTCAGCGACAAGCCAGGGGAGGCAAGCCATGCAGATCATCATTCTCGGTGCCGGACAGGTGGGGACGGGCATGGCCCGCAGTCTCAGCCAGGAAGATTTCGACATCACCGTGGTCGATACCGACGCGGTCAAGCTCAGAGAGCTGCAGGAAAAGCTCGATATCCGCACCGTGCTTGGACATGCCGCCCATCCGCAGACGCTGATTCGCGCCGGCATCGAGGATGCCGAGTTGCTGATCGCGCTGACCAACTCCGACGAAACCAACATGGTCGCCTGCCAGGTGGCCTACTCGCTGTTCAACACCCCGACCAAGGTCGCCCGTGTGCGTGCCGCCGACTACCTGGCCCATCCCGAGTTGTTCAAGCGCGAGCACGCTCCCATCGACGTGCTGATCAGTCCCGAGGCCCTGGTCACCGACCACATCCAGCACCTCATCGAATACCCGGGCGCACTGCAGGTGCTCGATTTCGCCGACGGCCGCGCCCGGCTGGTCGGCACCCGGGCCTACTACGACGGACCCCTGGTGGGGCATGAGCTCCGGGAGCTGAGAGAGAAGCTGCCCGACAGCGTGGATGCCAGGGTGGCGGCCATCTTCCGCAACGACGAGCCCATCATTCCCAAGGGCGACACCGTCATCGAGGTCGACGACATCGTCTACTTCCTCGCCGCCCACGACGACATTCCGGTCGTGATGCGGGAACTCAGGCGCATGGGCGGACCGGCCAACCGCATCATGCTGGCCGGCGGCGGCAATATCGGGGCCGCACTTGCGCGGCGGCTGGAGCGCACCCACCATGTCAAGCTGGTCGAGCGCGATGCCGCGCGGGCCGAAATCATCGCCGAGGACGTCGACACCACCATCGTGCTGGTCGGCGACTGCGCCGACGAGGACCTGTTGCACGAGGAAGGCATCGACGAGATCGACGTCTTCTGCGCGCTGACCAACGACGACGAGGCCAACATCCTCTCTTCCATGCTGGCCAAGCGCATGGGCGCCGACAAGGTCATCACCCTGATCAACCGCCCAGCCTACGTCGACCTGGTCGAGTCCGACCGCATCGACGTGGCCGTCAGTCCGCAGCAGGTCACCATCGGTGCGCTGCTCACCCATATCCGCCGGGGTCACATGGTGCGCGTGCATTCACTCCGAGGCGGCGCGGCCGAAGCCATCGAGGCGGTCGCCCACGGCCGGCCGGGCCAGTCGAAGGTGGTCGGTCGGCGCATCGAGGAAATCGATCTGCCGCCCGATACCTCCATCGGCGGCATCATTCGCGGCGAGGACGTCATCATCGCCCACCACGACGTGATGATCGAGCCTGACGATCACGTCATCCTGTTCGTCGCCGACCAGCGCCAGATCCGTCGCGTCGAAAAACTGTTCGCCGTCGACGCCATGTTTGTCTGATGAGCGCCTACGCCCCGGTACAGCGCATCGTCGCCGTCCTGCTCGGTTTCCTGAGCCTGGGGTTCCTGCCGCCGCTGCTTTTTGCCGTGGTCAACAAGGACGGCGCCGCCGCGGCCTTTGTCATCAGCCTGGTGGCGGTGTTGATCATCGCTGCGCTGCTGTACTGGCCGGTGCGCCATGCCAGCCGCGATTTGCGCGTGCGCGACGGATTCCTGGTCGTGGTCGCCTGCTGGGGAGCGGTCTGCCTGGCCGGTTCGCTGCCGTTCATCCTGGCGCTGGATGCCAGCCTGGCCGATGCAATGTTCGAATCGACTTCCGGTATCACCACCACGGGCGCGACGGTGTTCTCCGGTATCGAGCAGATGCCGATCTCGATTCGCTGGTATCGCCAGCAGCTGCAGTGGATGGGCGGCCTGGGCATCATCGTTCTGGCCGTGGCCATCCTGCCCATGCTGCGCATCGGCGGCATGCAGGTCTACAAGGCCGAGGTCACCGGCCCGGTCAAGGAAAGCCGGCTCACCCCGCGCATTGCCGAAACCGCCAAGGCGCTGTGGCTGATCTACATCGGGCTGACCGCGATCTGCGCAGCCGCCTACTGGGCCGCCGGCATGAGCCTTTTCGACGCCGTCGCCCACAGCTTCTCGACCATCGCCACGGCCGGCTTTTCCACCTACGACGATTCCATCGGCCACTTCGACAGCGCGCTGATCGACTGGCTGGTGGTGTTCTTTCTGTTTGTCGCCAGCTTCAATTTCGCGCTGCATTTTCTGGCCCTGCGTCGGGCCACCGCCCAGGTCTACCTGCGCGATCCCGAACTCAGGCTGTTCGCCATCCTGCTGTTGCTGATTTCCGCGGTAGCCACCATCCTGCTGTGGCAGCAACATGTCTACGAGAGCTTCTGGGAGTCGCTGCGCCATGCCGTTTTCCAGGCCGTCTCCTATACCACCACCACTGGTTTCGTCACCGACGAGGTCTATCTATGGCCCGGCATGCTGCCGCTGCTACTGCTGCTGGTCAGTGCCTTCGGCGGCTGCGCCGGTGCCACCACCGGCGGCTTCAAGATCGTGCGTGTCTACCTGCTGACCAAGCAGGGCATTCGCGAACTGCAACGCCTGATCCACCCGCGCGCCGTGGTGCCGCTCAAACTCGGTGGCCGAACGCTCAACCAGGAAGTCGCCAACGCGGTATGGGGCTTCGTCTCCCTCTACATCGTCTGTGTCGTCGCGCTGACCCTGATCGTGGCCGGCATCGAGGAAGACCTGGTCACCGCCGTGTCGGTGGTGTTCTCGGCCATGAACAACCTCGGCCCGGCGCTGGGCGAGGCCGGCGCCAACTGGGGCAGCCTCAACGACTCGACCAAGTGGATCAGCAGCTTCGCCATGCTGCTCGGCAGGCTGGAAATCTTCACGATACTGGTGTTGCTGACGCCGGCGTATTGGAAGCATTGATTCGTTGGTTCGTTGGTTCGTTGGTTCGTTTTTTCGTTGGTTTGCTGGTTGGGAGCTTGCTTCTTGGCCACCAGAGTTTTCCGGACAGCAACTCGAACCCGAGCAACAAATTAACCAACTAACGAATCAACGAACTAACGAAGGAATGAAATGAACCCCGAAGCCATAGAACAACTCATCGACCAAGGCCGTGACGGCTACGAGGCCAGGCTGGCGGCCGGGCAGGCGCGGTTGAAGAGTGGGGATCTCGACAAGGCCATCGAGCACCTTGAGAAGGCGACTGCCTTCAAGCCCGATCAGACCATGGCCTGGCAGGAGCTGGGGCGGGCCCGCAACGAGTCCGGCGACACCGGCGGTGCGCGCGAGGCCTGGCAGCGTGGGCTGGAAGCGGCTCGGGACAACGGCGACAAGCAGGCCGAAAAGGTCATGACCGTCTGGTTGAAGCGCTTGGAGCGCTGAGTCCAGCGCCGTGCGGCGCGCGCCGGAGTCGCCTGAACTTCGGTCCCGCGCGAACCGATCGACTGAAATCGACTCAAAGCACCCGTGCTTCGCTGCGTGAGTTCGACACGGTGAGATTGCTGCTGTTTGTGCTGATTGTGCTGGGGGGCGCCGCCCAGGCGTCCGCCTCGCTTATCGAGGTGCCGCTCAAGATCGATCTGCGCCACCTGCAGGGCGTGGTTGCCCAGGCGCTGGATCTCGATGCCGAGGGTCGCGGCGAGCTGGTTGCCGATACCTGCAACCGTGTCGAGCTGGCCGAGCCTGTGCTCGGCAGCGGGGAAGATGCGCTGGATCTGTCGCTGGCCGTATCCGTGCACAGCGGGGCCATGGCTTTCGGCCGCTGCACCGGCCCGCGACCGATCGATGCGCGCTTTCATGTCCGCCTGAGCCCCGGAGTCGATGCGGCGGGACATGCCGTGAAATTCGAGCCGGTCGGTGCCGAGATCCGCCGGGCCGATGGCAGTGCCGGTCTGCTGGCACGCGCCGCCAGCCAGCTGGCCGACCGCCTGATCGTGCCCCGTCTTGCCGCCATCGAGATCGATGTGTCCGAATCGCTTCTGGCCATCGATGAACTGGTGATGGAGTTTCTTCCCGCGACCGCCGAGCGGCCTTCGCCCCTGGCCGAGCGCGCCCGCCTGTCCACGGTGAACATGGCCGAGGATGGCCTGATTGCCGCCCTGACGCTCGGCCTGCATGCCGCGCCCGAAGCGCAGGCCCGTCCCGAGGCCCCGCTGGACGAGGCCGAGCTGGCCGAGTGGCAGCGCATCGAGGATGAACTCGATGGCTTTCTGACCAGCATCATCATGCATCTGGCCGCAGGACTGGATCTGCGTGATCTGCAACTTGACCTGCTCGGCGTGCTGATCGACAGCCGCTACCGAATTGCCGAGGCACTGGCCGATGACACCGAGGGTGACCCGGTCGAAGCGCTTTTCCTGCAGGCCTGGGAGGCTTTGCGCCCGGTGTTCGCCCGGCTCGATGAGCTCGACGTCGGAGAGGACGTCGATCTGCACCTGGCTGCATTCCTTGCCGCCGGCGATGCGCTCACGGCCGTACAGGCACTGGGGCCGGAATACGGCCTGGAGGTAAGCCGCGACGGGCTGCGCCGCCTGGCCCGCATGCTGCTTGCCGAAAAGACGCCATTGAGCTTCACCCCCCTCCCATTGGACATCGACCCGGAATTGCAGCGATTGCTCGGGCTGGATGGCGTGCCGGAGCGATCGCCACTGGCATCGCGCCGTCACTGGCTGGACTGGCTGATTGCACCGGCTCATGCCGATAACGGTTCGCCGGGAGAAGCGTTGCGCGGGCTGGTGCCGAGGCTGGCCTATCTGGACGATTATCTCGATCTGGTCGCGCGGTTGCTGGCCGCCGAAATCGAATCTCATCTGGGCGAGAATTCGCGTCTGAACGAGCCTCAGCGGCGGCTGTTCGATCCGCTGGTGCGTGCCACGGCCTGGAAGGAAAGTTGCTGGCGTCACTACGTCGGCCAGACTGATGAACCCCAGGTCATTCGCTCCTCGGTGGGTGCGGTGGGCATAATGCAGATCATGGGGCGGGTGTGGCGCGGCGTGTACGACGTCGAGCGTCTGGAGCGCGATGTGTCCTACAACGTTGCCGCCGGCATCGAGATCCTCGAGCACTACCTGGTCGACTACGCCATCCGCCGGGGCGAGCACGAGCAGCCGGGCGGCATGGATAACCTGGTGCGCGCCACCTATGCCGCCTACAACGGCGGTCCGTCGCACCTCACGCGCTATCGCCGCGACGAGACTGCGGCCAGCCTGCGCGCCATCGACCGGGAATTCTGGAATCACTACCAGCAGATCAAGGCCGAGCAGTGGCCCGACGTGGCCAGTTGCTACGCGGTCGGGCAGTAAACCCGGCTGAATGCGATCTACATACCTGCCGGGTTAACGGCGCCGCGGCGGGTAGAAATCGTCCTCGCCCGGCGGGCGCACGGAAAAACGCTTGTAGCTCCACAGGTACTGCGCGGGCCGACGTCGAATGACGGCTTCGAGCCATCGATGCATCGGCGCGATGCCCTCGAGCGGGTCATCGGCACCGATGGCTTCGCCGGCGGCCTGGAAGTGAATCGTCCAGCCGCGCCCGGCGATGCGTTCGGCATGGGCGAAAACCACCGGGGTACCGGTCTTGCGCGCCAGGCGGTTGACCAGGGTCATGGTCGAGGCCGGAATACCGAACAATGGCGCGAACACGCCTTCGCCCTGCTTGGGTTGCTGGTCGGCCAGCAGGCCGATGGCCTCGCCGCGACGCAGGGCCGCGAGCATCTGGCGCATGGCCGGCGAACCGCTGGCGATCAGTTGCGCACCGAAGCGGCTGCGCGAGGCGGTCACCGCAGCATCCAGGTCGGCTCGCTTCGGTGCCTTGTACAGGGCAACGAACGGGACGCGGGCCGATACGAAAAGCGGCAGGATCTCCCAGTTGCCGACATGGGCTCCGACCATCAGCACGCCCTTGCCGCGCGCCATGCTCTCCTCGACCGCCTCCCAGCCTTCCACCGACACCACGTGCCGGAACAGTCGGCGCTTCGACCAGTACCAGACCGCCCCGGACTCCAGCGCCAGGCGCATCATCTCGACCAGGTGGTCGCGGTGCAGCTGCTGCCGCTGTGACTTGTCGAGTTCCGGAAAGCAGTGCCTTAGATTCGTCTCGATGACCGCGTGCTTGTACCAGGGCAGCCGCCAGGCCAGCCACCCCAGCGGCACGGCCAGGGCGTGCAGCAGTCTCAGTGGCATCAGTGCCAGCAGGCGCAGGAGGAGTCGGGCGAGGAGGATTTGCACGGTTGGTTCGTTGGTTCGTTGGTTCGTTGGTTCGTTGGTTCGTTGGTTCGTTGGTTCGTTGGTTCGTTGGCCCGTTGGCCCGTTAACCCGTTAACCCGTTAACCCGTTAACCCGTTAACCCGTTAACCCGTTGGGGTAGCATAGCCGGTTGGGCCGGCGGATGGGTTGCCGTGCCGGTCGGTATAGTCGAATGAACACACAACCAGGGGCAGGTCGAGATGATCGGATTGATTCAGCGGGTCAGTGGCGCCAGCGTGGAGACCGAAGGCGAACGCTTGGGCAGTATCGGGCCGGGATTGCTGGTGCTGGTCGGCTTTCGCCAGGGCGATCGGGCCGAGCGCATACCGCGCTTCGTCGAGCGTCTGCTCAACTATCGTGTCTTTCCCGACGAACAGGGGCGCATGAACCGCAGCCTGCAGGATGTCGGCGGTGGCCTGCTGCTGGTGCCGCAGTTCACCCTGGCGGCCGACACCAACTCAGGCAATCGCCCCAGCTTTACCCCCGCCGCACCGCCGGAGGAGGGCCGTGCCCTGTTCGACCAGGTGCTCGAACGCGCCGCGGCCATCTGGCCCCACACCGCCGCCGGGCGCTTCGGCGCCGACATGCAGGTGCGCCTGGTCAACGACGGTCCGGTGACGTTCTGGCTTGAGGTGGAGTGATGGAAAAAAGGTAAAAGGTGAAAGGTAAAAGGTAAAAGGAAGGGAAGCGCCTCGACTTCGAATACTCAGTGCTGCCCAAGGTCGCTTGTTTCGCCATCGACTCAGCATTCTTCAGTTCAGCAATGCGCCCGCCTCCTTTCACCTTTTTCCTTACTACCTTTCAATCATCCTGGCCAGCGTATTGCGGCTGATGCCGAGTCGGCGTGTGAACGCCCCTGGATTTGACTGCCGAAAAAGAACGCCCGGCACGGGGCCGGGCGCAAGGTTCGTGACGGTCTGGAGAGTCAGGCGTCAGAATTCGTACTGGAAGCGGGCGGCCACCACCCAGGTATCCCAGGTTTTCGGTCCGCCGTTGATCAGATCTTCCCCGCGTTCGGCATCAACGTACATCAGGTTGAGCTTGAGCAGGATATCTTCTTCCGGATACCAGTTCAGGCCAAGCGTCCAGTGATTGAGCTTCTGGCGGTCATCGGGTTCATGGTGTTCCATTGAGTCGGCCACGGCGTAGCGGGCCAGCATTTCCCAGGCGCCCGAGCCGCCCTGGCTGAATGGGTTGAGGATCTGGGTGCGCGCGAAATCGCCGCTGTAAGGCCGGTAGTTGCGCGTCTCGCCGGTCAGGAAGTAGCTGACCTGCGCATACCAGCCCTCGGAGGTCATGCTGGTCACGTCGGGGTTGTCGAAGCCGCGAGCATCCGGGTCACGGCTGAGGTTTTGCTGAACATACTCCCCCTGAATCGAGAACGGTCCCTGGCCCCAGCCGCCCTCGAGCGCAAAAGTAGTCCAGTCCTTGACCGCTTCCATATCGTTCTCGCCAATCAGGCGACCATCGACGGCACGCGTGCCCAGGCGGGTGCGCATGCGCACTGGCTCGTATTCGCGGGCCCGGCCGCGGGAGCGCTCGTACTCGAAGGCATTCTTGCGATAGTTGGCCGAGACACCCAGATGCGACCACTGGCCGCGGTCGGCGTCGAACAGTGGCGCGAAGGAGGCGCGACCGGCCACGCTGTAGCCCTCGGTCACGTCGCGGTTGCGGGCTACGCCGTCGCCGCCGAAGATGCCGATGGCAGCGTAGTAATCGGGTACCAGGGTTTCATACATGACGCCGAGCTCGCGGCTGGGGCGGTAGGCATCGATCGGCGAGGCGCGCTCGATGAAGGAGATACGCCGCGAGCTGGTCGAGCTCTCCATGCTGAACGGCTCCTTGAAGTGGCCCACGGCCAGGCGTCCGGAGTCGAACAGGTAAGCCATGTAGGCATTGGCGAAACGCACTTCGTCGTCACGGAAGTCGACTTCCATTTGCCATTCCCATCGGTCCCACATGATGCCCAGTGCGCCTAGTCGTGCCCGGCGCAGGATGGTGCCGTAACGGGCAATGTCGCCGCGGTCGTCACGCTCGTCATCAGTGGACAGGGACGGGGCGCCGACATAGGCGCCGTCGACCATCAGGCGTCCGCGCATGCCGAAACGGTGCTGGCCGTCAGCGGTTTCCATGGCGAACTTGTTGACCCGCGCCCGGAATTGTTCATCGGCGATGGGTACTGCGGGTTCGTACTGCATGCCGGGGTAGCGTTCGACGATTTCATCGGCCGGCTCGTGCTCGTCAAGCAGTTCGGCCGCGTCTTCTTCCGTGAGGATGCCACGTTCAACCAGTTTATCAATCAGGGCGCGGTTGTCATCGCCCGCTGCAACTGGCAACGCCAGCCCTAGCAGCAGAAAAGTGGCAAACAGGCACACTGCAGCCTGTCTTGTCTTGTATTCCATGGGGAGTGCCTTTGGTTTGAATGAAGAGCCGAGGTGACTCGGCAGCATCCCCAAGAATCTAGTGGTGGAGTATTTCAGCCGGACTGCCTTCCTGTTGCAATCCGGTGTCAGTTTCGTGACTGCCGTGCCTGGAAGGCAATCAGGGCCGCGGTACTGAGTACGATGGTGACCGTGGCCATGGCCATGGCCTGGGAAACATCGCCCTGCTCGAATTGATTGAATATGAAGGTGGCCGTGGTATCTACGCCAGGCGGCAGCAGCAGAATGGATGCCACCAGTTCACGCATGCACACGATGAAGGTGGTGACCCAGGCGGCGATCAGGGCCGGTTTGAGGTGTGGCAGAATCACTGACCAGAGCACGCGCGCCGGGCCTGCGCCTGCAATTTCGGCGGCACGTTCGAGATTGCGGTTGAGATTCTTGAGCGAGGCATTGGAGTAGTTGAGCGCGTCGGTGATATAGATCACCACGTAGGCCAGCAGCAGCATCCACAGCGTGTTGTAGATGTTCACGTTCACCCAGGGTGCGTTCCATGCCAGGATCAGCCCCACCGCGATTACGATCTTGGGTACCACACGCGGCAGTGTTGCCAGCCCTTCGACCACGTGTCGCAGCCAGCCACGACCAAATACCGTGGCATAGGCAATCAGGGCGCCGACGATGATACAGATGGTGGCCGCGGTCACGCTCAGGCCGAGGCTGGTCATGAGTGCATCAAAGCTGCGTGATCCCGGGGAAAACAGTTCGCTGTAATGGTTCAGGGTCAACTCCGGCCAGCGTCCTCGCCAGTCACCTGCCAGACTGGTCAGCAGCATGGCCGCGTAGGGCAGCAGCGTCGAAAAGAAGAACAGAGTGACAAACCAGGCATGGATGCCGATGCGACCCCATCGAGTCGGCACCATCAGGTCGGCATCGCCGCCGCGCATTCTCATTTCACCGCGCCGGGCAGTCAGCCAGCGTGAGCCATACAGGCTGATCAGTGCGACCAGGCAAAGCAGGCTGGATAACGAAGTGGCCAGGGCCAGATCAATGGGCCAGGAGGTTACGAGGAAGAAGATTTCAGCCGGCAGTAGAGGCAGGTTGGCCCGTGTGCCCAGGACCGCAGGAACGCCGAAGTTCGACAAGGCCTCCAGCATCACCAGCAGGCCGGAGTTGAGTACCGCGGGCAGCATCAGGGGCAATACCACCGATCTCAACGTTTGCCAGCGCCTGGCACCCACCATGTCGGCGGCCAGCTCCAGCCGGCGCGGAATCGATCCCAGCGTGGCCTCGACTGCCAGGGCGACGTAGCCGAACGAGGCCAGCGCCATGACCGTCGTGACCCCCCAGAACGAGAAGAACCAGAAGCGCGGCCCCTCCGGCATATTCTCGAACAGGCGCACGGCAAAGCCGCCATCCTGCATGACGAGGATGTAGGCCAGCGCCATGATGTAGGGCGGGGTCATGATCGGTGCAAGCAGGCTCAACCGTAGCCAGAGTTTGCCTCGCAGTTGAGTTCGCGCCAGCCAGTAGCCGCAGGGAATGCCGAGGGCCCAGGACAGCAAGGTCACTGCCGCCGCCCAGGCAATCGTGTTGCGCAGCATGGCCACGAGATCGGGCGTATCGAAGATCCGTCGCCAGGCCGAGAATGCGCCCTCGAGACTTCCGCCGAGCAGGTCCGGGAAGATACTTTGGGCGATGAGTATGACCAGCGGGTAGCCGGTGGCCGCGACTATGAACAACAGGCCCAGCCCGAGCAGCCAGCGGATGGCGGCCGCGTTCATCGACGTACCACCTGGGCTCGCTCGATTTCCAGTTGAAAGCGGCGCAGGATGTGAATCTGCTGCTCCAGTGCCTCTTTCATATCGGCGCGAATCAGCGTATCCGGCAGGTCGGAAGGACGTATCTCGGCAGTCTCGACGTCCTTGCGGGCCGGCACCAGAAACTGATCGGCCACGGCCTGTTGCATGGCTTCCGAGAAATAATGGTCCACGAAGCGCTCGGCCCATTCGGGTTGAGGCGTCGAATCAAGTATGGCGATCGGGCGGGTGACGAGCACGCTGCCGTCGGTCGGGTAATGGACGCTCAGGTCGGCGCCTCGATCCATCTGTCGATAGATCAGATAATCGGCAGCTGCCAGCATTCCGTCGTAGGCATCGAGTACCAGGCTGGTGATCGCCTGGTTATTGGCCGCGGAAAACTCCAGGCCGGTGATTGAGCGTGCGTCGAGCCATTGCTGCCAGACCTCGTCACCGCGATCGAGATTGAACGCAATCAGGAAGTCGGCGGCTGATCCAGAGCGAGAAGGGGAGGGCATGGTCAGGCGACCGTCCCAGTCACCGGCCAATGCCGCCCGCCAGGATGGTGGACTTGGCGCATCACCACGAAAAGCCATGGCGACGATGGCAGCGCCGGTGGCGTGGTAGTAGCCATCAGGATCGTGCCAGTCGGTTTGGGTTCCATCAATACCGACGGGACGGTATCGACGCAATCGGCTCTCGCGTTTCAGGCCGGCCGCGCCCAGTTCACTGGCCAGAACTACGACGTCAGCGCGAGGACGATACTTCTCGGCTTCCAGGCGCGCCATCACCTGGCCGGTGGTGGCGGCAAACAATTCGACTTCAATATCGTTTCCAGCTTCGAAAGCGGCCACGACCGCCTCGATGAGCGGCCTGGGGCCAGCCGAGTAAACCACGATGACATCGTCGCGTTCGGACTGACACGAGGCCAGGACTGCGATCAGCAGGCCGGCCAGGATGATGCGGCCAGTCTGGCGATGGGCCTTCATGGGGAACGAGAGCGAATCAGGTTGAGACGAAGTGCATCGCCTCCGGGGCAAACCGGATGCGTACGCTGGTGCCGGTTGGAATGCGCTCGCTGGAAAAGCCGCGGAACACAGCCCCGCTGCCGGCCTCGGCGAAGACCTCGCAGCGTTCACCCAGGTAGGCCTGGTGACGGCAGATGCCCTCCAGGTCGACCTGGCCGGCGGCACCATTGACTTTCTCGGACGGTGTGATGGACACCTTTTCGCGGTGCACGACCAGGTGGCCGACATCCGGCACTGTGCCAGCCGGCGGTGGCAGACTGAGCTCACCGTTCAACGCCAGTGAGGCACCGGTGCGCTGGTACTCGAACAGATTCGCCGCACCGAGAAACTCGGCCACGTAACGGTTGGCGGGACGGTTGTACAGGACTTCCGGTTGGTCGATCTGCACAATGTGTCCGCCTTCCATCAGCGCCACCCGGTCAGCCAGGGAAAACGCTTCGATCTGGTCATGGGTGACATAGACCGCTGTCATTTCATATTCACGGATCAGGCGATCGATCTCGTTTCGCAGTTCCTCGCGTAGACGAGCGTCGAGCGCACTCAGGGGTTCGTCGAAAAGCAGAACCCGTGGTCTGACCGCCAGCGCCCGGGCAATGGCCACGCGCTGTTGCTGCCCGCCTGATAGACGCGAGGGCAGCTGGTCCATGAATGCGGTCATCCGGACCTGTTCAAGCGCCTCATTCACGCGGCGCTTGCGCTCGCCGTTGCCGATCCCCTGAACGCGCAGGCCGAATGCGATGTTCTCGGCCACGGTCATGTTGGGCCAGAGCGAGAAATCCTGGAACACCATTCCGAAGCGACGCTTGCGTGCCGGAACGTGAGTGCCGGTTGCAGGTTCATCCAGGACACGGTCATTCAGGCAGACTCGGCCGCTGTCGGCTGGCAGCAGCCCGGCGAGAACGTTGAGCAGGGTGGTCTTGCCGCAGCCCGAGCCGCCCAGCAGGACCAGGCATTCCCCTTTTTCCAATGCCAGGTCGATACCCTTGAGCACTTCAAGGTCGCCGAAGCGCTTGGTCAGCCTTTTACAGGACAGGAATGCGGTCATTGCGATTGCGAGCGGGAAAATCCAAGCCGATCTGCAAGCCTAGCCGCTGCTGATGACAGGCTTATGACACCGCTTTGGTATCGAGCATTCTTGCCAGCGTATTCCTGCTGATGCCCAGGCGGCGGGCGGCTTTGGACTTGTTGCCGGCGCAGGCTTTCAGCGCGGCTTGTGCCAGTTGGCGCTCGAAGCGCTCGAGCAGTTCGGCATGCAGCTCACCATTCGAGCTGGGCAGGCGCCGGCTTGCTTCGGCGGCCAGGCCGTTTTCCCACTCGCTGTCTGTCGCTGACGTGCCCGATGGGGTCCGGTATTCTTCCGGCAGGTCGTCGAGACCGATCAGCGCCGCCGGGGCCAGCGCGGCCAGGGATTGGCACAGGTGCCTGAGTTCGCGCACGTTGCCTGGCCAGTCCAGACGCTGGAGGTGGTCGATCAGTTCCGGTGCGGCGTTGCGGGTGGGCAGGCGGAATTCGGCCGCGGCCTGGGCGAGAAAGTGCCTGGTCAGTGCCGGGATGTCTTCGCGCCGCTCCCTCAGCGGTGGAACTGTCACGCTGATGACCTTGAGGCGGTGGTAGAGATCGGCCCGGAACTCGCCGCTGGCGACGCGCTCGGCGAGGTCGTGGTGGGTGGCGGTAATGACGCGCACATCGGCCTTGACCAGGCCGCGGCCGCCGAGTCGGTAATACTCCCCTTCGGCCAGTACCCGCAGCAGGCGTGACTGCAGGTTGAGCGGCATGTCGCCGATCTCGTCGAGAAACAGGGTGCCACCGGCGGCGCGTTCGAAGTGCCCGGCACGTCGTTGTTCGGCACCGGTGAAAGCGCCTTTTTCGTAACCGAACAGCTCCGATTCGAGCAGTTCGGTCGGGATGGCCGCGGTATTGATGGCGATGAAGGGGCCGTTCGCTCGCGGTGAATGATTGTGCAGGGCGCGGGCAACCAGTTCCTTGCCGGTGCCGGTTTCGCCGGTGATCAGCACCGGCACGTCGCTGGCCGAAAGGCGACCGATCAGGCGGATCAACTGCTGGAATGCTGTAGATGAGCCGATCATGCCGGCATTGCGGCTGCTGCTTTCGCCGGGTCCGGGGGGCGACTGCAGGGCTTTTTCGACCAGCCGGCCGACCTCGTCGAGGTCGAAGGGCTTGGCGAGGAACTCGAATGCCCCGCCGCGAAAGGCCCTGACGGCCGAATCCAGGTCGGAGTAGGCGGTCATGATGATGACCGGCAGGCCCGGGTGATCGGATTGCAGTTGCCGCATCAGGTCCAGGCCGCTCTCGCCCTCGAGGCGGATATCGGCGATGACCAGGTCGGGTGTGCGCTCGGCCAGGGCCGTGGTCAGTTCGTGGCCTTCGGCAAAAGTCTTCGTGGGAATGTCGCGGCTGGCGAAGTACTCGGTCAGCACGTAGCGAATGCCGGGATCGTCATCGATGATCCAGACTGTCTTATCCATCGGCTGGTTCTCCGGCCGGAATCAGCGGCAGGCGCACGCGAAAGCGGCTGCCGGCTGCCAGTGGCTGGTATTCGACCAGCCCGCCGTGCGCGCGAACGATTTGCTGCACGATGGCCAGGCCGAAGCCCGAGCCGTCGCTGCGCCCGGAAACCAGCGGCAGGAACAGGCGGTCGCGCATGTCGGCATCGACGCCGCCGCCATCGTCGTCGAAGTCGATGCGAACGGCATGCTGGTCGGCCTGGTCGAGCAGGGCGCAATGATGTTCGATCCGCGTGGCCAGGCGCAGCTGCGTGCTGCCGGCCTGGGCGGCATTGCGTGCCAGGTTCAAGAAGACCTGGTGCAGTTGCCCCTCGTCGGCCATCAGCTCCGGGATGCTCGGGTCGAAGTCCTTGATCACGGCAAGCCCCTGGTGCCCCTCGGCCATCAGCAGTTCGGTGATGTCGTCGAGTACGCGGTGCAGGTTGACCGCAGCGATGCGCTTTTCCTCGCCGCCGGCGAAGCGTTCGATCAGGCGGGTGATGCGATCGACCTCGCGCTGGATCATGCGGGCATGGTCGGCGGTGCGTTCGCCGTTCGGCGTGGCGGCGATGAGTTGCGCGGCCCCGCGAACGCCGGCCAGGGGGTTGCGCAGTTCATGGGCCAGGCGCCGGGTCAGCAGGGTCATGGCCTGGGCGCGATCGGCACGCTCGGCCAGTTCGCGCTGGCGGACGCGTTCGGCCACCGGATGCAGTTCGATGAGAATGTCCTTGCCCAGGACCTGGAAGAAGGCGTCGACATCCTGCCCGCCGGGTTCCAGCCGACTCTCGGGAGCCCGCAGGGCGCGGGCGGTGTCACGGGCCCGGATCATCCAGCGTGACAGCAGGGGCGAGTGATCGGCCAGTGCCGAGTCGGTCAGGGCAGCCGGAGAGCGCGCCAGCAGATCGGCGGCACTGCGATTGAGCCAGGCGATGCGCCCGTCGGGGGCGACCCGGATCAGACCAGTAGCCAGTTCATCCGGGTGCGGGGCGGCGCTCATGGCGTGCCGTCGGCTTCCTCCGCGGCACTCACCTCGAAACGCACGCTACCGGTCTCGGCCAGCTGCCGGCCTTCGGGCGTTTGCAGTTCTGCGCGCAACTGGTAGGGTCCCGGTGGAATGTCGTCGAGCGTGACATCGAGCGTGCGAATCGGCTCCTGGGGCTGGCCATTGAGAAACAGCACGATCTGGGTCGTGGGCGGGATGGCGACGTTGCTGTCGATTTCGACCTGTACGCTGCCGCCTTCGACCATCTCGCCGTCGGCCGGTGACACGATCTCGAAGCCCAGCGGGCCGGCGGCTTCGGCATCGATTGCAACGTCCGCCTCCGCTTCCGGCAAGGGAGGCTCTTCCTCATCGTCGCCAAGGACATTGAGTTCCGGCAAATCGACCGGCTCGCCCCCGTCGTCCGGTTTCTGATCGGTGTAGGTGACGTTGCCGTGTTCATCGACCACGCGATAGATTTCCTGGGCGGCCAGTGGCATGGCGAACAATGCCAGGGCAAGGAGCCAGAAGGTGAAGCTGACTTTCATGTGGGTTGCCTGCGTTGGTTCACACGGGTTCGACAGCAGATTCTAGCCGACGTGCCGGCCGGAAACGAAACGACCGGGCGGGGCCCGGTCGTTTCGGTCAGGGGTGTGGTGCGCTCGATCAGCTCGAGTAGTAGAGGTCGAACTCCACCGGGTGCGGCGACATGCGCAACTGGGTGACTTCCTTCATCTTCAGCTCGATGTAGCCGTCGATCAGGTCGTCGGAAAACACGTCGCCGGCCTTGAGGAAGTCGCGATCGGAATCCAGCGCCTCCAGTGCCTGGTCGAGTGCGTGGCAGACGCGCGGGATGTCGGCCTCCTCTTCCGGCGGCAGGTCGTAGAGGTCCTTGTCCATGGGCGCACCCGGGTTGATCTTGTTGATCACGCCGTCGAGACCGGCCATCAGCATGGCGGCAAAGGTCAAATACGGGTTGCCGGCCGCGTCGCCGAAGCGTACCTCGATGCGGCGTGCCTTGTGGGTGCCGACCCAGGGCACACGACAGGAGGCCGAACGGTTGCGGGCCGAGTAGGCCAGCAGCACCGGCGCCTCGAAGCCCGGTACCAGGCGCTTGTAACTGTTGGTCGTCGAGTTGGCGAAGGCGTTGATGGCGCGGGCGTGCTTGAAGATGCCGCCGATGTAATGCAGCGCGGTTTCGCTCAAGCCGCCGTAACCGTCGCCGGCAAACAGGTTCTCGCCCTTCAGCGCCAGCGACTGGTGCACGTGCATGCCCGAACCGTTGTCACCGACCAGCGGCTTGGGCATGAAGGTCGCGGTGCGACCGTGAACATGAGCGACGTTCTGGATGATGTACTTGGTCATCAGCAACTCGTCGGCCTTGCGGGTGAGCGAGTTGAAACGCGTGCCGATTTCGCATTGGCCGGCGGTACCGACCTCGTGGTGGTGCACCTCGACCGGGATGCCAACCGCTTCGAGCGTGGCGCACATCAGGCTGCGAAGGTCCGACAGCCCGTCGACCGGCGGTACGGGGAAGTAGCCGCCCTTGACCTTGGGCCGATGCCCGTGGTTGCCGTCCTCGTACTTCTTGTTGGTGTTCCAGGCCGCTTCCTCGGCATCGATGGCGAACGAGGCACCGGAGATGTCGTTCTTCCAGCGCACGTCGTCGAAGACAAAGAATTCGGGCTCGGGACCGAAGAAGGCCTCGTCGGCAATGCCGGTGGACTTGAGGTAGGCCTCGGCGCGCTTGGCCAGCGAACGCGGACAGCGCGTGTAGGCCTGCATGGTCGACGGTTCGAGCACATCGCAGGTGACATTCAGCGTCTTGTGCTGGGCAAACGGGTCGACAAAGGCGCTGTCGGGATCGGGCATCAGCGTCATGTCGGAGTCCTGGATGCCCTTCCAGCCGACAATCGACGAGCCGTCGAACATCTTGCCGTCGGTCAGCAGGTCCTCGTCGATGGCCGAGGCCGGCATGGTGACATGCTGCTCCTTGCCGAGCGTGTTGGCGAAACGGAAATCGACAAATTCGATTTCTTCGTCACGGATGCGTTTGAGAAAGTCGTCTGATGACATGGTCGTGATCCTCTCGTGTCTTGGCAGATTGGCCGGGTTGGATGAACAGCCTGAGTAATGCACATTCCATGCCAGCCGGGGGAGCACACATTCGGGCACTGCCAGACACCCGAATGTTCATGATATGAGCGATTCTACGCCATTTGCTCAGATGCTGAACAATGCAGAGCCCTTTTCCACTTACCGATCAGCCGCACTGACCTTTCCAACGCCTGTTGAAGCGGGTGGCGCCGGGCGGCGCCACCCGGAATCCATGGCACTACCGCAAGCCGGGGTTGAGGGTATAGGTGCCCTTCAGGCTGGCCTGGTCGAGCACGTGCCCGTCGATTGCCTCGACCACGTCGTGGCCGGTGAACTTCTCGGGCAGGTCGAGGCTGTCGGTGTCCAGGGCATAGACGGTAAAGATGTAGTGGTGCATGCGCTCGTCGTTCCATGGCGGGCAGGGGCCGTCGTAGCCGAAATACTCACCGCCCATGTCGGGGTTGCCGGCCATGAACTGGGTATAGTCGTTGAGCCCCTGGCGGGTGCCCTCTGGTCCGGGCGGGTTCTGCTTGCCCTTGGGCGTGACCCCGTCGGAGCACTGCCCGGTCGCCAGTTCCGTGAGGCTGGCGGGGATGTCGACCATGGCCCAGTGGCAGAAGTCCACCCGCGGCATGTCGGCCGGCAGGGTCTTGCCTTCCTGGTTGACGTCGTCGGCCACCGAGGGTACGTCCGGATCCATGCAGACAATGGCGAAGGAACGCGTGCCGTCGGGCACATCCGACCATTTCAGGTGCGGGCTGAGATTGTCCGACAGCGTCATGTGGTCCTTCGGGTCGTGTTTGCCAAACGCAAAGCGCGGGTTGATCGGCGTGTTGTTGCGCAGATCGGTGGATTCCAGTTTCATCGGCGTGGCTCCTTCTGTTCACGGTTGTCGATCAGTGTGTCGCCTGGCCCGTCGGCATGCATTGTCGACTGCCGGTCAGTTAGGATGATCGTAACAGTCCAAACATGACAAGTCCCCACAAGAGATGAGATCAACCAGATTGTTTGCAGCCTTTCTGCTGCTTGCCGTTCCGTTCGGCCTGAGTGCCATGCCGGGCCTGCCGGCTGACGGTGAATTCGACGAATCCATTCCTGCCCCGGCCGAAGTGCTGGGATTCGAGCCGGGCGAGTGGCACCCCCGCTACGACCAGATGGTTTCCTACCTTGAGGCCGTGGCCGAAGCATCGGATCGCGTGAAGATCGAGCGCATTGGCACCACCCATGGCCAGCGCCCGTTGCTGTTTCTGACCTTTGCCAGCCCCGAGCGGCTCGAAGATATTGACGAGATCCGGGCCGAGCGACGCGACCGATCGGAGTCCGGCGAAGGCCCGCCGGTGGCGTGGCTGGGCTACTCGGTGCACGGCAACGAGGCCTCCGGCGCTTCCGCCGCGCTGGTGACCGCCTGGTACCTGGCCGCCTCGCTCGACGAGGACGTGCTGGCCTGGCTCGACGAGATGGTCATCGTCATGGAGCCCGGCCTCAATCCCGACGGTATCGATCGCTTCGCCCACTGGGTGAACATGCACAAGGGGCGTAACCCTTCAGCCGATCCGGCCGATCGCGAGCACAACGAGGCCTGGCCCAATGGTCGGACCAACTATTACTGGTTCGATCTCAATCGCGACTGGCTGCCCCTGGTGCACCCGGAATCGCGCTCGCGCAAGGTGGAGTACCACACCTGGCGCCCGCACGTGCTCACCGATCATCACGAAATGGGCCCCAACACCACCTACTTCTTCCAGCCCGGCGTGCCCGAGCGCAACAACCCGCTCACCCCGGAGCGCAACTACGAGTTGACCCGGAGCATTGCCGAATTCCATGGCGATTTTCTCGACCGTGCCGGCGAGCCGCACTTTACCCGCGAGTTGTTCGATGACTATTACGTCGGCAAGGGCTCGACCTACCCGGACCTGACCGGCGGTATCGGTATTCTGTTCGAACAGGGTTCGGCGCGTGGCCATGTGCAGGACACTGTTTACGGCGAGCGCACCTTTGCCAGTGCGGTGGCCAACCAGGTCACCACCAGCCTGTCGACGCTGGCGGCCACCCACGCGCTGGCCGACGAGCTGATCGACTTCCAGCGCGAGTTCTTCGACGATGCCCGCGAGGCGGCCCGGCGCGATCGCAACGCCGGCTGGGTGCTGGGCGACGATGGTGACCCGGCCCGGGCGGCGGCCCTTCTCGATCTGCTGCTGGGGCATGACATTGCCATTCATCCCGCCACCGAGTCGGTCGAGGTCGACGGTCGCGGCCATGAAGCCGGTGCGGCCTGGGTGATCCCGGCCGACCAACCGCATTACACCCTGCTCAAATCCATTCTCGATCCGGTCACCGAGCTGCCGATGGAGACCTTCTATGATGTATCGGCCTGGCCGCTGGGCATGTCGCACGATCTGCCGCTGGAGCCGGTGCGCCGCCTGCCTGCTCACGGTGAGCGCCTCAGCGAGGCGCCGACGCTCGAGCATGACGCACCGCCCACCGATGCCCTGGCCTGGGTCGTGCCGTGGGATCAGTACCGTTCCGCGGCCCTGCTGGGAGCGCTGCTCGCCGACGGCTACCGCGTGCAGGCGGCCACCGAACCGTTGACCGTGCCGACCGCCGGTGGTGACCGCGAAATGCTTCGCGGCAGCCTGATCGTGCATGCCGGCCTGCAGCCGGATGCCCTGGACCCGGCCGGTCCGCGTCTGGCCGAATTGTCACAGCACTACGGCGTGGAGGTGCTCGCTGCCGAGCGCGGCCTGAGCCGGTCCGGCATCGACCTGGGGTCTCCTTCGGCACCGGTGCTCGATTCGGTCAACGTCGCCATGCTCACCGGCGACGGCATCCGGGCCAATCATGCCGGATACATCTGGCACTGGTTCGATATCGAGCTCGATCAGCCGCTCGCCATGCTCGATTGGACGCGCCTGTTTCGTGCCGAGCTCAGCGAGTACTCCCACCTGATCCTGCCTGACGGCAATTACGAATCCCTGCCCGATTGGGCGCGCGAGCGTATCGAAGCCTTCGTCACCGACGGTGGCGTCCTGCTGGCACTGCGGGGCGCCTCGACCTGGGCCGAAGAGCTGGAACTCGACTGGCAACTGGTCGATTCCAGCAACGAAAACGACAACGAAGAGGCTGATGCGCCCGAACGCCGGGCCTATGGTGACTTCCGCGAGGACTTTGCCCGCGAGTTGATCGGCGGCAGCGCGCTGCGGGTCAGTCTCGATACCACCCATCCGGTGGGGTTTGGTTACGAGCGTGACGAACTGGCGGTCTTTCGCCGTGGCCGCCATGCGATGCGCGCCGTGGACAATCCCTATGCCCAGCCGGCCATCTATGCCGAATCGCCCCTGGCCGCCGGCTACCTGTCCGAATCCAATCGCGATCGCCTGGCCGGGGCGCCGGCCATCAGCACCAGTCGCCACGGCCAGGGCACCGTCATTCGCATGTCCGACGATGCCGTGTTCCGTGGCTACTGGCGCGGCAGCGAGCGCCTGCTGGCCAATGCCGTGTTCTTCGGTCAGTTGATCGGCACCACGGAGTTGCCGGGCGGGCAGTGAGAAAACGAGCTGCTGTGTTGCCCGGTTGCACCGGCAGCCGGGCGGCGGGCAGGATCGGTCAGCCGGCGTTCTGGTTGACCGAATCGAGCTCTTCGAGCTGGCGGGCGGCTTCCTGCAGGGCAGGGCGGTCGAGTACCCGCACCTGCTTGCCGCGCACTTCGATGATGGCGTCGCGCTGCAGGCCCGAGAGCGTGCGCGAGACGGTCTCGATGGTCAGCCCGAGATAATTGGCGATATCGCGCCGGTCCATGGTCAGCCGGAATCGGTCGGGATCCTGGTTGCGGCGGGCCAGGCGGCGCGACAGGCTGAGCAGAAACAGCGACACCCGGGTGCGGGCGTCCAGGCGCCCGACCACCAGCAGCAACTCGCGCGTCTCGGTCATTTCTTCCGACAGCATTCTGAGCATGACCTGGTTGAGCTTTGGGCTCTCGGCCAGCATGCGTTCGAAGTCGCGATAGGGAATCTCGCAGTAGCGGCTGTCTTCCAGAGCGACAGCGAAGCCGGGGTGCCGCTCGCTCGACAAGGCATCGAGTCCGATGACCTCGCCGGGCAGGTAGAAACCGGAGACGATCTCGTCGCCATCGTGAGAAATGCTGTAGGCCTTGACCGAACCGGTTCTCAGCACGGTCACGCTCTTGAGATTCTGGCCGCCATGGAAGAGGTGGTCGTTACGTTCGGCGGGTTGGCGGCGCTTGAGTACCTTGTCGAGTCGCCCGCGCTCTTCGTCCGAAATCTCCTGCGCAAAGCACAGGCTGAACAGCGCGCAATCCTCGCAGGAAACCTCGTTGCGGTCGAGGTCGGTTACCTTGTTCCTGTCGCTCATGGCGCCTCCGGAATCACAGTCTCCGCATTGTATCAGCTTGGACCGTGGTGCCGGAGGGATCTCAGACGATGCGCGAGAATCTGCCCTGGGTCTGGCCGTTGGGTGTCAGGTAGACGTCGAAAGTCTTGGCAATGGCACGCAGGAACAGAAGGCCGCTGCTGGTCACCGCAAAGCCCTTGTCGGTCCATTCGATCAGGCCGTCTTTGACCAGCGGCTCCAGGCGCTCGAGTTCATCGGCAAAGTAGCGCCGGAAGGTGAGCTGGTAGTCGCGTTCGATTGCGTGGAAATCCAGTTCGCCGTCGCACATGATGCGTTCTATCACATCGGCGCGCAGCCGGTCATCGGTGGTGCGGGCCAGCCCCCTGGCCACCGGCAGCTTGCCCTCGGTCAGCGACACCGCCCAGTCCTGCAGCTTGCGGTGATTCTGCGAGAAGCTGTCGCCCACCTGGCTGATGGCACTGGGGCCGAAGCTGACCAGATCCAGTCCGCCATGGGTGGAATAGCCCTGGAAGTTTCTCACCATGGTGCCGTTTCGTTTTGCCTTGACCAGTGAATCGTTCGGCTTGGCGAAATGGTCCAGGCCGATGAATTCGTAGCCGGCGTCCATCAGGCGCGTGAGCGTATTGCGGAAAATGGCCAGCTTGGTCGATGGCGTGGGCAGCAGGGAGTCGTCGAGCTGGCGCTGGGCCTTGAAAATGTGTGGCAGATGGGCGTAGTTGAACAGCGAGATGCGGTCGGGTTGCATGCTGATGACCCGTTCAATGGTCTTCAGGAAGCCGGCGGTCGTCTGCATGGGCAGGCCATAGATCAGATCGACACTGATCGAGTCGAAGCCAACACCGCGTGCCGCGCCCAGGACCGACCCGACCTGGGCGGTGTCGTGCACCCGGTTGATCGCCTTCTGTACTGCCGGGTCGAGGTCCTGGATGCCGACCGATATGCGATTGAACCCCATCTCCTTGAGCTCGCGTATGCCGGGCGGATCGATCGTGCGCGGATCGACTTCCAGGCCCAGCTCGGCATCGGCAGCAAAGGGAAAGTGGGTTTTCAGCAGGGCCATCAGCTGACGAATCTGTTCGGTGCCCAGAAAGGTCGGCGTGCCGCCACCCAGGTGCAGCTGCCGTACCGGGCGGTCGTCGTCAAACAGCGGCGCGGTCAGCTGCAGTTCCTTCTCCAGGCTGACCAGGAACTCCTGCCCGGCTGTCTGCGAGCGGGTGATGATCCGGTTACAGGCACAGTAGAAACACGGGCTGCTGCAAAACGGCACATGCACGTACAGCGACAGGTCCGGCGGAATGGGGAGCTTGTTGCTCTCCACGATGGCGCTTCGGTAATCGGTTGCGGAGAAATCCTCGCTGAACTGAACGGCCGTCGGGTAGGACGTGTAGCGGGGGCCTTCGCCACCGTAACGGGCGATCAGTTCGCTGTCGAAATTGGGGCGCATGAGTTGTGACATGGAAAAATACCGCAAGCAAATCCGTGATCAGTGGGGCAAGCGTATTCCCTTTTGCCCGGGCATGAATTGATCATGATCAAACAGGTAGAACAAGTGAATTTCTGTTTTCGCTCACTTGCGCTGCATCTGTTAAATTGCTCGGCTGGACAGTCTGTACCCATTTGACAACGGAGCCGACCGTGAGCCGATTCAATCTGCGTCTACCGATCCCCTTCATCCTGCTGCTGGCCTTGAGTCCACTGCTGTTGGCCGAGGATGCCGCCGAACCGATCCAGATCGACGAGCTGCTGGCGCTGGGTCCGCTGCCAATTGCCACCGATGTTGCCGGCCGGTCGGCCAAGCGCGATGAGATGGCCCGGGCCCTGGTCATGCAGCAGATGATCGGTGACATGCCGCGAGCAGGCGCACAGCGCGAGATGTTCGGCCAGGCGCTCGAATGGGAATTGGCCAGCCCCGCCGACCTTCCCGAGGTCGACGAAATCCGGCTGTGGGCGATTCATGTCGATACCGAACGCTTTGTTCGCGGGCACCTGCGCATCGACAACGTCGAGCGTCCCCGGCTGTATCTGGCCGGCCGCGAGGTCAGCGCCGGCGATGACGGCTTCGAGCTGGAGCTGAGAAACGGCACCCACACGCTGATGATTTCCAATCACGGCCGCGACGGCGACGACGCGCCGTTGTTGAATTGGCAGGGGCGCGAGGTGCACGATACCGCGCGCTTCCATGTCGAGCCGGTGCGACGCGTTTCACCCGAACGTCTGACCAATGCCGAGACGGTGAGCAGCAAGGCGATTTCACCCGACGGTCGTTACCTGGCGCTGGCCTTCGACAGCCGCAATGACCTGGCCGACATCGACATCCAGCGCCTGGAAGTCCGCGACCTGTCGACCGGTCGCATCGAGCGCCAGTGGACCACCAACCGGCCGCGCGCACTGGCCTGGAGTCCGGACGGCGCCTGGCTGGCCGTGCACGAGGGCAACAACCTGTGGTTGCACGCCGCCGACACCGGCCAGGCCCGCCTGCTGCTGGCCAATCACGAGCATGTGGGCGGCTGGCGCTGGCATCCCGATTCCGGCTCCATCGTGTTCGCATGGAACGCACCCTACGAGGACGGCAACAGCAAGGCGCGCCGCATCCGTTCGCTGGAAGATCGCTGGGCAGGCTTTCGCGACAACAGCCAGATCTACCAGGTCGATCTGGCCAGTGGCCTGATCCGGCCGCTCACCGCCGGCGATACATCGGTCAGCCTGCACGATATTCATCCCGACGGCGAGCGGCTGCTGGCATCGGAACGCATCATCGACTACGCCGAGCCGCCGCACAGCCTGTTCAGGCTGTTCGAGGTCGATCTTGCAGACCTGGAACGACGCGAGATCGGCCAGTACCGCCTGTTCAACGGCGCGCTGTTTGCCGAGGAGGGCTACTGGCTGCTGGCCGGTCCCGGCCTGCCCCAGGGCGACGGCGCCACCACGGGCGACGATCTCACCCCCAACGAGTACGACACCCAGCTTTACCGATTGAGCAGCGACGGCGAGAGCGCGAGAAGTGTCAGTCGCGATTTCGACCCGGCCTTCTCGGGCCTGCATCGCCTGCCCGACGGCGACCTGCTGCTGCCGGCGGTGGCCGGCGAGCGGGCCATCCTGGTGCGCTACGAGACCGGTCGCGACCGCTTCGTCGAGATCGATACCGGCGTGGAAGTGATGGAATCGTTCGTCGCCTCCGAACAGCGACGCCCGGTGGTGGTAGTGCGCGGCACCGATGCCGACCGCCCGCAGCGCGTGCACACCGTCGATTTGCGGCGCAATCGTCACAGCGTGCTGCTCGACAGTGTCGAAAGCGAGTATGCCGATGTCAACTTCGGCCCGGTGGAACCCTGGTCCTTCGTCAATGACAATGGCGACGAGATCGAGGGTCGCTACTACCTGCCGCCGGACTTCGACGACGAGAAGGAATACCCGCTGATCGTGTACTACTACGGCGGCACCACGCCGGTCAATCGCCAGCTCACCGGTCGTTACCCGTTCAACCTGTGGGCCGCGCAGGGTTACGTGGTCTACGTACTGCAGCCGCGCGGCACCATCGGCTACGGCCAGGAGTTCTCGGCCCTGCATGTCAACGCCTGGGGCAAGTACACCGCCGACGACATCATCGAGGGCACCGAAAAGTTCGTCGAGGCGCATGACTTCATCGACGGCGAGCGCATCGGCAACATCGGTGCCAGCTACGGCGGCTTCATGACCATGCACCTGGCCACGCTGACCGATCTCTACGCCGCTTCCATTTCCCATGCCGGCATCAGCGCGCTGACATCCTACTGGGGCGAGGGCTGGTGGGGTTACGGTTATTCGGGTATTGCCAGCCGCGGCTCCTTCCCCTGGAACAATCCCGAACTCTATGTCGGCCAGAGCCCGGTCTATTCGGCCGACCGGATCACCACGCCGCTGCTGCTGGTGACCGGTGATGCCGATACCAACGTGCCGCCGGGCGAAAGTCACAACATGTATACCGCGCTCAAGTTGCTCGATCGCGATGTCGAATTGATCGAGTTTCCCGGCGAGGATCACCATATCCTGGACCGCGAGCAGCGTTACGTGTGGTGGGACAGCATGCTGGCCTGGTTCGATTACTGGCTGAAGGATGAGACGGAGTGGTGGTATCACCTCTACCCAGAAGCGGGGGAGGAGTAAGGGTTGCGGGTGGCGGTGCCTGTGTGGGCCGGCAGTGTGAACGGCGGGGGAGGCGCTTCGGGTGCCGGGGCGTTTTGGTGCCGTCGAAATGACTCCCTGGGTTCTCTGGGAACGCTGCCGGTGTTGGGCCTGGATCAGGCGTCAGGTGACGGTTGGATCAGTGCGAGATTCCGCACCCTGCCGGCCCACACAGGCACCGCCACCCGCCCTTGAAAGGTTGGGGAGGAAGGAGCGGGCAGGGTTCTGATTGTGGTGGGCGGGTCGAAGGGCGACTTGCCGATGCTTCCGGTGGGATATGGCGGGGCATGGCGACAGACTGTTGTGGTAGCTTGAGAGTAGTGGAATGACACAGGTACCGGCATGGCTTCCCTGATCGAGTATTTCCTCATCGCCATCATCGGCATGTTCGTGATCGTCAATCCGCTGACCACGGCGTTCGTGTTTGCCTCGCTGACTTCCGACGACGATGAGGAAGAGCAGGAGGCCACCGCCCGGCGTGCCGTGGTGGCCTCGACTTCCATTCTGTTTGTCTTTGCCCTGCTTGGTTCGCTGATCTTCCAGTTGTTCGGTATCACGCTGGCGGCATTCCGGATCGCCGGGGGGTTGATCCTGTTTGGGATCGCAATGGGCATGCTCAAGAAGAGCGAGGCGCCCGATCACTCCGAGGAGGATGCAAAACCTTCGGGAAAGGTGGCCCGCGACATCTCCATCGTGCCGCTGTCCATCCCCTTCATCAGCGGCCCCGGCGCGATTGCCACGGCCATGATCCTGACCAGTGAGGCACCCGGCCCGCTTTACCTGGTGGTGACCTTTTTTGCCATCCTGGTGACGACGGTATCGTGTTACTTCACCATGACCCGCTCGAAATACGTCATCCGCTGGCTCGGTGAAAGCGGACGCCGAATCCTGACCAAGGTGTTTGGACTGATCCTGGCCGTGATTGCCGTTCAGTTCATCATCAACGGGGTGATCAATGCCGTGGATGACTACCTGGCAGCCAACCAGCTGATCGCCGGTTTCGAGGCTGATCCGGATTGAGCGATCGGTCCGTACCAGGCAGTCCTATCGGCATGCCTGAACGATGCCCGTTCAGCGGCAAAGCTCCTGCCAGCGATAACAGTCGACCAGGTGGTCATTGACCATGCCGGTGGCCTGCATGTGCGAGTAGACGATGACCGGCCCGACGAAGCGAAAGCCGCGCTGCTTGAGGTCCTTGCTGATGGTGCGTGACAGGTCGGTTTCGGCCGGCACTTCGGCCATGCTCGTGTAACGATTGATGATCGGTTCGCCGTCGACGAATCCCCAGATGTAGCGATCGAAGCTGCCGAATCGCTCCTGTACTTCGAGAAAGGCCCGGGCGTTGCCGATGGCGGCCTCGATCTTGAGGCGGTTGCGGATGATGCCGGCATCGTCGAGCAGTCGAGCAATGTCCTTTCGGCCGAAGCGGGCGACCTGCTCGGGATCGAAGTCGGCGTAAGCGCGGCGAAAGTTTTCGCGCTTTCTCAGGATGGTGATCCATGACAACCCGGCCTGGGCTCCTTCGAGCAGGATGAACTCGAACAGCTTGCGATCGTCGTGGACCGGTACACCCCATTCCCGGTCGTGGTAGTCGCGGTAGAGCGGGTCGTCGCCGCACCAGGGACAGCGTGGTCGAGTCATGGTCATTTCCTTTCCGGTCCGGGCAGCAAGGCTTGATTCACGGTGTCATAATCGGTGTGTATCCGTTCACAGGCAAGAGTTACTCCATGTACCCGCGAACCGTAGTCATTTCCCTGGCTGTGCTGGCCCTGCTTGCAGCCTGCCAGCAGGATGATCCCGCGCCGAGCGTTGATCAGCCGGAAGTCGTCGAGGAGCCCATTGTCGAGGAGGAAGAAGCCATGCAGGTCACTCCACCCGCCGACCCCTCTCTGGATGATGCCGTGGAAATGGCCCGGCAGGACCTGGCCGAGCGCCTTGATTCCGACACCGAGGCCATCCGCGTGCTCGATGCCCGACGCGTCACCTGGCGTGACGGCTCTCGTGGCTGCCCCGAGGAAGGCATGATGTACACCCAGGCGCTGGTCGAGGGGCTGTACATCCTGCTGGAGCTGAACGGGGAGCAGCATGCTTATCACGCCGGCCGTGACGGCGTGCCTTTTGCCTGCCCGGCCGAGCGCAGTCAGCCACCGCTGGAGCGCGATTCCGGCGCTCGCCAGTAGTCAGTCGGCGTCGTCGCCCAACCGGGCCTCGAGTTCGGCGACCCGGGCCTCGAGTGCCTCGAGCCGCTCGACAATGCCCGGGGCGAGCTCCTCGGCTTCGTCATCGGCGGCCCGGGTGGTGGGTGGCGTACCTTCCTCGACCGGGCCACACAGCCGGTGCATGAATCGTTCTCCGCGCTGACCGGGCTGGCGGGGCAATTGCACCACCATGGGCTGCTCGCGCGTGGCCAGTCGCTCAAGCGTATACAACACCTCGTCGGTGTCGTCGAACGAGTGCAGGCGTTCGCTGCGGGTGAACAACTCGGCGGCCGTTTGCGGGCCACGCAGGATGAGTAGTCCGACCACGGTGCGCTGGGCCGGTGTCAGCTCAAGCGCGCGGTCGGCCAGGTGACGATAGCGGCTGGCGCGGGCGCCGAACTCGCTCTTGACCAGTCCGCGCCGTTCCAGCGAGCGCAGGGCCTGGCCGACCCGGCCGGGATCAAGCTTCATGACCGGATCCCGACTGCTCTTCTGGTTGCAGGCGCTGACCGCGGCATTCTGGGTCAGCGGGTAATTGTCGGGCGTGGTCGATTCCTTCTCGATCAGGCAGCCGAGCACACGTGCCTCGGCCTCGTCGAGGGGCGGATCGAGCGGCAGGTCGGTTCCGGTTTCCGGGGTGGTTTCGGTCATGGCCGTTGGCTCGCTCGCATTACTGCAGTTGCATGCCGCCGCCGGTGGTCACGGCCCCGGCACCGAGAATCAGGCCGACGATCATCTGAACCACGATTACGGTAATGATGGTGGCAATGAAATGCACAACGCGCTTGTTGTCCGGCACCTTCAGTGCCAGCGGGATGATCTTGTAGAGAAATACCAGGCCGACGATGGTGCCGGCCAGCTGCAGCAGCGCACCGATGAACGGGATGCCACTCACGGCAATCCCCGCCCAGCCGGGGATGATGGCCAGCGACACGCTGGTGAAGGCGCGATCGAAGTTCGATTCGCCGCCGAACATGCCGGCGAAGAAGTTGACCACCAGGCTGAGGATGCCAACGCTGACGGCCGCGCCAACCAGTGCCAGGATCAGCGAAAGGATCGGGCCGTGGCCGTATCCGTAATAGAAGAAACCGCCGAGGATGACCGACAGCAGCCAGCCGAGCACGATGGCGGCAAGCGCCAGGGGAACGGTCAGCTCCATGGCCGTGCGCTGCCAGCCGGGATTTTCGCCCAGGTATGACTCCCAGGTGGCCTGCGGATTGGTCAGGCCGCCAGTGGTCAGCTCGATGGTCTTTTGCGGATTGAACATGATGTTGTCCTTGTGGTTTTCCCCGAGGCCACGATTATGGACGAGATGATCCTGCTTTGCAGTAGATGACTAACACCGTCGCTAATCCTGCCTCATTCAGGGCTCTTGACGGAGGCCCCTCCGAGCAGAGTTGTTCAGAGGTTCCCAAGCTGAATGACGCAGGCTTAGCGACGGTGTTAGTAACGAAAAGGCCCCGCATGGAGCGGGGCCTTCGTCTTTTGCTTGTTGAAGCGTTGTGCTTCAGGCGGGCTGCACGTTGGCGGCCTGCGGGCCCTTGGGGCCGTCCTGGATGTCGAAGGTCACTTTCTGTCCTTCGGCCAGCGTCCTGAAGCCGGAGCCCTGGATGGCGGAGAAGTGGACGAATACATCCTTGCCGCCGTCATCCTGGCTGATGAATCCGAATCCCTTGGCTTCGTTGAACCACTTGACTGAACCTGTTGCCATGATACTTGTTACCTGTATAAAAAATGAAACAATAGTTGCTTGCAGCTCATGGGGGGATGGGGTTTGCGGTGGGAACCTTGATGGAGGGACAACCTAAACTCTATCTGCCAGAGGTCACAAGCACCCTCATTGTGCCACCACTGCCACGAAAATTCCAGAAAAACATGATGCTGTCGTGAAGGTCAGGGAGTCTCGAGCAATTCCCGCAGTTGCCGGCTCAGCCGGTCGACGGCACGCCGGCGTTCATCGTTTCCGCGGTGGCCGGGGTTGAGGGAAGACCACTCGGGGTGATGGCGTGCCTGGCGCAGGATGCGTGGCAGGCGCCGGTTGTCCCAGAGATCGGCTCCGGTGGTGCGAACGGGCGTCTGGCTGGCATGACCGCGACGGATCAGGGCGCCGAGCAGTTCGACCTGGCGTGAGGCCAGCAGCCGCAGCGTGGCTTCGTCGATCATCAGCACGACCTGGCCGCGTATGCGTGCAGTCAGGGTCCTGCCGAAGCTGCGCAGCAGGCCGGCGCCGGTGCCGATCACGGCGCCGGCCAGGGTGCCGGTACCCAGTGTCAGGCCGCCGGTGCCGACATCCACCGCCGCGCCGGTGCCGGCACCGATGCCGGCCCAGGTTCCGGTGCGTATGCCGTAATGCCGGAGTGTTTCGGTATCGAACAGGTCATCGTCCCAGCGCCCGCCGCTGGTGGGCAGGTCGTCGTCCTCCCGGTCTTCGCGGCCGAAGCGGTACAGGTCGAGCAGGGTGTCGACACAGGCCTGTTCGCGCTGACGCACGCGTTGCTGCATCTGCTCCCAGGCGATGTCCTGTCCCGCTTCGGCGGCCGTGTCGCCAAAGGCGGCCAGGTCGATGAGCATCTCGGCAATGGTGGCCAGCGCCGCCGTGGCGCGCTGCTCCTCTTCGTCTCGACGGTGTTCGAGCCAGCGCTCGATCACCGGCGCGAAGTCATCGAGCAGGCTGGAGATCTTCTGGAACAGCCGCAGCTCGGTGGCCGGATCGCGCACGACCGCGTCGAAGGCCAGCACGCTGTGCAACCGGACCCGCGCCAGGGCGTCGCGCCACTGCGCCTCGCGGCTGGCCGGCGAGGCGGTGAAATTGAGTACGGCGACGATCGGCTTGCCACACTGGCCGAGGATATCGAGCTCGTCCTGGTACTTTTCCAGTACCGGCTCGCGCGCATCGATCACGTACAGGGCGATATCCGCTTCCAGCATCAGTTCCAGCACCCGCGATTCGTGATCGAAATGCTCACGCAGGTGGTCGTCTCCGATCAGATGGGCAATGCGTTCCAGCCCTTCGTGGCGCGGACCGGGCAGTTCCTCGAGCGCTTCGATCAGCTCGGGTGCGTTTTCCAGTCCGGGCGAGTCGAACAGCTCGACCAGCACTTCGCCGTTCACGCTCAGGCAGGAGGATGTGATCTGGCGGGTGGTGCCGCCGCGATCGGCGACCTGGCCGAACTC
Source organism: Wenzhouxiangella sp. (assembly GCA_007135935.1). GTDB lineage: Bacteria > Pseudomonadota > Gammaproteobacteria > Xanthomonadales > Wenzhouxiangellaceae > Wenzhouxiangella. The sequence goes on from SLIA01000023.1 coordinate 37,858, forward strand.
GCTGCTTCTGAGCAACGTTCTGACCAGCGAGGTCTTGCCGGTGTTGGTGTGGCCGACCACCGCCAGTTTCAGGGGGCGTTCACTCACTCGTATACCCCTTCCGACATGCGCTTGAGCCGCGCCAGGGCGGCCGCATCGGGTGCGTCGGGCTCGTAGGGCAGGGCCACGCCGCCGACCTGTTCGGCCAGTGCCTGCCAGTCGGCCAGGCGACTGGCCAGACTGTCGCCGCGCTCGGTCAGGCGCCCGGCATCGAGCAGCAGCAGCACGGGGATGGTCGCGGCGCGGTCGGCGGCCTGATCGATGAATCGCGCATGGGCGCTGTCGGGCGTGCGCAGCATGGAGCAGCCCACCAGCAGAAACGGCGGCGGAGCCGGCAGGGCGTCAAGGGCGGCCAGAACGCCCCTGCGTCCGGCACGGTCGTTGGCACAACCGAGCGAGTTCGTTTCGATCCCCGGTAGCGTCGGCGGCCAGCCCCTGCGTTCAAGCTCCAGCCCGATCGCGATGGGCTTGCCGCGGGTGGCGGTCGGTGCGCTGCGTTGACGTGGCGGCCTGGCCTCGGGCGCAGTGCCATGGGCCATGGGCCGGGCGACGTTGGTGCGCAGGGCGCTGCTGAGGCGCAGGTATCCGGGGCGGGAAGTGTCCAGCGGCAGGCGATTGCGTTTCGACCAGGCCAGCAGGCTGCAACCAGCCAGCAGCACCAGGCGCGGCAGCAGCCCGTAGACGAAAACCATCGACAGCAGCAGACGGGCCCAGAGGGCACGGGCCTCCGGGGCGAGGGCACCCTCGCGGCCGCCGAGGATCCACTCTGGCTGTGGCTGCGGTACCAGACCCAGCCAGGCCGGTGGCGCCGCCAGGCTGCCGACCAGCGTGACGACCTGATCGTCGCTGAGCAGGGTCGTGCCCCAGGTCAGGTCGTACTGGGCCAGGGTAAAGAACAGGGCCAGCGCGGCCAGTGCGCTGAGCAGGTAGACGGTCCAGAATGCATGCGCCAGCGCACCGAGCAGCCAGCGACCGAATGCGGTACCAAGTGCCCGACTGCCGGCCAGGGTGACTTCAGCGGCATGCTCGCCCGGCAGCAGTCGCGGCCCCAGCCAGCCCAGTGCACGGCGCAGCAGGTGACCGGCCAGGCTGCCCGATCCGCCGCGATGCCTGCCGGGCCACATCAGCACCATCCAGGCGATCAGCATCAGGCTCGGCAGGGCCAGCAGCGTGGCAGCAGCCAGCAGAATATCGACTTCGCGTTGTGCGATACTGGCACGGGCGGCCACCAGGCCCGCCACGGCAGCCAGCAGCAGGATGAGAAAGACGAGATTGCGCATCAGTCCGAACAGCCGGTCGATATCCTCGCGGATGCCGGTTGCCGCCGGCAGCGCGCCCGCGCGAGCTGCCAGGCGCTCGGCCAGGCCGCCGGAAGTTGTGCGGGCCAGGGCGTTCGCCGCTTCGTCGTCAACGCTGCGCCCGGCGCGCTCTTCGCGCACACGGATCGTCTCGGTCAGGAGCCAGTCACGGGGCGCAAGAGTCTGTGATTTCACCGTCAGTTTGCCTGGCCGTCTTCGAACCGGTCCCATGATAAGGGCACTGCAAACGAGTCGATACCGGTTTTTTGATTACGGTCAATTCCGGGCCCATCGGCGAACGAGGATAATACTGCCGGAATCGTCATACCGGCATCTCACAGGGAGCCATCAATGAGTCAAACCACCACCTACAACGATAAGGTTGTGAGGCAATTCGCCTTGATGACCGTGATATGGGGTATCGTCGGCATGGTTGTCGGCGTTTTCATCGCCGCGCAGCTGATCTGGCCGGGGCTGGGATGGGAGATCCCGTGGCTGAGCTACGGTCGCCTGCGCCCGCTGCACACCAATGCCGTGATCTTTGCATTCGGTGGCTCCGCACTGTTCGCCACCAGCTACTACTGCGTGCAGCGCACCTCGCATGTCCGGTTGTTTTCCGACAAGCTCGCCGCCTTCACTTTCTGGGGCTGGCAGGCAGTCATCGTCGGTGCGGCGATTTCATTGCCCCTGGGATTCACCATGGGCAAGGAATATGCCGAGCTGATCTGGCCGCTGGCGGTGCTGGTCGCACTGGTATGGGTGGCCTACGCCATCGTGTTTTTCGGCACTATCGTCAAGCGCAGGGTCAAGCACATCTACGTGGCCAACTGGTTTTTCGGTGCCTTCATTCTGACCGTGGCCGTGCTGCACATCGTCAATAATCTGGCGATCCCGACCGGCTGGCTGCATTCCTATCCGATCTATGCCGGTGCCGTGGATGCGATGGTCCAGTGGTGGTATGGCCACAACGCGGTGGGCTTTTTCCTGACCGCCGGTTTCCTGGGCATGATGTATTACTTCGTGCCCAAGCAGGCCGGGCGTCCGATCTATTCCTATCGCCTGTCGATCGTCCACTTCTGGTCGCTGATCGCCATCTACATGTGGGCCGGCCCGCACCACCTGCACTACACCGCCGTGCCCGACTGGGTGCAGACCCTGGGCATGCTGTTTTCGGTAATGCTGCTGGCGCCGAGCTGGGGCGGCATGATCAACGGCATCATGACCCTGTCTGGAGCCTGGCACAAACTCAGAACCGATCCGATCCTGCGCTTCATGATCGTCGCCCTGTCGTTCTACGGTATCGCCACCTTCGAGGGGCCGATGATGTCGATCAAGACGGTCAACGCACTCAGCCACTATACCGACTGGACCATCGGTCACGTCCATGCCGGCGCGCTGGGCTGGGTGGCGATGATTTCCATCGGTGCCATCTACAGCCTGTGGCCGCGGCTGCTCGGACTCGATGGCATGTATTCGACCCGCCTGATCGAATGGCACTTCTGGGTCTCGACCATCGGCACCGTGCTCTACATCGTCGCCATGTGGATCGCCGGCGTGATGCAGGGCCTGATGTGGCGCACCTTCAACGAGGACGGCACGCTGACCTACACCTTCATCGAGGTGCTGCAGTTCACCGAGCCGTACTACATCCTGCGCCTGATCGGCGGCATCGTGTTTACCGCCGGCATGTTCTTCATGGTCTACAACATGTACAAGACCTGGCAGATGGCCGCGAAAGAAGATCTGGACGTTTCCGTCAGTGAACCGGCCCACGCCTGAAGGAGATTGAATCATGCATGAGAAGATAGAAAAGAATGTCGGCCTGATGGCCATCCTCATCGTGATCGCGATCAGCTTCGGCGGCCTGGTCGAGATCGTGCCACTGATGTTCAAGTCCAGCGTGGTCGAGCCGGCCGAGGGCGTCGAGCCTTACGATCCGCTGCGCCTGGCCGGTCGCGACGTCTACATCGCCGAGGGCTGCTACAACTGCCACAGCCAGATGATTCGTCCGTTCCGGTCCGAGACGGAACGGTATGGCCACTACTCGGTGGCCGGCGAATTCGTCTTTGATCGTCCCTTCCAGTGGGGCTCGAAACGCACCGGACCCGATCTGGCGCGGGTCGGCGGTCTCTACAGCGATGACTGGCACTACCTGCACATGATGGACCCGCGTGCCGTGGTGCCGGGCTCCAACATGCCGGCCTATCCCTGGCTGGCCGAGCGCTACGTCGATCCCGAGGTGGTGCAGCGACGCATGCGCGCCCTGCGCCGCATCGGTACCCCTTACAGCGACGAGGATATCGAGGGAGCCTACGAGGCGGTGGCCGGCAAGACCGAAATGGACGCCATCATTGCCTATCTCCAGGGGCTGGGCACGGAGTGGGCCGGCCAGCATGATGTGGGAGACGACTCATGACCAGCGGAATCATCACCGCCATCGCCATGTTGTGTTTTGTCGCCATCGTGGTCTGGGTCTTCATCATCAAGCGGAAGGAAGACTTCGACGAGCAGGCCAACCTGCCGCTGGACGAGGACGACAGGGAAAAGGGTAAAGAGGAGAAGTCATCATGAGCGCATTCTGGCACTGGTTTGTCGTCATCATCACACTGGGGTTTACGGTGGCCATGGTGTGGTTGTTCATCGCCACCGGGCGGGCCAGGGTGCCCACTGGCACCAACGAGGAAGGGGAGGAGACCACCGGGCATGTCTGGGATGACGACCTGCGTGAACTCAACAATCCCATGCCGCGCTGGTGGTTGTGGCTTTTCTACGGCACGGTGATCTTCTCGCTCATCTACCTGGTGCTCTATCCCGGCCTGGGCAATTACCCGGGTGTGCTGGGCTGGACGTCGGAAGGCCAGTACCAGGAGGAGAGGGAGCGGGCCAGTGCCGAATTCGAGGAGCGCTTCGGCGAGTTGCTCGAGCTGCCCGTCGAGGAACTGGTCGAGCACCCGGATGCCTTGCGCATGGGGCGTAACATCTACGCGCACAATTGTTCGACCTGTCATGGTCCGGATGCGCGCGGTGCCCCGGGGTATCCCAACCTGACCGATGACCACTGGATCTGGGGCGGAGAACCCGATCAGGTGTTTACCAGCATCCACGATGGACGGCATGCCATCATGCCGCCGTTCGGCGATGCCTTGGGCGAACAGGGTGTGACCCGCACGGCCGTTTACGTGCAGCAACTGGCCGGCCAGTCGGTCGATCGCTCCATGGCCGAGGCCGGGCGGCGTCACTACGAACAGCAGTGTGCCGCCTGTCACGGGGCCGACGGCACCGGCAACGTGTTTCTTGGTGCGCCCGATCTGACCAGGGGGGTCTACATCTACGGAGGCAGTCTCGATGAGCTGCGTCACACCATTCGCGATGGCCGCGAGGGCATCATGCCGGCCCAGAGCGGGTTGCTGGGCGAAGGCCGCTCGAAACTGGTAACAGCCTATGTGCTCAGCCTGAGCCGAAACGGCGATGAGTGAGCGCCCGCAGGCTCATCCGGCGGATCGTCATGATCCGCCGCGCCCCCTGGCCCAGCGTGTCGGCGCCATCTTGTGGCCGTCTTTTTTCGCTGCCGCCATGGCCACGGTGGTGTTCTTTATCTTCGTCGACCCGCTGGTGCTGCGTGACATTACCTTTCCGGAAATGGATATCACGCGCATGGGCGGATACACCATTGCGTTTTTCATGTTCTGGGGTGCAACGGCCGCTTCCAGCCTGTTCACCTGGATCCTGCTGCGACCGGTGAGTCGTTTCAATTCTCCGAGGCGTTGAATGAACCAGCCAGCCGACAACAGTGAATCCATCCCGCTGTATGTCAAACAGCCCAAGGTGTACCCGCGCGAGACGAAAGGACGCTTTTCGCGCCTGCGCGTGATTGCCGCCTGGGTATTGCTGGGCATGTACTACGTGTTGCCGTGGATCGAGTTCCAGGGGAAGCAGATCGTCCTGTTCGATCTGGTCAATCGCCAGTTCCATTTCTTCGGCATCACCCTGTGGCCGCAGGACCTGTTCATCCTGTCGCTGCTGCTGGCCATGGCAGCCTTGTCGCTGTTCTTCTTCACCGCGCTGGCCGGTCGACTGTGGTGCGGTTACGCCTGTCCGCAGACCGTCTGGACCGAAGTCTTCTTGTGGATGGAGAAGGTCACCGAGGGTAAGCGCAACAAGCGCATGAAACTCGACAAGGGACCGTGGACGAAGGAGAAGGTGGCGCGCAAGTCGGCCAAGCAGTTTCTGTGGATCACCTTTGCCCTGTGGACCGGTTTTACCTTTGTCGGCTTTTTCGTGCCGATCCGCGACCTCGGGCCGCGCGTGCTGGACTTCCAGCTCGGTGGCTGGGAGACTTTCTGGCTGTTCTTTTATGCCTTTGCCACCTATGGCAATGCCGGCTACCTGAGAGAACAGGTCTGCAAGTACATGTGCCCGTACGCCCGCTTCCAGTCGGCCATGTTCGACGACAACAGCCTGATCATTTCCTATGACGAGCAACGCGGCGAACCGCGCGGCGCGCGCAAGCGCACTGCCGACCACAAGGCGCTGGGGCTGGGCGACTGCATCGACTGCGAGGCCTGCGTACAGGTCTGTCCCACCGGCATCGACATACGAGACGGCCTGCAGATCGAGTGCATCGCCTGTGCCTCGTGCATCGATATCTGCGACGAAGTCATGGACAAGATGGGCTATCCGCGCGGGCTGATCCGCTACTCCACGGAAAACGCCATGGAGGGCAAGCCCACACGCATCCTGCGGCCGCGCATCTTCATCTACGTGTTTGCCCTGCTGGCGCTGGCCACGCTGGTCGGCACGATTCTTACCGGACGCGACCCCATGCTGATCGATGTGCTGCGCGATCGCACCGCACTGTATCGCACGGTGGGCGCTGAACTCGAGAATGCCTATCAACTCAAACTGACCAACCGCATGGACCAGGCGGTGATGATTCGAGTCGAGGCACATGGGTTGCCCGAGTTGCGCGTCGTCGCACCCTCCCGACCGGTCACGGTCAATGCCGGTCAGGTCGTCGATCTGCCGCTGACCCTGGCCGTGCCCCTGGAGCAGGCCGAGGCCGGCATGCACACCATTACCGTCATCAGCGAAAGCGAGGACGGATCCATTCGCAGCGAAGAAGAAACCCGCTTCTTCGTGCCGCAGGACTTGAGGCGCTAGATCATGGCAACTTCCGACGTCACTCCCCGTCCCTGGTACCGCGAACCCTGGCCATGGATCATTCTCGGCATTCTCAGCATCGGCTGGGTGTCGGGGCTGAGCATTCTCACCATCGGCCTGAACAATCCGCCCGAAATCGTCAGCGGCGATTACCAGCAGCTGGGGCGTGCGTTGGTCGATACCCACGAACGCACGCAGCGCGCCCGCGACCTGGGCCTCAGTGGTGGTCTGCGGCTGGAAGGCGGTATCGTCGTGCTGGACCTGAGCGCCGATGATCTGGCCAGCCTGCCCGATACCCTGCTGGTGCAGTTTCTGCACCCGGCCTCCAGCGAGGGCGACACCACGGCCACGGTCCGGCGGCAATCCGACGGCAACTACCGTGGCGAGCTGGCCGCCGATCCTCATCCGCGTGCCAACGTGCGCGTACTCGATCTCGAGCAGAGCTGGTGGCTGGCCGGGCGCCTTTCGGCCGATGCGCCCGATACCGTCGGCCTGACGCCACAGCGGCTATGAGCCGTTCGCACGACATGGAATGCTGGCACTGCGGTGAAGCGATTCCCGCCGGCGTCGACATTCAGGCGACCATCGGCGGGACCGAGCGGGCCATGTGTTGCCATGGTTGTCAGACCGTCGCCACCCTGATCGACTCGGCCGGCCTGAATCGCTATTACGAATTCCGCGACGCCCTGCCCGAGCGCCCGGAACTGGCCGAGGCCTCGCGCCGGGATTTTGCCGCCTGGGACCGCGACGCCATCCTCCAGCACTACGCCCGCGCCGACTGCGATGGTTTCCACCGCCTCACCCTGGTGCTGGAGAACGTGCACTGCGCGGCCTGTGCCTGGCTGATTCACCGCTACGTCGGCGCGCTCGAGGGTGTGGCCGAAATCCGTGTCGATGTCACCGATGGTCGCGCTCATCTGAACTGGAACCCCGAGCGCACGGCGTTGAGCGAGATCGCCGCGCGCCTGGCCGCGCTCGGCTACCGGCCGCACCTGGACTCGCCCATGGCCGGACAGGCGCGCAACCGGGCCGAGCGGCTGCAGATGCTCAAGTACATCGTCGTGGCCGGCCTGGGCATGATGCAGGTCATGAGCTACGCCCTGGCCAAGTACATCGGCGCCTGGCAGGACATCGATGCGCAGACCGAGCGCTTCTTTCTGGTCATTTCCATGGTCGTGGCCGTACCGGTCTGTTTGTACTCCGGTCAGCTTTTCTACCGCTCGGCCTGGCGTGCCTTGAAGCAGAAGCGCATGTCCATGGACATCCCCGTGGCCAGCGCCATGCTGCTGGCGCTGTTTTCCAGCGTGGTGATCACCGCGCTGGATGCCGGGCAGGTCTACTTTGACTCGGTGGTGATGTTCATCTTCTTCTTGCTGCTGGGCCGCTACGCGGTGCTGGTGGCACGCCAGAATGCCGGTCAACTGCACTCGGCGCTGGCGCGCTCGCTGCCGGTGCAGGCCCGGCGCCTGACCGAAAACGGCGTCGAAGACGTGACCCTGGTCGAGCTCGAGGCCGGCGACCGCGTCCAGGTGGGCGCGGGCGAGACGCTTCCGGCCGATGGCGTCATCGAATCCGGCAACGCCATGATCGACGAATCCCTGTTGTCGGGCGAATCCACCCCGCGTCGCCGGGTCGGCGGTGACGAGGTGCTCGCCGGCAGCCTGGTGCGCGACGGCAATCTGACCGTGCGCGTCGAGAACCTCGGTCAGTCCACCGTGCTGTCGGGCATCGTTCGCCTGCTTGACCAGGCACGCAGCTTCAAACCGCGCATGGCGCAGATGGCCGATCGCGTGGCCAGCTACTTCATCGTCTTCGTGCTCACCGGCGCGGCCATTGCCGGCATCGTCTGGTGGCAGATCGACCCGGCCCGTGCATTGCCGGTGATGATCTCGGTGCTGGTGGTGTCGTGCCCCTGTGCGCTGGCGCTGGGCACTCCGGTGGCCCTGGCCGCGGCCAGTCGCGGTTTCGCCCGTCTGGGTGTGCTGATTTCCACCCCCGATGCGCTCGAGCAACTACCCAAGATCACCCACGTGGTGTTCGACAAGACCGGCACGCTCACCCGCCCGGAGATGACCATCGGCGAGGTGCGCGTGGTCAGCGAGCGCTTCTCCGAGGACGAGGCTTGCCGACTGGCCGGGCGACTGGAGCGTGTCAGCCGCCACCCGGTGGCGACCGCGTTCGCCGAGCACGACGATGGCCACCCGATCAGCGATGCCGAGGCCGTGACCGCCAGCGGTGTGACCGGCACGGTCGATGGCGTGACCTACCGACTGGGCAAGCCAGTCTTTGCCGCCGAGGCGTTTTCCGAGACACTGCAGGAACCGGACGAGGGGCAATGGATCGCTCTGGCAGGCGGCGACGAACTGATCGCATGGTTCCGCATCGACAGCCCCCTGCGCGATGGTGCCCATGCCCTGGTCGACGGCCTGCGCGCCAACGGATTGAAGATCCTGCTGGCTTCCGGCGATCGCCTCGACAATGTCGCCCGGGTTGCAAACGAGCTGGACATCGAGGATTTTCATGGCGACATGAGCCCGGCCGACAAGCTCGAACTGGTGCGCCGGCTGCAGGCCGAGGGGGCGCGTGTGGCCATGGTCGGCGACGGCATCAACGACGCCCCGGTGCTCGCCGGTGCCGATATTTCCATGGCCCTGGCCGAGGGCGCCGACATTGCCCGCACCCAGGCCGACCTGGTCGTGACCGGGCGCGGCCTGCAGCGCATCTCGGCCGCTTTCGGCCTGGCCCCGAAAG
>SLIA01000010.1 GCA_007135935.1 Wenzhouxiangella sp.
CAAACCAGCGGACGACGCCAAGCTCCAGCACCTGCTTGCCCTCATCAAGCAGAAGGTCGACGAGCCGCTGAACCCCGGAAACCGCAAGGTGCTGGTCTTCACGGCCTTCGCCGATACAGCCAACTACCTCTTCGACAACCTGGCGCCCTTCGCGCAGCAGCTCGGGTTGGATGTCGGCAAGGTCACCGGGTCAGACGCACCCAAGACGACGATCAAGAAGTCCTACGATTTCCAGAGCGTCCTGACCCTGTTCTCCCCGCGGTCGAAGGAAAAGGCCATCGTCCTGCCGAACGAGCCGGGCGAGCTGGACATCCTCATTGGAACCGACTGCATTTCGGAGGGCCAGAACCTTCAAGACTGCGACTTCCTGATCAACTACGACATCCACTGGAACCCGGTTCGCATCATCCAGCGGTTTGGCCGGATCGACCGGATCGGCTCCCCCAACAGCCAGATCCAGCTGGTCAACTACTGGCCCGACATCACGCTCGACGAGTACATCAACCTCAAGGAGCGCGTCGAAAACCGGATGGTGATCGCGGATGTCACCGCCACCGGCGACGACAACGTGCTCACCGCCAAATCGAGCGACATCGCCTACCGCAAGGAGCAGCTCAAGCGGCTCCAGGACGAGGTCATCGAGCTGGAGGACGTGAAGGCCGGCATCTCGATCACCGACCTCGGGCTGAACGACTTCCGGATGGACCTGCTCAACTACGTCAAGGAACACGGCGAGCTCGACAACATGCCCTTCGGCATGCACGCCGTTGTCCCCGCGCAGCCGGAGCTGGGCCTTCAGCCCGGCGTGATCTTCGCGCTGAAGAACATCCACGACAGCGTGAACGTCAACCAGCAGAACCGCCTGCACCCCTTCTACTTGGTCTACATCGACGATGACGGGCAGGTGATCGTGGACCACACGCAGGTCAAGAGCCTGCTCGACCTGATCCGGTCCTGCTGCAAGGGCCGCATCGAACCCATCCACGATGTCTGTCGCATCTTCAACGAGCGCACCGAGGACGGGCGCAAGATGGCCCGCTATTCTGACCTGCTGTCCAGCGCGATCCGTTCCATGATCGAGGTGAAGGAAGAGAAGGACATCGACAGCCTGTTCAGCGGCGGGCGCACCACGGCGCTGACGCACACCATCAAGGGGCTGGACGATTTCGAGCTGATCGCCTTCCTGGTCATCGAAGGGGGCGGCGCATGACCCTCTATGACTGGCCCTGCGCCGCCGCTTTCGGGCGCGTGATCCCGAAGAACAGGATCTACGAACACGCCGGTGCCAATACGGCCTTGAAGGACCTCTTCGTCCGCGAGGTCGATCAGATCGTCTGGTCGCACAAGTTGGCGCCCGAGACGGTCAATCTGGCGGCGACGAAGCAGGTGGCCGAGATACAGATCTTCCGCATCACCGCGCGCACCGCGACGCTCGACTGTGATGTGCTGCGCGCCATCGACAAGGCCATCCCCTTTCCCCTGATCTTCGAGCTGGCCCATGGCGGCCGTGTTCGGTTGGCCGCGGCCTACAAGCGGCCGAGCGAGGCCGGCAGCGCCCGCTGGGTGGTGGGCGACTATTTCCAGGGAGACTGGCTACCCGAGGACAGACCGCGCGCCGCCCTTCCGCTGGCGCTGAACATGGGAGCGCTGTATGAGCGGCTGCTGGAGCCGCTGGTGGCGGGACAGACGGCCCGGCTCATCCCGGGTATGGGCGAGGCTCCGCGGACGCCCCTCACCCCTGCCGAAGCGGAGCACCCCCTGTCGCTGGAAGAGCGCATCGCGCAGGCCGAAGCGATCGAGCGCCAAGCGCGTGAGGTCGAGCGGATCAAGTTGCGGCTGGGGCGTGAGAAGCAATTCAACAAGAGACTTGACTTGCACAAGAAGTTGAAGCGCGCGAGCCGAGCTCTCGAACTGCTACTCGGCGGACAGCAATAAATGCAAATCGCAATGTCGTTGATCAATATAAGTTATCGAGTAGTCTATGAATCAGAAAATAACTAAAAAGTCCGACTGGATGAATGATGCTCTCGCATCGAAGGGTGCGATCGTATCGGACCATTCAGCCTATGCACGCTCAATTGGTTTAAATGATGGAACCACGGCCTCAATTAGGTTCGTTGGGAACAAAACAATTGGCTTTTTCCTTATTCTTGTTCTATTATCTGAGGATGAAAATCTTTCAGCTTCGGCAGAACTGAAAAAGGCATCCACTCACACCAAATACCTAATCGACCACGGGATCCCCATACGAGCTGTCCTTTTGTGCGCGGGCGAGCGATATTTCCTGCACAGCACAACCCGCGCCCAAGAGCTCACAACGTCAGAGTTGGCAAACTGGTTTTCGGGTCTGCACCCTGATTTGTCACAAAGACAAGCGGGCAAGGTGAAGCCAATAAACAAGTCACTAAACGACAAATTCCAGGACTTCACTCGACGTCACTTATCGCCCTTTATTACCTGCAATGATGTTGACGCTCTTCTCCTGCCCAACGAACAGCGCTTGCGGCCTGTCGTCGTCGAACTCAAGCGCCCGGAGGAGAATATTTCAACATGGCGACCTTATTCCGCAGACATATCCAATTTTCGAGCCTCATTGCAGATAGCACAGATGTGTAACGGGGATGCGGCAACTATCTCCTATAACGAAATGTCAAATCCAGAGTTTTTGCTCCTGAAATACTCCATTGCGCCAATCAGAGAGGCTGACGCAGAAACCCATGCCCTCCAAAACTCAGAGCTCTGGTCATGGCGGATCACGAAAGAAAAAATGAACGCGGAGCATCCGATCAGCGAACCGCAACCTTACAGCAGCAAAACACCAGGTTGGTTGGTCCACTGGGTACTATTTGATGTGACAGAATCCGGCCAAAAGATGCGCATCTTAGTCGACACCTCCCGGAAACTAGTAGTTAAAATTTCCAAATATTGATGGCTGCCTCTCTGAGAACAGCCTGGAACACCGCAATACCCGGAAACAAAAATGACGAACGCGAGGAAAGAGATGGAAAAACTCAAGATGACATCCAAAGCGACGGTTGCCGATAATGTGGAGTCATTGAGACATCTGTTTCCATCTTGCGTCACTGAGACCACAGACACAGCCAGTGGCAGTACTGAGCTTCGAGTTGATTTCGATGCACTCCGGCAGGAGTTGCAGGATTACATCATCGATGAAGGTGCGGAGCGATATCGACTCGATTGGCCGGGCAAGCGTGCAGCCCTGCTTGCATCCAACGCGCCAATAGCAAAGACTCTTCGGCCATCTGTGGAGGAGAGTTCTGAATTCCATTCTACGAATAATCTACTTATCGAGGGCGACAATCTTGATGCGCTCAAACTACTACAGCAATCGTATCTTGGGAGTGTGAAGCTTATATACATCGACCCCCCATACAACACGGGAAACGATTTCATTTACGCTGATGATTTCTCGGAGAGTGCAGGCGATTACTTCGAAAAATCGCTTCAGAAGGATACTGAAAAAAATCGTCTCGTTGCGAATACAGACAGTAGCGGCCGCTTTCACTCGGCATGGCTCTCGATGATTTATTCGAGGCTTAGGCTTGCTCGTAGTCTGCTACGAAACGACGGCGTCATTTTTATTTCAATAGATGACGGCGAGGTGCATAATCTCCGAAAGATTTGTGATGAAATCTTTGGTGAAGCGAACTTCGTTGCGAATGTTATCTGGGAGAAGAAGTACGCCCCATCAAATGACGCACGTTGGTTCAGTGACAATCACGATCATATTCTGGTTTACGCAAGGGAAAAGAATGCGTGGAAGCCGAGGGCGCTTCCAAGATCAGATGCGCAAAACGAAAGATATACGAACCGCGACAATGATCTTCGTGGCCCTTGGAAATCCAGCGACCTCTCGGTGAAGTCATATTCAGCTGCCTATGACTATGAGATTGTGACGCCCTCAGGCCGAGTTGTGAACCCGCCTCATGGATCGTGCTGGCGCGTCTCCAAAGCTCGTTTTGCGGAGATGGTAAAAGACAATCGCATTTGGTTTGGCGAGGATGGATCGAACGTACCATCAGTAAAGCGATTTCTTTCTGAAGTGAAAGATGGTGTTGTACCGTTGACGATTTGGAAGTTCCAAGAGGTAGGCCACAATCAAGCTGGCCGCCAGGAGATCAAAAGGCTTTTTGGCGGTCAGGCGTATTTCGACGGACCAAAACCAATCTCATTACTTAGGCGCATTATTTATTTATCTGGCGCCGAGAACGACGACATCATTTTGGATTTCTTTGCGGGGTCAGGAACTACAGCGCATGCTACCTTTGAAGCGAATGCGGAGGACGGCGCATCTAGACGAGTTGTTCTTGTACAATTGGATGAACATATCGACCCGAGCTCAGAAGCTGGTAAAGCCGGTTTTGCGAACATTTCGGATATTACCAAGGAGCGTATTCGACTGTCTGGCAAGGAGGTGCTGTCGGCGAGCTATCACGCGAACTGGAACCGCGATGTCGGCTTCCGCGTGTTCAAGGTGGACACGTCGAACATGAAGGACGTCTACTACCGCCCGGACGAGCTGAAGCAGTCCGACCTGCTCGACATGGTGGACAACGTGAAGGAGGGTCGCACGGCCGAGGACCTGCTGTTCCAGGTGCTGGTCGATTGGGGCGTGGACCTGACGCTGCCCATCCGCCGCGAGACGGTGCAGGGCAAGACCGTGTTCTTTGTCGACGACAACGCCCTTGTCGCCTGCTTCGACCGCGGCGTGTCCGAGGATCTGGTGAAGGAGCTGGCGGGCTTTGATCCCCTGCGCGTCGTCTTCCGCGATAACGGCTTCGTCTCGGACGCCGTGAAGATCAACGTCGAACAGATCTTCCGCCAGCTCTCGCCCACCACAGACGTCAAGTCGATCTGAGGCCGGATATGAAGCTCAAGTTCAAGGTCCAGCCCTATCAGACCAACGCCGTCAACGACGTGATCGACTGCTTTGCGGGTCAGCCCATGACCGCTGGCCTGACCTACCGCATCGACCCCGGTCGCAAAGCGCAGGCGAGCGCCTTCGAGGAGGGCTTCAAGAATGCCGACCTCGCCCTGACCGACGTGCAGATCCTGGAGAACATCCAGAAGGTCCAGCGGCGCCAGAACCTGCCCGTCTCGCAGTCGCTGACGGACTTCACCACCTTCAACGCCCGGGGCGAGCGCGTACCCGTTGCCGCAACCTACAAACGCAACGCCTTGGCCGCGACCCGCGTTCACCTCGACGTCGAGATGGAGACCGGCACGGGCAAGACCTACTGCTACATCAAGACCATCTTCGAGATGAACAAGCGGTATGGCTGGTCGAAGTTCATCATCATGGTGCCGTCGATTGCCATTCGCGAAGGCGTCTACAAGTCGTTGCAGATAACCGCCGACCACTTCACCGAAAGCTACGGCAAGAAGGCGCGGTTCTTCATCTACAATTCCAAGCGCCTGCACGAGCTGGAGAGCTTTTCGTCCGACGCCG
>SLIA01000173.1 GCA_007135935.1 Wenzhouxiangella sp.
CTGTCGGGCGTGCTCAACGGCATCGATTTTCCGCTGGCCACCGAGGCCTTCCGTGCCATCAACCGACGTGCGGAAAAGTCGGCCGGGCTGGTCTACGGTATCGAACTGGCCGGTGCGTGCATCGGCGCGGCCTTGGCAAGTGCGCTGGTTGCGCCTATCATGGGAATCGTGGCTTGCTGCGTGCTGGCGGCCATTGCCAACGGCAGCGCATGGGCCGCTCTGATGATGACGCGGAGGCCGCATGCAGCCTGATCTTTCCGCTACCGACACGTCGCAATCCCGCCGTCGCCTGCTCAAAGCCGGCGCCTGCGGAATCTGTGCCCTGTGCATGGCCCGCGCCGGTATTTCTCTCGTACAACCGGCCTCGGCCAGCAGCTTGCAGGGCCTGGTGCGACCGCGCCCCGCCGCCTGGTTCGAATCGGCCGGCAACGGGCGCCTGCGCTGCGGCCTGTGCCCGTGGCAGTGCGAATTGGCCGACGGCCAGACCGGACGCTGCCGGGTGCGTCGCAACCATCATGGCCGGGGCGAGACGCTGGCCCACTCCAACCCGGTACTGGTCCAGGAAGAACCGCTGGAACGCCTGCCCTTCTTTCATGTCCTGCCCGGCAGCCGCACCCTGGCCCTGTCGACAGCCGGCTGCAACCTGCACTGCAAGTTCTGCGAAGTCTGGGACATGGCGCTGGTCGAACCGCACGAGATCCATGCCTACGACATGCCGCCGGCCGATGCCCTGGAACAGGCCCGCATGGCCCGGCTGCCGTCGATCAGTTACGCCTTCGGCGAGCCGGTGGTGTTCTACGAATACATGCTCGAGATCGCCGAGAAGGCAAGGGCCGAGGGCCTGCTCAACCTGTTGCACACCGCCGCCTTCATCCAGCCCGAGCCACTCGATGAACTCATCGACCGGGTCGATGCGGTCAACGTCGATCTCAAGGCCTTCGATCCGGACTTCTACCGCGACCTGGTCGGTGGCGAGATGCAGCCGGTGCTCGATGCCTTGTTGCGCTTCCGGGAAGCCGGCCGGCACATTGAGATCACCAATGTGCTGATCCCGACCATGAACGACGACTTGGACAGCATCGGGCGCATGTGCCGCTGGATCCGCGATGAACTGGGTGCCGACACGCCGCTGCATTTCGCGCGCTTCTACCCGCTCTACAAGCTGACCAACCTGCCGCAAACCCCGGTCTCGACGCTCGATCGCGCCCGCGAGGTGGCCATGGACAGCGGCCTGAACTACGTCTATATCTCCCGGGTCACCGGGCATGAGGGCGAGAACACCTTCTGCCCCAATTGCCGGGAAAAAGTCATCAGCCGGCTGGGTTTCATCGTCGACCGGGTCGACATCGACGACGGCCACTGCCGCCACTGCAACCACCCCATCCCGGGGCACTGGCACTGACCGGCTCAGCCGGCCTGGCGGCGGTGGACGCGCTCGGCGGCCAGTGACCGTTCATCGAAATTGCGCAATCCGGCCTCGCGCGCCCAATCCATGGCCTCGAGGAATTCCTGCGAATGAATGCCGCGGGCAATCTCCTCGTATTCGAAGGCGCGGTGTTCGACCCGCCACTGCGGCATGATGTTGACGTAGGTATCCGGGGTCAGGTTCTCGGCCACCCACTCAACGAACTCGCGTGAGCCCGCGACCCGGTTGGGCATGACCAGGTGACGTATCATCAATCCGCGCAGGGCGATGCCCTGCTCGTCGGTGATCAGTTCACCGACCTGGCGATGCATCTCGATGATCGACTCCTTCGCCTGCCTGGGATAGTCCACCGCCCCCTCCATGGCATAGCGCGAGGCCTGCTCCCCGTCCATGAACTTCAGATCGGGCAGGTAGATGTCGATGATGCCGTCGAGCAGACGGATCATCTCGACACGCTCGTAGCCGCTGGTGTTGTAGCAAAGCGGCAGGCGCAGTCCGCGTCTGGCGGCAATCCGCAAGGCACTGACGATGTTGGGCAACACGTGGGTGGGGGTGACCAGGTTGATGTTGTGGCAACCCCGGCGTTGCAGGTCCAGCATCATGTCGGCCAGGTCGCGATCGCTGACCAGCCGGCCACGGCCCTCGTGGGCAATCGGCCAGTTCTGGCAGAACACGCAGCGCAGGTTGCAGTGGGAGAAGAAGATTGTGCCGGAGCCTCGCCGTCCAACCAGCGGCAATTCCTCGCCGAAATGCGGCGTATGGCTGTAGACCCGCACCCTGCTGCCGGCATCGCAACGCCCGCGTTCGCGTCGGTTGCGATCCACCCCGCAGCGGTGCGGGCATAACTGGCAATTGCCGTACTGCTCGATAATCTCTTCGACCCGCTCGCGTAGCAGGCCGCGTTCCTCGAGCTGGCGATAAGCCGGCTGCCAGTCACGCGCCGAAATCGACGCCTGGCCACGCCGGGCCAGCAGCAGCGCGCTGCCCGTGGCCGCCGCCCCCTTGAGGAAGTTCCTGCGGGAAAAGCCCATCACCATACTCCCGGACGGCGACACGAATCGGAGAAAAGCCACACCGCCCTGATGGAAAAAGTATGCGACTGGCGACCAGCAGCGTCAAGCTGGCCGAGACCGTAGATCTAGAACAGACTCCACGCCAGGGTAATGCCGGCGGTCATGATCGCAACGATGCTCATCAGCTTGATGAGGATATTGAGGCTCGGCCCGGCCGTGTCCTTGAACGGGTCGCCGACGGTATCGCCGATGACGGCCGCGCGCCAGGCGGCGGAGTTCTTGCCGCCGAAATGCCCGGCCTCGATATGCTTCTTGGCGTTGTCCCAGGCCCCGCCGGCATTGGACAGGAAAATGGCCAGCGCAAAGCCGCTCGACAGGCCGCCGATCAGCAGGCCGATCACCCCGGCCACGCCAAGCACCAGGCCGGTCAGAATCGGGGCGAGAATGCCGATGACAGCCGGCGCGATCATTTCGCGCTGCGCGCCGATGGTGGAGATGGTCACGCAGCGGGCGTAGTCCGGCGGCGTGGTACCGGCCAGGATCTCCGGCGTCTCCCGGAACTGGCGGCGGACCTCGTCGACCATGGCCGCGGCTGCCTTGCCAACCGCCTGCACGGTCAGGCCGGTAAAGACGAACGCGGTCATGGCGCCGAGCAGCACACCGATCAGCACCTGGGGAGCGAGCAGGTTCACATCGAAATACAACATGAAATCGCCCAGGCTGGCCTCGGCAACGGGGATGTCTCGCCCTTGCCCCAGCTCCAGCCATTGCCGACCGCGTTCGATCAGTTCGATACGGATCACCTCGACGTAGCTGGCAACCAGGGCCAGCGCGGTCAGGGCGGCCGAACCGATGGCAAAACCCTTCCCGGTCGCCGCCGTGGTGTTGCCGAGGGCATCCAGGGCATCGGTGCGGGCGCGTGCTTCCGGCCCAAGCCCGCTCATTTCCACGTTACCGCCGGCATTGTCGGCGATGGGGCCGTAGGCATCACAGGCCAGGGTAATGCCCAGCGTGGCGAGCATACCCACCGCCGCCAGGGCAATGCCGTACAAGCCGGCTCCGGCAGCGGTCATGTCGAAGCCCGATGGCAGCCCGAAGGCCAGCAGCACGGCCGTGCCCACGGTCAGCACGGGAATGGCGGTGGAGAGCATGCCCACGCCGACACCGGCAATGATGGCCGTGGCCGGCCCACCCGTGGCGCGTTCGGCGATGCGCAGGGTGGGACGATAGCGCGCCGAAGTGGCATATTCGGTCGAGCGCCCGACGATCATGCCCGTGGCCACGCCCACGGCCAGCGCCCCCCACAAGCCCCAGGCCCCGGGCAATCCCAGGCCATGCAGGACCAGGCCGGCCGTCGCCACCAGCCCGATCGCGGCCAGCAGCGTGCCCCGCCCCAGCGCACTCAGCAGTCCGGCCTGACCGGCCTCATCGCCGCTTCGCACCATGAAAATCCCCAGGATGGACAGCAGGACACCGCAACCGGCAATGATCATCGGGGCGAGCACGGCAGCCCGCTGCACGTCCGGACTGGCGTGAAAGGCCGCGGCCCCCAGCGCGGCGGCCGCCAGGATGGAACCGCAGTAGGATTCGAACAGGTCGGCACCCATGCCGGCCACATCACCGACATTGTCGCCGACGTTGTCGGCAATCACCGCCGGATTGCGCAGGTCGTCCTCGGGAATGCCGGTCTCGACCTTGCCCACCAGG
The DNA here is from genome assembly GCA_007135935.1 of Wenzhouxiangella sp. Lineage (GTDB taxonomy): Bacteria > Pseudomonadota > Gammaproteobacteria > Xanthomonadales > Wenzhouxiangellaceae > Wenzhouxiangella. The sequence continues at coordinate 4,147 of SLIA01000173.1, forward strand.
TCGGCGCCGACATCGGCAGCCTTGGTGTAAATGCCGCCCCCGACACGGGCAAACAATGCCTGCAACGAGGCGCCGACACTGAAAGTCAGCAGCGACGTGGTGATCATCACCAGCCGGGCCCCGTCAGCCGATGGCGGCGTGACCCGATCGATCAGCCAGAACCAGAACAGCACGTTGGCCAACCCCAGTCCCACCACGACCAGGCCCATGACCGCGCCACTGCGAAAAGCGATTGTCAGGGCCGCGGCCAGAGAAGTGCGCGCGGCCTGTGCCGTCCGCGGACTGGCCAGGGTGGCGGTCTGCATGCCGACGTAGCCGGCCAGGGCCGAGAACAGGCCGCCGGCCAGGAAAGTGATCGGCAGCCAGTCATTCTGCAGGCCCAGCCCCCAGGCCAGCACGGCAAAGACGGCGGCCAGGCCGAGGAAGCTCACCAGCATCACGCGATACTGCTGCGACAGATAACTCATCGCACCCTCGCGCACCAGCCGGCCGATACGCTGCATGGCCTGGTTGCCGGGATCGGCACGCAACATCAACACGAAGAAAGTCCCGGCACAGGCCAGGGCGGCCAGAACGGCCAGGGGTGCAATCCAGTAAAGAAGCGACGTCATGAAATCGTCAGGCCTGATATCAGGTCGTGGTGCCGAACTGGGCCGAGCGCCACCAGTGTCTATGCGTTGTCTCCAGCGCCTCGAGCGTGGGGAACGGATAGATCGCGAAGTCTTCGTGGTCGCCCACGTAAATGCCGCGGCGAATCATGCGGTACGGCAAACCGCCCCGGGCGCGACGCTGAAAGAGCTTGCTGCACTTTTCCGGTCGATTCCGAAAGTCCTGGAGCACATCGCGCAGATGATCGAGATTGGCGTAGGGCAGGTCGTCGGCGCGGCCATTGACCGGATCGCTCGCCAGCTCGCCAAGCTCCAGATCCGCGAACACCAGGCGCGGCAGGCGCAATGGCGTATCGTCGGCAGTGATCGCCTGGCAGAACGCACGCGGCGCCAGGCGGCTGACGACCAGCGGAGTGACCGGACACAACTCCTGGTACAGGTACAGCCCCGCCTCATCGACACGGCCGTCATCGGCCGCGTTCAGAGACAAGGTCAGGCCATCGGAAGTCACCAGGTGCAATGGCCCCAGCGCCGGCACCGGAATGTACGCCAGCGGCTCATGGATGGAAAGATATACCGAGCGCTTGGGGTTGCCCTGCGCATCCGGCACACACCGCCGCCTGGCCATGGGCAGGTCGAAAACGCCTTCGAGACTGCCAGGCTCGACTTCGAAGAACATGGCCTCTTCACGCGA
>SLIA01000277.1 GCA_007135935.1 Wenzhouxiangella sp.
GAGACGTCCCAGTCGCCGATGTCCTGGTTGAACGAGGCGTTGTTGAAAAACATGCGGTTCATGTTCGTGACACTGGACACATCCCAGTTGCCGATATCCTGGTTGAAGGCATCGGCGGAGAAGAACAGGGAGTCCATGTTGGTCACGCTGGAGGTATCCCAGGCGCTGATGTCCTGGTCGAACGCGCTCGCTCCGCGAAACAGGGCACTCATGTCGGTCACGCCGGAGACGTCCCAGTCACTGATGTCCTGATTGAAGGACTCGGCATTGTGGAACACGCTGGACAGGTCGCTCACGCCGGAAATGTCCCAGCCGCCGATGTCCTGGTTGAATGCCGACGCCCTGGAGAACAGGCCATCGATTTCTTCCACGCCGGACACGTCCCATGCCCCGATGTCCTGGTTGAAGGCGACGGCGCGCGCGAACATGCCGCTGATATCGGTGGCCACGGAGACGTCCCAGCCGCCGATATCCTGATTGAAGCGCGCGGCGTTGGCGAACAGGCTGCTCATGTCGGTCACGCCCGAGACATCCCAGCCGCCGATGTCCTGGTCGAAGACCTCGGCGCGCACGAACATGCTGCTGATATCGGTCACGCTGGACATATCCCAGCCACCGACATCCTGGTTGAATGCCCCGGCGTCGCGAAACATGCCGCTCATGTCGGTCACGGCCGAGACGTCCCAGTCGCTGATATCGGCGTTGAACGCACGGGCCTGGTAGAACATGCGGTGCATGGTCTCGACCGCCGATACGTCCCAGTCACCGAGATCCTCGTCGAACCTGCCGGCTTCGGCAAACATGTAGCTCATGTCGTTGATGCCCGAGACATCCCAATCTCCCAGATCACCCAGGCTGCCCGACCAGGTGGTGACGTTGAACATGCGATGGGTGGAGGTCACGCCTGACAGGTCGGGCGTGTCGGAGGCCTCGATGGTCAGGTTGACGGCGCCGGCAAATGCCCGCTCCATGCTGGTCCACTCGATGGCACCCCATTGCTCGACTGTTTGCAGCCTGGGGGCGTTGCGCCCGGCGGCCCGGCCCATTTGCAGTTCCACGGGCGAGACGTTGAAGAAGATGCGCGGAAAGTCGCCGGTGATGGCCACCTGGTAGGTGCCGGGTTCGGCGTAGCTGTGCGCCGGATCGGGATTCGTGCCGGAGATGTCCTCGACCGTGCCGTCGCCCCAGTCAATGGTGAAATCGTAGTCGGTGTCCGGAGCGGTCGGGATGAAGATCGTCTGGTCGGCTTCCGTGGTTTCCCAGGTGGTAATGAACGCGGCCGGGTCGTTGGCCCAGGTCGTGCCGGACACGACCAGCGCACAGACCAGCAGGAAGGGAATCAGGCCGGCCGGCGCCGAATGCGAGCGAGAGGCGGGGAACATAAACATCTCATGCGATCGTTGGATTGGCCGCGCAGTGTAGCAAGCTGGCCGCAGCAGCGATGTGAAAACGTCTCAACTCTCCGGGAAAAACTCCATCAGTTGGATTCATCCGCACCTTGCGGTCGGAACTTTCAATGAATCACAGATGAAATATTATTAACCCGGCTGAATGCGATCTACATACCGGCCAGGTTAATAGTGTACCTCCCAACACGGGGGCAGCGGTTCACCGGGAAGCTGCCCCGTTAACCGCTGGTCGTCCAGCAGACATTTGTGCCCCGCGAACGGTCTTCACGATTGCATCGGCAACATCTGTCTCCAGCCACCCTTCGGCGGCCGTTGAAGCGTCAATCCGAATCGAGAAAACGCAGCACGATCTCGGCGAATGGCACCAGCGGATCGTAGACCGGAATATGCTCTCCTTGCGGGATGATCCACAGCGATGCATCCGGGATGTGCCGGTGCATTTTGAGCGGGATATCCAGGGGAAAGAATTCGTCCTTCTCGCCGTGGACAATCATGGTTCGGGCCTCGATGGTGGCAAGCTCTGGCGGGGTCAGGTTCATGTCTTCGTAACTGTGCTGCATGGCCCTGAACTGGGACAGGAGTTGATCGAGCTGCGCATCGCCCCGATCGGCACACTCCACCATCACCGGGGGAAGGTCGTCCACGGACAGCGTACGCTGCAGCTCCCTGGTCTGTTGCACATACCAGATGGTGGCGCCGACGGGAACGAGTGCGTCGATCCGCTGGGGCTGATCAACTGCCATGTGCAGCAGGGTCATGCCGCCCGTACTGATACCAACAGAAGCGACCGCTTCGATGTCCAGATAATCCAGCAATTCAAATATGTCTTCTGCCGCCTGGCGGTGGGTGAATTCTCCGGAAGGGTTGGTTGAGCGTCCATGGCCACGAAGATCGGGGATGATCAGCTGATAGTCTTCGGCCAGGATGTCGACGAATGGCTCCCAGACCTGGCTGCATCCGAAGTAGCCATGCAATAGCAGCAGCGGCTCGCCACTGCCATGGATCTCGTAGTGCATGTCGAAATCGTCGATGCCGGCGAACCGGCTGTGCTCCTCGGCGACAGTCACGGAAGCAACTGCCGCGAACAGGGCTGCCAGAATGACGATTGCGACAGGCTGGCTCCATGGCTTTCGGTTCGACGCACGGTTCCTGGTCGGATGATGTCTCATGGTTCCTCCATCTGGATTGTTACTGGTTCAGCTCGAAGTCGAAGCGAATCCCGTCACCACAGAAACTCGCGGATCTCGGCGGCAATCGCTTCTCCATCGCAGGCGGCCAGGAAAGCGAGGTGACCGCAGTCGCTGTCGGATTCGTAAAGCCTGGCACCGCTCAGGTCGGCAAAGACGCGTGATGACTCCGGTGTGGCGATCATGTCGTGATTGGCCACCACGATCAGCACTTCGGCCTCGATGACCTGGGCGGCGCGCTCGAGAACACCGTCGAATGATGCGGAGACATCGAATGCCAGACCGGCGCGCGACTGCGACAGCATGTCGTGGGTATCCGGCTGATTCTTCGCGGCCTCGCGCATTTGCTCGATGAAGTCCGCGACCTGATCCTGCTCCAGACGGCGGTTCCAGTACCGGGGTGAGCGCAGCATCAGAACGAAGGAGAGCCAGGATGACTCTCGCGCCTGCTCACAGTGCGGCTCGCAATCGGCAAGGGCGTTCAAGGTCACCTCGCCGATCATTCGATCAAAGGGAGAACGCCGGGGCGTGCCGACCACCGGCACGGCATGGGAGACGAAATCCGGGTAATGAATGACCCATTCGTAAGTGGCCATTGCCCCGAACGAGACCCCGGTGACTGCATGCACCTGCTCCAGCCCCAGACCTTCGGTCACCAAACGATGCTGCGCGTGCACCATGTCCAGGATGGTGAAGGCCGGAAAGTGCTCGCCCGGCTGCCTCCGGCTGTTGGACGGCGATGATGACACGCCATTGCCGAAGGCATCCAGAATGACAATGAAGTGCCTCTCTGGATCGACCCACCCGTCGGGCCCAATCATCGTCTCGTTGCCCAGCACCTCGCCACTGGTGCCCAACCCCCAGGTCACGATCAACACGACATTGGAGCCTCTGGCATCGAGTGCTCCGAGGGTGCGATAGCCGATAACGCAGTCTTCGATAATCTCGCCGCTTTCCAGCGGGCATTCACCCAGATCGTGGAATTGCTGCTCCCGGGCAATGGCCGCGTTGAAAAGCCCGGCGCACAACAGAAAGCTCGCGATGATTGGGCCTGGAGTCGTTACCGAATATCGATTCATGATCTGGACCCCCGCACAGCAGCACATACCCGGTAACACGTGAATCCACGGGAATGTCCGCCAGCGCCCACTTGCCGATTTGTCCTGACCAGGATCCACCACCCTGCCGCAGGCCATCAAATGAATGGCACCCAGCTCAATAATTCGATTATTCTGGAAATATGGAAATAAAAACTGCTGTCGACTGCTTTTCCGCCCTCGCCCACCCGCATCGTCTGGCCGTGTTTCGCCTGTTGATGCGCGCCGGGCCCGAGGGAATGAGTGCCGGCGAGATGGCCGTGGAGCTCGGGCTGGCACCGTCCAGCCTGTCGTTTCACACGCGCTGGCTGGCCGATGCCGGGTTGATTGCGTCCCGTCGGGACGGTCGGCGAATCATCTACGCCGTGGATGTCGAGGGCACCCGGTCGGTGATTCGATTCCTGAGCGAGGAGTGTTGCGCCGGGCATCCCGAATTGTGCGGATTCGCCGGTCGGGCCGATGTCCCGAATGCAGAGACAGCAGGTCACCCAGATCAACCGGAAAGGAGCAACTGATGCGGATCGGAATCAACGGCTTCGGGCGGATTGGCCGCCTGGCCCTGCGCGCGGCAGTCTCCGGGCTGGCACGCGACGGGGTCGGGCTGGACATCGTCCATGTCAACGAGGTCCAGGGCGGTGCGGAAACCGCGGCCCATCTGCTGGAGTTCGACAGCGTGCAGGGGCGCTGGCCGGCAGACATTTGCAGCGAAGCCGATGCCATTGTTGTCGATGGTCGCCGAATCGGCTTCAGCGAGTACGACGAGCCGGGGAAGATTCCCTGGGGCGAACTCGGTGTCGACCTGGTCATCGAGAGCTCCGGTCGCTTCGTCAAGCACGCCCTGCTCGAGCCCCATCTGAGCGGCGGCGCGCGTGCGGTGGTGGTGGCTGCCCCGGTCAAGGACGGCGGTGTGCCGAACATCGTCATGGGCATCAATGAATCGAGCTGGGATCCCGAACGCCATCGCATCGTCACGGCGGCCAGTTGCACGACCAACTGCCTGGCGCCGGTGGTCGCCCCCATTCATCGCGCGCTGGGTATCCGCCATGGCGTGATCACTACCATTCATGATGTGACCAACACCCAGGTCGTCGTCGACAAGCCGCACAAGGATCTGCGCCGGGCGCGCTCGGCACTGACGTCGCTGATTCCCACCACGACGGGTTCGGCCACGGCCATCGGCCTGATCTTCCCCGAGCTGGCCGGTTGTCTCGACGGCCACGCGGTGCGCGTGCCGCTGTTGAATGCCTCGCTGACCGACTGCGTGTTCGAAGTCGAGCAACCCACCACCGTCGAAGAGGTCAACGGGCTGCTCGAGACTGCGGCCGAGGGACCGCTGGCCGGCATCCTGGGTGTCGAGAGACGGCCACTGGTGTCGGTGGACTTTCGTGGCGATACCCGCTCTGCCATTGTCGATGCGCCGTCGACACTGGTGGTCGATGGCACCCAGGTGAAGGTTTTCGCCTGGTACGACAACGAGATGGGTTATGCCTGTCGCCTGGTCGAACTGGCGGCGAAGGTTGCCGCGACACTGCGCGACTGAATCATGGAAATGAACGTCCGCAGCTACCTGCTGGTCACCGGGGCCTACTGGGGCCAGACGATCACCGACGGCGCACTGCGCATGCTGGTGCTGCTGCACTTCCATACGCTGGGATTCACGCCCTTCGAGATCGCCTTGCTGTTCGTGCTCTACGAGGCGATGGGCGTGGTCACCAACCTGATGGCCGGCTGGATCGCGGCCCGCTTCGGCCTGCAGTCGACGCTGTATGCCGGCCTGAGCCTGCAGGTCGGCGCGCTGGCCGCGCTGTCCCTGCTGGATCCGGACTGGACGGCGGCGCTTGCGGTTACTTATGCAGTCGTGGTGCAGGGGCTGGCCGGCGTGGCCAAGGACCTGACCAAGATGAGCGCCAAGAGCGCGGTCAAGGTGCTGGTCACATCCAATACCGACGGTGCCCTGTTCCGCTGGGTGGCGCTGTTGACCGGTTCGAAGAATGCCATGAAGGGTGCGGGCTTTTTCGTCGGCGGCCTGCTGCTGGCGACCCTGGGTTTCCAGGCCGGGCTGTGGTTGCTGGCCGGCCTGCTGGGACTGATCCTGATCGCCACCGCCCTGACGCTGCCCCGGGGCATGGGGCGGGCGAAGGTAAAACCCGCGCTCACCGCGCTGCTGGCCAAGAGCAAGGCCATCAACCGGCTGTCGGCTGCGCGTGTGTGCCTGTTCGGCGCGCGCGATGTGTGGTTCGTGGTCGGCGTGCCCATCTTTCTCTACGAGGTGTGCGGCTGGAGCTTCGTGGGGGTATCGACGTTTCTTGCCCTGTGGGTGATCGGTTATGGCGCCGTCCAGGCGCTGGCGCCCCGGCTGGTGAGGCGATCGTCAGACGGTCTGGCCACCGAGGTCCCGGCACAGCGGCGCTGGGCGTTCGTGCTGGCCCTGCTGCCGCTGATCATCATGGCCACGCTGGCATGGGTCACGCCCTGGGATGTGTTGCTGGGTGCAGCCGCCGTGGCAACGCCCAGTCAGGCCGCCGAGGTGGTGCTGGTCTCGGGCCTGGCGCTGTTCGGGCTGGTCTTCGCCGTCAATTCCTCGCTGCATTCCTATCTCATCCTCGCCTACAGCGAGGGCGACTCGGTGACCATGGACGTGGGCTTCTACTACATGGCCAATGCGGCCGGCCGCCTGCTCGGATGCCTGCTGTCCGGCCTGAGCTATCAATGGCTGGGCATCGTCGGCTGCCTGTCGGTCGCCGCCTTCATGCTGCTGTCGGCCTGGCTGTTGTCGCTGACCCTGCCGCTCACACCGCGCCCGAACACGAAAGCATCCATGGCCAGCACCTCGTAGCGCATTCCGCCTTCAAGCACGGCTGCCGGTTCGAGCCGGCCGGCACCGGCGGCCACGAGCAGCGGCCAGTAATGCTCGGGCGTGGGATGGGCACGCTTTGCGGCCGGGGCGATGTCGAGAGAGCTTAGCAGACGTTGTGCATCTCCGGCACGGACGGCGTCGCGAATCCAGTGCGCGAACTCCACGGCATAGGCACTGTCTTCCGCGCCCTGGAACACTTCATGCAGATTGTGCGTGAGACTGCCTGAGCCGACGATCAGTACGCCCTGCCCGGTCAGCGACTTCAAGGCCCGGCCCAGTTGCCAGGCACCGCTGGCATCTAGAGCGGCCGGAAGGGAGACCTGGATGACCGGCACCCGTGCATCTGGCAGCAAGTGCAACAGCGGCACCCAGGCGCCGTGATCCAGGCCGCGCTGGTCGTCCAGGCTGGAACTCCAGCCGCTGCTTTTCAATTGTTCGACGACCTGCCGGGCCAGGTCGGGATGCCCTTGCGCCGGGTACTCGATATCGTAAAGCGCCGGATCAAATCCGCGAAAGTCGTGGATGGTGGGCGGCTTCGCACTGGCGGTGACTCGCACCTGGTCGGTCATCCAGTGCGGCGAGATCACGACCACGGCATTCAAGGGCAACAGTTGCTGCCCAAGGTGCTTGAGCGTCCGGCCGATCTCGCCTGGCTCCAGCGCGAAAGTCGGCGCACCGTGAGATACGAACAGTGTGGGTTGCGTGTTCATGATGGGGCTGCTCCTCGCCGGGGCCGAAAATCCGGCCCGGCCTGTTGCTGATGAGTGAGGGAAATGACCTATGCCTGTGCGCGGGTGGCCAACGCCCGGTCCACTGATCCCTTGCCGCCGCCGCTGATGAGCAATGCGATGCTGATGGCCAACAGCGACAGCGCGAACTCGTAGCCGTCGTTGGCCATGAACAGGCCATTGGGCCAGTGCACGGCGAAGATCGCCACGAACATGGTGAAGGCCAGGGCCAGCGCGGCCGGTCGCACCAGGACACCGATGATCAGGGCCAGGCCGCCGAAGAATTCCGCACCACCGGCGAGCAGGGCCATCGGCAGGCCGGGTTCCAGACCGATCGAGGCCATCCAGCCGGCCGTGCCTTCCAGGCCGTGCCCACCAAACCAGCCAAACAGCTTCTGGGCGCCGTGGGCGGCAAAGATGATGCCGGCGGCAATGCGCAGAACCAGCGGACCCCAGCCGGCGCGGGTGTCGATTACTCGTTGGATGATGGTGTTGCTCATGATGGTCTCCTTCAATCAAATGTGGATTCGGGGCACTGCCCGAGGTAACCACCATGCTATGAGTTGCACCTTTCAAGATAAACATCTTGCTAGTTGATTGACTATTTCTTATATTGCAACAATGGATCGATTCCACGAAATGCGGGTGTTCACTGCGGTTGTCGAGTCCGGCAGTTTCGTGAGCGCCGCCGAGACGCTGGGGCTGTCCACGGCGGCGGTTTCGCGGCAACTGGCGGGGCTGGAATCGCGGCTGGGGGTGCGCCTGCTGCATCGAACGACGCGCCGGCTTTCGCTGACCGGCGAGGGCGAGATCTTTCTCGAACGCGCGCGAGCCGTGCTCGAAGACCTGGCCGACGCGGAAGCCGAGATTACCGAACGCAGTGCCGAGGCCATCGGCAAGCTCCGAATCAACGCGCCGGTGAGTTTCGGGGTCAGTCACTTGTCCGGTCTGTGGGGCGGCTTTCTCGAGCGACATCCGCGACTGCAGCTCGACATCACCCTGGCCGACCGCACCGTCGATCTGGTCGAGGAGGGCTACGACCTGGCCATCCGCATCGGGCGCCTGCCCGATTCTGTGCTGATTGCCCGTCGCCTGGCGACCACGCGGATGGTGCTGTGCGCCTCCCCGGAATACCTTTATCGACACGGCGCCCCTGAGAAACCGGCCGACCTGGCCGATCATGTCATCTGGTCCTACAGTTACTTCGCGCTGGGCGACGAATGGCGCTTCACCGGCCCGGATGGCGAGGTCAGTGTCCGACTGCGACCAAGACTGCATTCCAACAACGGGGACACCTGCCGAGCCGGTGCGCTCGCGCATCACTGCATTGTTCTGCAACCCAGCTTCCTGGTTGGAGACGATTTGCAAAGCGGCCGACTGGTCGAGCTACTGCCCGATCATCACGCCGGCGAACTGGGCATTCACGCGCTCTACCCCTCCCGCCGCCATGTGCCTCCCAAGCTGCGATTGATGATCGACTACCTGAAAGCCGAGCTGAACGAAAAGACTTGATTACTGTTTGGATCGAAAGGCAAGATACTGTTCCTGCCGCAGCCGGATGGAGTTCGAGGATGGAATTCAAGCTGATCATGGCCATGATCGATGACCAGAAGGTCGAGGCTGTCATGGAAGCGGCCCGTGCCGCTGGGGCTTCCGGGGCGACGATCATTCCCCAGGCTCGTGGCCAGGGGCTGCACCGTCACCTGACCTTCTTTGGCCTCGAGTATCTCGGGGCACGCAATATCCTGTTGTACCTGGTCGAAGCCAGTCGATCAGCCGCGGTAATGGATGCGATCACCGTCGCCGGCGAGCTCGACGAAAGCAAGCACACCGGGGTGGCGCTGGAACTCGATGTCAGCCGCACCACCGGTCTGGGCGATCACATCAAGGCACTGCAGGAGCAGGGCTGACAGGCTGACGACGGCAACCGGTCATCACGAATCCGAAACAGGCGGCTCATCCATACGCTTGAGCACATCGGCCATCTGATCGCGAACACCCAGTGCGTCTTCGACGTCGAGCTTGAGGGCGATACCGGTGCCCGGACGGTCGTCGAATTCCCCGACCTCGGCCAGCCGCCTGAGCACCCGGTCGGCACGGGATGGCTCGACCAGCATCAGTAGCACATCGCGCTGGGCCGCGATTTCCAGGCCGAAGATGCCCTTGACCGTGTTCCGCCCCTCTCCCCGGGCATGGCTCATGACCGTGGCACCGCTGGCCCCCACCTTGCGCGCCTCGGCCAGCAGTTCCTCGGTTCGATCCGGCTCCACGAAGGCAACGATCAGCTTGAGTTCCATGGCTTGTCTCCTCGGTTGTGGCCGGTTCGTACCGGCGGCGATTCCTGTCGTGCCCTGATCCGGCGCTGACGCCATTCGGCGATCTGGGCATAGGCCATGACCGTGATGATCGGGAACAGGCAGGCCAGGGCAATCATGCCGAAGCCGTCCAGCACCGGGCTGCGGCCGGGTATGGCGCCGGCCAGGCTCAGGCCCAGTGCGGTGATGATCGGCACGGTAATGGTCGAGGTCGTCACCCCGCCGGAGTCGAAGGCCAGCGGGATGATGAATTTCGGTGAGCGCAAGGTCTGGATGATGACCAGCAGGTAGGCGCCGATGACCAGGTAATGCAGCGGTGTGCCGGTGACGATGCGCCAGCTTCCCAGGGTAATGCCGAAGGCCATGCCGATGGCCACGGCCACGCGCAACACGAACGGGTCGATGGTGCCGCCGGAGACCTTGCCGGCCTTGAGCGACACGGCAATCAACGCCGGCTCGGCAATGGTGGTGCTGGCACCGATCGCGAAGGCGAACAGGTAGACCCAGTAATAATGAGACCAGTGACGCTCCACCTCTCCGGCCAGCGTGGGCAGGAATTCCGAGCTGGTGAGTTGTTCGGCCATGACCGCGCCCAGCGGAAACAGGGCGGTTTCCAGCCCGAACAGAAACAGCGCCAGGCCCAGGAACACCAGCACCAGGCCGATCAGATTGCGCCCGAGATGGGGAACCGGCTTGCGGATGATCAGATACTGAAAGCCGAAGATCACCGCCAGGATCGGCATCAGGTCGAACAGCGTGGTTCGCAGGATGGTCAGGGCCTCGTTCATGCCCCACCCCCGAATCCGATCAGTCCGAACACCAGCACGAAGATGATCGGCATGACCGAGGCAAACGCGATCAGGCCGAAGCCGTCGAGCATGGGGTTGCGCCCCTTGATGGCCGTGGCCAGACCCACGCCGAGTGCTGCGACCAGCGGCACGGTGATGGTCGAGGTCGTCACCCCGCCGGAGTCATAGGCAATGCCGACAATCTCGTCAGGCGCGAAGCCGGTCAGCACCAGCACCAGCGCGTAACCGGCGATGATCAGGTAATGCAGGGGCCAGCCCCTGAGAATGCGCAACACGCCCAGGACCACGGCACTGCCCACCGACAGCGCGACGACGATGCGCAGGGTGATGGCAAACTGGCGCTGCGCTTCGAGCTCCGGTGCAATCAGGGCCGCATCCGACATGACCACTCCCGCCTTGCCCGCCACGGCGGTCAGCGCCGGCTCGGCAATGGTGGTTCCGAACCCGAGAGAGAAGGCAAACAGGATCAGCCAGAACACCGAAGCCTTGCGGGCAAAGGCATGAGCCAGGTTCTCGCCGACCGGAAACAGCCCGATCTCGAGGCCCTTGACGAACAGGGTCAGGCCAAGCAGGACGCTGATCAGGCCGATGATCAGCTCGGCCACGCCGACATGCGGCGGCAGGGGTTGGCGAATGACCAGCAACTGGAAAAGACTGAAGACGATCACGACCGGCGCGAGGTCGCGCATCGATGAAAGCATCTGTTTGAACAGACTATGCAACAGGCCCAAGGCGCCTCTCCTGTCGGGCCATGCTGATCGTTATCGTTAGCAAATACTGCACTGCCTTTCCGGTTGGCTTTTTCTGACCACTGCGTATCAGGCAATACTACCCGACTGCCTGCGGCCGGCTTGAAGTCATCGAGGTGAACGCGGCATGATGCAGGTGGGGACAAACCGGTCAGCTCGGCCATGGGAGTACAGGGATGGTTCAGCGCTTGGAAAGACGCTTGCAGCGACTTGGGCTGAGGATCTGCCGGATCTGGCGCTGGATGGTCAATGCGCTGGACCTGCTGATGCTGGTCCGCGTGCCGGTGCTGGCGGTGCTGATCGGCGTGGTGATGGTGCTTGTCGTGCCGCAGGTCCACGAGCTGTTCGAGATCTCGATCAGCGACGATGCCGGGCCATTCGAGCCCTTCTGGGCCTGGGCATTTGCCGCCGGCTTCTCGGTGGTGGCCTGGTATTCGGCCCGCACCCTGTTTCGCTTTCGCTACCCGAAGCGCCATTACGATCATCGCGTCAAGCGGCGTCTGGGCGTCTGGCTGCCGCGGGTTCTGATTGCCGCGGTACCGCTGACAATGGGCTTGATCTACTTCTGGACCGTCCCACCCGGCGGCGGGCGCGTGCACCTGTTCTGGGGCGTGGCTTACTTGCTGCTTGCGACGGCGCTAATCGCGCTGGCCATGGGCCGACGAAAAATACTGCGCAAGCTGGGCGTGACCATCGAAGCCGGGCCACAGACCGGCGTTCTGGCCGGCTGGCGCGAGCTGGGACGGGTCCGCTTCGTGCATTATTTCGCACTGGTCGCCGGTATCGCCGGCGGACTGATCGGCGCCCTGTTTCCCGAATGGCTGACCGGCTTCGGCCCGCTGGCGCTCATTCTCGGCGGCATGGCCTGGCTGGTGATGATGAGTACCGTGCCGATTCACTTGTGTACCCGTCACCGGGTGCCGCTGATCACGCTGGTGGTGCTGCTCGGTGTGCTGTGGACGACACTGGGGCTCAATGACAACCATGCCGTGCGCCTGGACGCCGAGCACCGCTCCACCCAGGATCCGCCACGGGGACTGCACTACGAGGCCGACGGCAGGCCGTCGCTGGAAGCCTTCATGTCCCATTGGTGGGATGACCAGCGGCAGGCGGAATGCGGCGATCGAGCCTGGTTCATCTCCAGCGAGGGCGGCGGCATACGCGCAGCCATGTGGACGGTGCTGGTGCTGGCCGAACTGGATGCGGCCAGCGATGGTCGGCTGTGGCATTGCACGCTGGCGGCCAGCGGGGTGTCCGGCGGCAGCCTGGGCCTGGCGACTTTCGCCGTGCACTGGCGCGAATCCGACGGGACTATCGATACCGAAGCGCTGGTCGGCTTCATGCAGGATGATTTTCTCGCCCCCGTGCTCGGCTCGATGTTCGGTGCCGATCTGCTGCAACGGGTGTTGCCGGGGCGGCTGTTTACCGATCGTGGCCAGGCGCTGGAAGATGCCTGGGTCAAGGGGTTCGGAAAGCGGCTGACCAACGATCAGACGCGACCGGGTCTGGCCATGCCGCTGGCGCAAACCGCCTTCGGTCGTGACGATCGGACACTCCCGGCCTTGCTGCTCAATACCACCATCGTCAACGATGGCCGGCGCCTGATACAGCATCCTTTCTCGACACTGGGGGAGATGCCGTTTCCCGGCAGCGTGGACGGCGCCGAGTGGCTGCCAGCCGAGCTGCCGGTTTTCAGCGCCGTGCACAACAGCGCGCGCTTCACGCTGGTCAGCCCGGCCGGCACGGTGCGGCGACGTAACGATAATCAGGTCGACGTGCTTGGGCAGGTGGTCGACGGCGGCTATTTCGAGAACTCGGCCACGACATCAGTGGCCCATGTCATCGAACGCTTCCGAGCCGGACCGGGCGAGGACTCGGACGTATCGGTCATCCACATCAGCAACGATCCGAACGTGGCGCCCTTCGCGCCTGACGGCAACGACCAGTGCCCGGACCTGAAGCCGCCCGAGACGATCAGCACACAGGGCGAACTGCGCGCCCCGGCCACCGCCCTGCTCGCCACCCGCGACGCCCGCGGCCAATACGCTCGCGAGGAACTGGGTGAGCGGATTCAGGCCCGCGCCGAAGACCGGCTTTGGCACTACCGCCTGTGCCAACGCCAGCGCACCATCCCGCTGGGCTGGACCATCGGCGAGGCCACCACCGCCGAGATGCGCGAACAACTGACCGGGGCCGAGGGTGCGGCCGACAATGCCGGCACGACACGCGAAGCAACCCGGCTGCTGCGGGAGAGGTAGTGCCCGGCACCGGTGTCATGGCAGCGAGTTGGCCCGGAGAAAGGCCGCCATGCCCTCGGCCACGGCCTGCGCATCCTGCATCTGCAGTGCGTGGTTGATGTTCTCGATATGGTGCTCATGTGTCTGGGGGAACCAGTCCTTCACCAGATCCCTGCCTTCACGATAGGCCGCCTCGACACCAATGACCTTGCCGGATTCGCTACCCCAGAGATAAAGCACCGGGCGGTCAAATGCATCCAGTACCGCCTCGTCGCGACGCCACGCCATCACGGCCGGCGCTTCAAGTTCGAAAAAGGTCGCCGCATCGGCGTTTGCCTGCTCGACCGCGCCCGGCATCGATGCCGAAGCGAAGTCGCGCCACTGATCACCGGCCACCACGGTCATGAAGGAGTCGACTGCTGCAGTCGGATCACCCGCCTCGTAGTAATCGAAACTCGGCTGCAGTTTCTCGCCAAACTGCTCGCCACTGGGCACCGTCATCAAAGCCGGTTCGAGCAGCATCAGTGAACCAACCCGGTCGGGATGATCCATGGCCAGTTGCAGTCCGATCACGCCGCCTGAGGAATGTCCGGCGATGTGGGCACGATCGATGTCGAGGTGGTCCAGTAGTGCAGCAGCATCGGCAGCGGCCTGCCGGAGGAAGTCTTCCGGTGGACCGCCTGCCGGCGCACTGCCGGCATAGCCGCGCCGACGATAGCGGATCAACTGATAATCCTCGAGTGCGGACTGATCCATCAACGGGGCGAAGGCGTCGGCGATGTGAGCGCCATGAATCAGCAAGACCGGCTCGCCTGACCCCTGCACTTCATACTCGATCTCACCATCATCGACCGCGGCACGCTCCATTTGCTGGCCGTGTGCAACTACCCCCTGCAGCATCAGAGCCGTTACGACAATCCAGATTCTCGGCATGAACTCCTCTCCTTGCATGTCACCATGACGTTGAACGGAGTCATTCGCCCACGCCAAGGGAAACGCAAAAGCAGGATGCGAACCGCCAGGCACATCCATGCAGATCAAGCAGCCTGCTCAGGTGAAGCGCTTCTCCATTTCGGCGGCGATGCGACGGGCGTCTTCGTCGCCGCGCTTGAGCTGGTTGATGACGCCTCGGATGCTTTCGGCATCCTTGTCCTGGCTCAACTTGAACACCGTATCGAGTGCGCTTACCTCGATTTCGAAGCCGACAATGGCATGCATTACCTTTTGCCTGAAAGCAGACGGAAGATTGTCAAAGACGGTCGGTGACTGCTCGTCGTCGTTCTCGAAATGCAATGTGCTTTTTCGGAGGGTGGCTTCCAACCCCTCCCGGTCCAGGAATCGAATATTGCCGCGTGCGTGCACACTCATATAGTTCCAGGTCGAGGCTACGCGGGGATCGCTGTACCACGTGGCACTGACATAGGTGTGCGGGCCGTTGAATACGACAAGGACATTGTCGTTGTGCAGAAATGCCTTGTGGTGATCGGTTTCCTTCATGATGTGGCCACTCAACACCCAGCGACCCTCTCTGCTCTCGATGAACAGCGGTGCCTGGGTGGCGACCGGCTTGGCGTTGGCGTCACATCCACTCAGGAACGCGAATGGATAGCGCTCGATGAAGGCAATGATGGCCTGCTCATCGCGTTCCCGGAACCAGGGAAGGTTGTACATGGTGCGCCCTCTCTTCTAACCAGCGCTCATTTTCGCTCAGTTTCTCGTCAGATGCGGATCGGCCCGAAAGGGCCGGCCACTACCAGTGGCCGGCCTTGCGTTTCCTCGCCTCAAGGTGCCTCGAAGGCGTCGGAGAAGATACCGTCGGGCATCTTGACGTAAGCACCGATATCGTAAATGCCGCCCGGGGCCGGGTTGGGCGGCTCGGTGAAATCACCCGGCCAGCCTATGCCACGGAAACGGAAATCGAGATCACGATCCGGCGGGTCGGCCAGCACATTGCAGTAATTGATCACGGGAGAGGTCGGACCCGGGCGGTAATTGCCATTGTCCGGCGAGGCAAACTCGGGATCGATCATGCTGTAGTAACTTGAGAAACTCAGGCCGGGATTGCCTTCATGGCCGATCAGGCAGTAAGCCTCGGCGACCGTGCTGCCGGCACCGTCCTGGCTGACAAGCGTGGTTCCCGGTTCCCAGATGACACTGGCATCCAGGTCCAGCCGGGCCGACTGGCCGTCAGCGGAAAACACCCGGGCCACGTGGTTCCCGGCATCCAGGTCATTGCCCGCCACGGTGGACCAGCGCAGTTCCAGATGGGAACCGGAGCCGGCGTAGAGCAGGCGTGAACCGGTCGAATTGCCGGTCAGAAGCGAGTTGACGATGATGGCATGAGCCTGGGGCTCATCCCCGAAAACACTGGCATTGCGGGTATGAATCACGCCGTTGAGTCCATCCGTGGAGTTATCCATGACATGGCTGTTGACGATGTCGAGCTCGGCGCCATTCCAGACAAAGGCAACCCCACCCGAACTCTGGGCATGGTTGTTGGTCAGCATGCTGCAGCGGGGGACCACATTGGTACCGAACTGCAGATTGAATCCGGGACAGGGGGTATCGGGATGGGTATCCGGCTCGATCGGCCAGAGATTGACGGTCATTCTGGCTTCTTCGGAGATATAGATCGCCCCGCCATGGCCACCATTGCCCACGGCATCTTCCAGCGCAAGGTTGCCATTGATGAAGGCATCGAATGCCTGGACCAGGACATCCTCGCCGGTCACGTACAGTCCACCGCCCCGAACGGCCTGGTTGGAAACGATCATGGCGGCATTGTCGGCCAGGCCGCCAAACGCCTCGTCCGAGCCGGAACCGGAAATACTCACATAGTTGGAGCCGGTGATATACAGGCCACCGCCGCGCTCATCGGCCGTGTTGTTGACGATGCCGCCGGAGAAGATGACATTGGATGGCGGGATATACTCGAAGGGCCCGCCGGCGCGGATAACGGAAGCACAATTATCAAGATAGACGCCGCCACCGTTCCTTCCGGCACCGTTGTTGCTGATCAGCGCATTGCCGGTCCGCATCTGCATCATCTGGTTCAGTGACGGAAAGGCATTGGAACAGTGAACACCGCCACCGTCTTCGTCGGCGCCGTTGAACATGACCACCGACTGATCATCGAGATACAGCAAGGGTGCGGGTGGATCGGCTGGATCATCGACAATTTCCTGGGCCGAGCCACGCGCCCAGATACCGCCGCCACTGCCTTCTGCCTCATTGCCCATCACCCGGACATTCTCGAGCCTAAGGGCAAACAGGCCCGGGCGGGCAAACAGGTTGATGCCACCGCCATTGGTCTCTGAAACACCGCCACCGATGTCCAGGTTGCGCAGGGTGATCCGGCGCTTCTGCGCACCCTCCAGCACCGCATGGTTGATGGTAAAGACCGGACCATTACCCTGCGCATCCAGCGCGGTACGATTTCCGGTCTGTGCCGACGATCCGCAAGTCTCGTAACCCCCTACGATGATGAAATCTTCAACCGCTTCGAACTGGCCCGGCACGATCTCGTAGGTCGTGCCATCATAAAACCCTTGAGAATCGACGACCCGGACCGTGATCTGGGTCCATTCCGAACCCAGGTTGGCGGTGGCATTGATGGCCGTCTGAATACTGCCAAAATTGCAGTCATCACCCGGCCCAACCCAGTAAATGCCGGCCTGCCGAACACCGTCACGCTCACCGACCGGTTCAGGCAACGGAAACCCGTCGGCCTGCACCGACGATTGCAAAGACATCATCGCTATCAGGCATACGCCAATCCCCCACCTACCCGACTTCCTGCCCATGGCTGGTCCGGTGCTCTTCCATTGTGACCCAACGCCACCAATTGAACTCGACATGATTCCTTCCTCCCATTGAAAACGATTCAACTCTCAACAGGAATTAACGAGAAAGGTGATCTTTTGACGACAAACTCGGATACCGAGCCGGCCCTTTCGCCGCCTAAGGCGCTGGAGGCATTTCGACCGGAGACGCCCGAAAAGGTGAGCTGTCGTCTTCGAACAGGGCATTCAAGGTGGCGGCCAGCCGGGCGCCGGCACGGGCGAGCTGGCGTTCGGCCACCGGCAGCCAGACGGCACGGTAGGCCTCGTCGAGCACGGGAAGGGGGCCGTCGATCTCCTCGACCGGCTCGTCGACACGCGTCATGGGATAGAGGCCGGCAAACAGGTAGCCGCGTGCCTCGATGACCCAGTCGCGCGGATTACCGGCATCGAGTGCATCGCCAAACAGCTCTGCATGTTGCCCGTGCAGGAAACCGGCATGGGCGCGGGCATCGAAACGGGCCATGCGCGGGGCGAGGATGTCGTGGTCCCAGTAGCGGTGCAGGCTGATCAACTCTCCCCGGTAGACGGCGGCGATGGTGTTGCCGCCGCGGTCCTCGGCGAAGCCGGCATGCAGGGGCTGGTGCAGATCGCCGATGAAATGCACCAGGAACTTGAGGGCCTCGCGCCGTTCCCGTTCAGAGCGGTCGGTGTCGGCCAGTTGCCGGGCGTAACCAAGAATGGCCGAGTGCACATTGCCTTCTTCCAGCTCGAAGTCGGCCTCGCGTGGCACCAGGCGATCGGTCGGGCCATTGATATAGTGCAATGGCGCGGTGGCCGGCCGGTCGTCGCGCACCCAGTCGGCCCACGGACCCACATCACCCAGGTTGCGATCCTCGCCCAGCAATTCGCGAACCTGTTCGCGGGCGGTGTCGGTCAGCTCGAACTCGGCCAGGTGGCCGACGACACGATGACCATGACTGCTCCAGGCCTCGGCGCGATGCGACGTGGCCAGGACGAGGGGTAGAACCAGGGCGAGGATCAGAGCGGATCTCGAAGTCATCGGTTCGGTTTGAAGCTGCGGGATGCGGGCAAGACACGAGCATAGCAGAGCCACCCTCCGGGCTCCCCTGCACACATGGGGAACGGTTCGGGGCTAGAATCCCCCCAGCCCACTCAAGCGGAGCACCAATTGTGACAAAACGCATTCTTCTGACCGCTTTTCTTGCGGTACTGCTGGCATTTTCATCAATTGCGTCGGCCGAGGTCCGGCCACTGGCCTACGATGATGTCTTTCTGCTCGAGGCCGTCAGCGACCCGCAACCCGCCCCTTCGGGCAGTCACGTGGCCTTCGTGCGCCACTGGCAGGACCGGCAGACCGACCGCACCCGCTCCAGCCTGTGGCTGGCCGATGTCGAAAGCGGCGAAATCGAGCCGCTGACCGACCGCGACAGCAATGCCTCCA
>SLIA01000078.1 GCA_007135935.1 Wenzhouxiangella sp.
CGCGCTTCCAGCTGGTTGAACGCGACGCGCGAGACGGGTCCGATCACCACGTCCACGTCGTCGGTGTAGCGGGGCGCGGGTGCAGCGGGATCCGTGAGGAGTAGGCCGACGACGGCACCGCCTACGAAGACCATGTCTCCTGCCCAGAGTCCGCGAAGCACAGTTGCCACGTGGTCGATGGCCTCGAGCGGCGTCACGTCTCGAGCCGTTCGCGGATCTGGACCGCGGCCAGGCTCCGGACCCGGGCCTGGCCGATGCGCAGCGCGTCGACGAGGGCGAGGAGGGCATAGAGGTCTGCGTCTCGTCGCGCGGCGGCAGGCACCGACTCGTGGAGAGGCTCGATCGCGTAGCCGCGTGCATCGCCGTGAGGATCAGGCCATACCGGGGGCGGATCAGCGGGTGCGACCGTGTCCGCGAGCGGCGGGGCGGCATCGGCCGTTCGCATCCCGCGCGTCAGTCCCCCGGGCTTCACATAGTAGACGTGCCTAGCTGCGCGGACGAGCACGTCCGACAGCGCACGACGATGCACCATCCGCGAGGGGAGCAGGAGTCCGCTGGCCGTGAGGCGCGCGACCGCGCGGTGGGCGGTGCCGATGCCGATGCCGAGGTGTTCCGCGAGGTCCACGAAGCCTGGCGGGTCCTGGGTGCGCGTGCTCAGGTAGAGGCACACGAAGAGGTCGCTCGGGCGGAGCATGGTGCCACGATACGTCATTCCGGTTTCCGGAAAGTGGAAACGGCCGCGATGGACGGCGTCGCGACACAGCCTGGGGTTCGCGGTGCCTCGACCTTGGCTGGCCGGGGCACGCTCTCGTGGCCTCCACTCCCGCGTAGGGACCGGTGTGCTGGGAAACGGCAAGCGACCCATGGGGATCTTCGTGCCCGATGGCTCGACTCGAGGTCGTGCGCCTGCCGGCCGAGCCCACGCCGCGCCCTGCGCCGTCAGCGTCGGAGCGGGTCGAACCAGCGCAGGCCCTCGAAGCGGGCGAAGCCGCGGTCGGCCGAGCAGAGCACGGCGCCGTGCTCGAGGGCGATGGCCGCGAGGTGCGCGTCGCTCGTCAGGTTGGCCGTGGTGCCGCGGGGCTCCAGCAGGTTGCGGCGGATGGCGAGGTGTCGACGGCCGGGCGCGAGGATGACGCTGCCGGGCTGGCTGAGCCAGCGCTCGACGTGCGCGAGCGCCTCTGCCGTCGCGAGCGGATGGCGGTAGCTGCGCGGGTTGGTCGAGAGCCGCAGGAGGCCAGGAGGGCGATCCAGGCGAAGCCGGTGGCCTTCGCTTCGGAGAGCTCGGCATCGAGCCACACCCGGGCCGCGGCGTGCGCGGGCGCGCTGGCGTCGACGGCGGACAGCAGCAGGTTGGCGTCGATCAGCGTCATCGACCGGCGCTCACCTCGAGGACGATCTCCTCGTCCTCGAAACCTTCGGCCAGGCGGAGCGCCTTGGTGACGTCGATGCCGGTCCGCAACGCCATCGGCCGCGCCGGGGTGCGGTGGGTCGAGGCGCGCTGCGGGCTTCGAGGCCCGCTCGCAGCGTGCGATTGACCGCGTCCTTGAACGTGATGCCCTCGTCGGCGGCGAGTTGCCTCAGCCGATCGGCGAGGTCGCCTTCCAGCGTGAGCGTGGTCCGCATGGTGGCATCGTAGCGGCATGAAGTGACGCATCATGACGCCTGCCGGGAAACGCCGTGCGCCATCGGATGCGCGGCTGACGCCGAACGCACCCACCCCGAGGGCCAGCGCCCGGGCGGCGGGCGCCAGGTGCGTCACGGCATCGCGCACGAGCCAGACCAGGACGCCGATGGTGGCGCCCATCGCCAGGGTCCAGGCCACGGTCTCGAGCGGCCAGGACGCGAGCCCCGAGTCGAACAGCCCCGCGGCCTGCGCGCTCAACCTCCCCACGGTTCAGACCGCCGCGAGCAGCACGAGCACCCGCACGAGGCCGCCGGTGAGCGGCTCGCCGCAGCGCGCTGCCGGCCCGTCGGTGGCGAGGTAGCGGCCCATCAACGCGCCCATGAACACGATCGGGATGGCGTCGGCGAGGCCGGTGACGAACTCGTCGACGAAGCGGTGCCCGAGCACTCGGCATGCGACTGCCTCCTCAGGCGAGCGCGACCATCGCTCAAGACCACGTTTCGAGCGTCACCTGATGCCGGACGGGCGTCCGGCCGCGGTCACCGCACCCGCACGAACGCCACGTTCCCCACGGGCGCCACGCCCGCGATGGCGACCGTGCCGATCAGGCGGTTGCGCACGAAGCGGCCCTCGAAGGTGAGCAGCCCGGAGCGGCTCTCGAGGTCGAGGCGGTCGTCGAAACCGAGGCGGCCGGTGAGGGCGATCAGACCGTCGACCTGGAGCCGCAGGAGGGGCGAGTCGTACTCCAGCGACGCGTCGGCGGCGACGTCGGCCCCGGTCTGACGGAAGGTCAGGGTGAGGTCGACGGGGAAGCGGACGGTCGGGCCACCGGTCGGCCCGACGGCGACGTCGAAGCGGGCGGCCCACGTCTGACCGTGGACGTTGCGCAGGCGCGTGATGATCCCGGGGAGGCAGGCGGGCAGCACGAGCAGCGCCAACAGGGTGAGCAGGGCGAGATGGCGGGCGCGGCGCATAGCGGGTCACCGTCCTCCGTGGTGGCGTGCGGCTGGGACCGACGCGGTTCACCATCCATCATGCCGAGCGCGGCGTCGCTGGGGAGGGTCGGGCGCCCCACCGCCCGCCGTTCCACCGCTTCGGGCCCGGTCCAGGCCACTTCGGCCGCGCGAGGTGGTCGGCGACTCGGCGCGCGACGGAGAGCCCAGCCCGCATCGAACGCGATCTCGATCAGGATGAAGGAACCGCCCCGGCGTCCCGTCGCAGCGCCAGGCTCGCGAACGCCAGCAGGTCGTCGAGGTGGTGCGTCACGATCGCGTCGACCACCGCCAGGTCGAGGCGCCGGTAACCGTGCACGGCGACGTTGCGGAAGCCGACCATGGCCCGCAACGACTTGGCGAGGTCGTTCGGCAGGAAGCCCGAACGCTCGAGCAGGTCGAACGCGTGGCGGCTCTCCTTGGGGATGCCGAGCCGGTCGACGCGCACCAGGTGCATGCCGAGGCCGATCGCGGCCTCGCACGCCCGCTGCAGGTTCAGGAGCACGGACTCCTGCCGCGTCAACTCCGCCAGGAAGGCGTCACGGTCGCCTCGGTGCACTTCGCGCACGCGCCGGACGCAGCGCTCGATGATCTCGGCCTTGCCGAGGACGACGTCATCCATACACGCTTCCCCGCCGGACGACGTCCTCCAGGATGGCGCGGCGCTCCTCGTTCAGGTGGGCGTAGCGCGACAACGCGTGCATCTCGAAGCGGGCCCGCGCGTCGGCGGAGCGCTCGTACAGCACCCGGCCGTGTTCGATGACCTGGACCCGCAGGACGTCGTCGGCGGTCCACAGGTCGACGAGGTCGACGTCGGCGCCAAGCAGCGTCGCCACGTCGGCCTGCAGCCCCAGCAGCGTCCAGAGGTCGATCGGACCCCTAGCCAGCACGGCCAGGTCGACGTCGCTCTCCGGCCCCGCGTCGCCGCGCGCGTGCGACCCGTAGAGGGTCACGAACAGCAGGCCCGGGATGTGATCGCGCAGCAGGGCGACGGCGCGCGCGAACTCCATGGCGGCATGGTAGCGCGGAGGCCGCTGCGATTCGCGTGTCGTCGCCGGGCCGGGTGGCGCCCTCCGCGCTACGCTCGAGTCACGCCCGCGTGCAACTCCGGCGGCCCGAGAGGAAGGCACGCGATGCAGGCGTGGAGGCAAGATGCGCAGACTCCCGTACCTGCTGGCCGGCCTCGCGTTGGCCGCCGCCCTCTACTACGGCGTCGCCGCGCCGCGGCTCGCGCTGGCCGCGATCGAGCGGGCGGCGAGCGCCGACGACGTGGTGGCGCTCGCGTACCACGTCGACTTCGCGAGCGTCCGCCAGGCGCTGCTCGAGGACCTCGGCCCGCGCGCGGCCGCGCCGATGACGCGCCCGGAAGCCGGCCCGCTGGAGCGCATGGCGACCACGCTGGCCCAGGCGTTCGGCGTGGCCGTCGGGACGCTGGTGGGCACGACGGTCGCCGAGTTGGTGGCCTCGCCGGAGGGGATCCTGCAGCTGCTGGGCGGCGTGCCGTTGCGCCCGCTGCTGGGCGGCGCCATCGGACGCAACACCGTGCCCGAGACCTTCGCCCGCGCCACCACGCGCTACGCGTGGCCGCCGGCGTTCGTCCTGCGGGTGCCCACCGACGACGGTAGCGACGCGACCGAGTTCGTGTTGCGCCCGCGCGGCTGGGTCTGGAAGATCACGGAGGTGCGCCTGCCCGCGGGGCGGTGAGCGTTCGGCGCCCGCTACCGGCCGGTTATCTGCAGCCGCTCCCCGTCGGGCCCCCGGAACGAGAACAGGCGGCGTCCGCTCGAGCCCGCCTTCGGCGCGTCGTCGAGCAGCGCCACCCCCGCGGCGCTCAACCGGGCGAACGCCTCGTCGATGTCGGCGACAGTAAACGCGATGTGATGCACGAGCCCGTCGCCGGCGTGGTGGTCCTGGCGGCCGGCGATCAGCTCGAGCTCGCAGCCGCCACTCGGGTGCGCCAGGAAGGCGATGCCCGTGCCTGCGCCGCGGGTGCGAACTGCGAGGCCGAGCAGCTCCGTGTAGAAGGAGATGGAGCGCTCGAGGTCGGCGACGCGCACGGCCACGTGGTGGATGCCCTGGGTCATGGTCGCCAGCCTACGCGCCCGATGGCGCGGGCGCGCCGCGTGGGAACACCGCGCGCGGCCGGACCCTCACCGCTGCACCCGCGCGTTGCCCTTCCAGGCGTTCCACACCTGGCCCTCGTCCGCGACCTGGGCGTAGTCGGTCAGGAAGGTGGTGGCCAGCGCGCCCGTGGCCCATCCGAACTGCACCCACTTCTCGCTTTCCCAGCCGCGCAAGATGGCGTAGAGCATGCCGCCCACGAAGCCGTCGCCGCCGCCGATGCGGTCGAGCACGGCGATCTCCCGCGGCTCGACGACGTGCCAGCGATCGCCCTCCGAGAGGATCGCGCCCCAGCGGTGCAGGTTGGCGTGCACCACCTCGCGCAGGGTCGTGGCGAAGACGGCGACGTTGGGGTGGACGGCCTTGACGCGCTCGATCATGCCCTTGAACCCGTCGATCTTCTCGGCCAGGTTCTCGCCCCCGGCTTCGGGGCCCTCGACGCCCAGACACAGCTGGAAGTCCTCCTCGTTGCCGATCAGGACGTCGGCCAGGCTGGCGATCTCGCCGAAGGCCTCGTGCAGTTCCCGCTCGCGGCCGGCCCAGAAGGAGGCGCGGTGGTTGAGGTCGAAGGAGATCCGCGTCCCGTGCTGCTGGGCGGCGCGGGCGAGCTCGACGCA
>SLIA01000056.1 GCA_007135935.1 Wenzhouxiangella sp.
AGACGATCAATTACCGTACCTTCAAGCCCGAGCGCGAAGGCCTCTTCTGTGCCGCCATCTTCGGTCCGGTCAAGGACTACGAGTGCCTGTGCGGCAAGTACAAGCGCATGAAGCACCGCGGGGTGAAATGCGAGAAGTGCGGCACCGAAGTCACGCTGACCAAGGTCAGGCGCGAGCGCATGGGTCACATCGACCTGGCCTCGCCGGTGGCGCATATCTGGTTCCTCAAGTCACTGCCGAGCCGGATCGGCCTGATGCTGGACATGACCTTGCGCGACATCGAGCGCGTGCTCTATTTCGAGTCCTACCTGGTGCTCGATCCGGGCATGACCATGCTCGAGCGCGGCCAGCTGCTGACCGACGAGGAGTATCTCGATGCGATGCAGGAGTACGGTGACGAATTCGACGCCAAGATGGGTGCCGAAGCCGTCTACGACATGCTCAAGAACATCGATCTCAACACCGAGCTGGCCCAGCTTCGCGAAGAGATCGCGGCGACCAACTCCGAGACCAAGATCAAGCGCCTGTCCAAGCGCATCAAGCTGATGGAGGCCTTCATCGACTCGGGTAACCGTCCCGAGTACATGATCATGACGGTGCTACCGGTGCTGCCGCCGGATCTGCGGCCGCTGGTGCCGCTCGACGGCGGCCGTTTCGCGACCTCGGATCTCAATGATCTTTATCGTCGCGTCATCAACCGCAACAACCGCCTGAAGCGCCTGCTCGAGCTCAACGCGCCCGACATCATCGTGCGTAACGAAAAACGCATGCTGCAGGAATCGGTCGATGCGCTGCTCGACAACGGCCGTCGCGGCCGGGCGATTACCGGCACCAACAAGCGCCCGCTCAAGTCGCTGGCCGACATGATCAAGGGCAAGCAGGGCCGCTTCCGCCAGAACCTGCTGGGCAAGCGTGTCGACTACTCCGGCCGTTCGGTCATCGTGGTCGGCCCGACGCTCAAGCTGCACGAGTGCGGCCTGCCCAAGAAGATGGCGCTGGAGCTGTTCAAGCCGTTCATCTTCTCCAAGCTGCAGCGCCGCGGACTGGCCATGACCATCAAGGCGGCCAAGAAGCTCGTCGAGCGCGAAGAGTCGGAAGTCTGGGACATTCTCGAGGAAGTCATCCGCGAGCACCCGGTGCTGCTCAACCGCGCGCCGACGCTGCATCGCCTCGGCATCCAGGCCTTCGAGCCGGTGCTGATCGAGGGCAAGGCCATCCAGCTGCATCCGCTGGTCTGTACCGCCTTCAACGCCGACTTCGACGGCGACCAGATGGCCGTCCACGTGCCGCTTTCGCTGGAAGCCCAGCTTGAAGCGCGTGCGCTGATGATGAGCTCCAACAACATCCTGTCGCCGGCCAACGGCGAGCCCATCATCGTGCCGACCCAGGACGTTGTGCTGGGGCTGTACTACATGACCCGGCAGATCGCCGGCAAGCGCGGCGAGGGCATGTACTTCTCGCGCGTGGCCGAAGTCCACCGCGCCTACAGCAATGGCCAGATCGACCTGCAGGCCGGCATCACCTGCCGCGTGCGCGATGTCGAGATTGACGAGAATGGCGAGCGCACCGAGCACATCAGCCGGGTCAAGACCACGGTGGGGCGCGCGCTGTTGCGCGAGATTCTCCCCGAAGGCCTGCCTTTCGAGCTGGTCAACGGCGTGCTCAAGAAAAAGCAGATCTCGAAGCTCATCGACGAGTGCTACCGCAAGCTGGGGCTGAAAAAGACCGTGGTTTTCGCCGACCAGCTCATGTATGCCGGCTTCCACTACTCGACCCGCGCCGGTGTATCCATCGGCCTGGACGATCTGCAGGTGCCGCCGGAGAAGAAGGAGATTCTCGAACGGGCCGAAAGGGAAGTGCTGGATATCCAGAACCAGTATGCCTCCGGCGTGGTGACTTCCGGCGAGCGTTACAACAAGGTGGTCGACATCTGGTCGCGCACCAACGAGGAAGTCGCGCGCGCGATGATGAAGCGCATCGGCAAGCAGACCCGGGTCGACAGCGAAGGCAACGAAGTCGAGGAAGACTCGATGAACTCGATCTTCATCATGGCCGACTCCGGCGCCCGAGGCTCGGCGGCCCAGATCCGTCAGCTCGCCGGCATGCGCGGCCTGATGGCCAAGCCTGACGGCTCGATCATCGAAACACCGATCACGGCCAACTTCCGCGAGGGCCTCAACGTCCTTCAGTACTTCATCTCCACTCACGGTGCCCGTAAGGGTCTGGCCGATACGGCGCTCAAGACCGCCAACTCCGGTTACCTGACCCGTCGCCTGGTCGACGTGGCCCAGGATCTGGTCGTCATCGAGGAAGACTGCGGTACCGAGCAGGGACTGGAAATGCTGCCCATCGTCGAAGGTGGCGATGTGGTCGAGCCGCTGGGTGAGCGTATCCTTGGTCGCGTGGTGGCCGAGGATATCTACCTGGCCGACAGCGACGAGGTGTTCTGTGAGCGCGGCACACTGCTCGACGAGCAGTGGGTCGAAGAGCTGGAGTCGGCCGGTGTCGACCGCGTGCTGGTGCGTTCGGCTATCACCTGCGAAACTCGCCACGGCATCTGCGCGGCCTGCTACGGTCGCGACCTGGCCCGGGGCGCCACGGTCAACCAGGGCGAGGCGGTTGGCGTGATTGCCGCCCAGTCCATCGGCGAGCCGGGCACCCAGCTGACCATGCGGACCTTCCACATCGGTGGTGCCGCATCGCGTTCGGTGGCTGTCGACCATATCGAGGTCAAGTCCGGTGGCAGCATTCGCCTGTACAACCTGAAGTCGGTCGAAAATACCGAGGGCAAGCTGGTCGCTGTGTCGCGTTCCGGTGAGCTGTCGGTCATCGACAGTCATGGGCGCGAGCGCGAACGTTACAAGATCCCGTATGGCGCCATGGTCAGCGTGCGCGAGGGCGACAAGGTCGAAGTTGGTCAGAACGTAGCCAACTGGGACCCGCATACCCATCCGGTGGTCGCGGAGCTGGCCGGTTTTGCCCGTTTCCACGACTTCATCTCCGGCGTGACCGTGACCGAGGAGGTCGACGAAGTCACCGGGCTGACCAGCGTGGTCGTCACCGATCCCAAGAAGCGTGGCTCGGAAGGCAAGGACTTGCGTCCGATGGTGCGCCTGGTCGACAAGGACGGCAAGCAGCTCAATATCCCGGGTACCGAACAGCCGGCCCAGTACTACCTGCCGGCCGGGGCGGTCATCAACTGTGCCGACGGTGACGAGATCAAGGTCGGTGACATTGTGGCCCGCATCCCGCAGGAGTCGTCCAAGACCCGTGACATCACCGGTGGCCTGCCGCGTGTGGCCGACTTGTTCGAGGCGCGCAAGCCCAAGGAAGGCGCGATTCTGGCCGAGGCTTCGGGTGTCGTCAGTTACGGCAAGGAAACCAAGGGCAAGCAGCGCCTGGTGATTACCGACGAGCATGGCGAGGCGCACGAGGAGTTGATTCCGAAGTGGCGCCAGGTGCTGGTGTTCGAAGGCGAGCACGTGGAGAAGGGCGAAACCGTGGTTGACGGCGAGCCGAACCCGCATGACATCCTCAGGTTGCTTGGCGTGGAGAAGCTGGCCGACTATCTGGTCCAGGAAATCCAGGACGTCTACCGCCTGCAGGGCGTGAAGATCAACGACAAGCACATCGAGGTGGTGATCCGCCAGATGCTCAGAAAGGTCGAGATCCTCGATTCCGGCGACAGCAATTTCCTGCGCGGCGAACAGGTCGAGGCAACACGCCTGATCGAAGAGTGCGAACGTCTGGAGCAGGCCGGCAAGATTGCGCCGACCTGGCAGAACGTGCTGCTGGGCATTACCAAGGCCTCGCTGGCGACCGAGTCGTTCATTTCGGCGGCCTCCTTCCAGGAAACCACCCGTGTGCTTACCGATGCCGCCGTGCGCGGAACGGTCGACAGTCTGCGTGGCCTCAAGGAGAACGTCATCGTCGGGCGCCTGATTCCCGCTGGTACCGGCCGGGTCGCCGCTCAACGCCGGCGCGAACGCCGCCACGAAGAGGCCGATGCCGAACTGGCCGCCCTGCTCAAGGCCTCCGACAACGAGGCCGAAGAGGCACGGGCCGAGGAATCGGCCGGGGACGATTAGTCTTCGGCTGGCCCTGCTGGGGCGTCGGACGCCGGCGCCCTCGCGGCGGGTTAGTTGTCAGTTGCTAGTTGTAAGTCGGCAACTGCCAGAATTGGTGGGGTAGCTCCGCCGGGCGAGCGGGGCAGGCCGAATGGCCGTTGACCCATCACAACCGGAGTCGACTTGCAACTTGGAACTGACAACTTGCAACTAACCACCGTCGGCGGGCGGCGAATGCCAGCCAATCTCGCACGGCATTCCTAATGCCGCTTGACAGGCTCAAACGGACCCTTTAGAATTCTCGTTCTTCGGCAGACCGGTCTTAAGCGGTCTGTCGTTTGTTTTCTTGAGATACCAAAAAGACTATGGCGACGATCAATCAGTTGGTTCGCAAGCCGAGGCGGGCCAAGCAGTACAAATCAAACGTGCCGGCGCTCGAGGCGTCTCCGCAAAAGCGCGGCGTATGCACGCGCGTCTACACGACCACGCCCAAGAAGCCGAACTCGGCTCTGCGCAAGGTGGCTCGTGTGCGTTTGACCAATGGTTACGAGGTCACCAGCTACATCGGTGGTGAAGGTCATAACCTGCAGGAGCACTCGGTCGTGCTGATCCGCGGTGGTCGTGTCAAGGACCTGCCGGGTGTGCGCTATCACACCGTTCGCGGCAGTCTCGATACGGCTGGCGTTTCCGATCGCCGCCAGGCTCGTTCCAAGTACGGCGCCAAGCGTCCGAAGAACTGACGGATTCGATAATCATGTCCCGCAAGCATTCGAATTTTGAACGCGACATCCTGCCCGACCCGAAGTTCGGCAGCGAGATGATCGCGCGCTTCATCAACATGGTGATGCAAGACGGCAAGAAGTCCGTCGCCGAGCGCATCGTCTACGGTGCCATCGAAGAGATGGAAGCCAAGGGTCACGGCGAGCCGCTGGCCGCGGTCGAGCAGGCGCTCGACAACGTCGCGCCGGCCGTCGAGGTCAAGTCCCGCCGGGTCGGTGGTGCGACCTACCAGGTTCCGGTCGAGGTTCGGCCGAAGCGCCAGCATGCCCTGGCCATGCGCTGGTTGATCGAGTCCGCGCGCAAGCGGGGCGAGAACACCATGCCGCGCCGGCTGGCCGGCGAGCTGCTCGACGCCATGGAAGAGCGCGGGGCAGCCGTCAAGAAACGTGAAGATACCCACCGGATGGCCGAAGCCAACAAGGCCTTCGCCCATTACCGCTGGTAAGCAATAGCAACCCGAGGTTTTAGACGTGTCACGCAAAACATCCATCGAGCGC
>SLIA01000300.1 GCA_007135935.1 Wenzhouxiangella sp.
GGATCGCAATATGCCTTGTCCCTACTTTCCGACCTTGGGATGGCGACTTTCCGGCTGGTGTGCATATTCGCTCATCCGAGCGAATCGCCTGAAGGCTGGAAGAGCCGACCCACCTGAACCTTTGGTTCAAGGTCACCGACCCGCAGCGGCACAGGCGGAGAGCGCCGTTTTCTTTTCTGATCCAGCCTGTGGTCCCCCGATGCGCTATCCTGCGGCATGATGGAATCTTCACCCCGCAAGGATGAGTTCAAGACCGAGCTGCGCGCCAGGCTGGTCGCCGAGCGCCAGCGGCTGAATGGGCGCCAACGCCGGCGCCTGGACCAGCAGATCTGTGCCCACCTGTTGCGACTGCTCGACGAGCGCGATTGCGTGCGCCTGGCCGCATTCATCGCCTTCAACGGCGAACCCGACCTGACGCCGGCTCTCGAGGCCCTGCACCAGGCCGGCCGGCGAATTCATCTGCCGGTGGTCAACGACAACCGCATGCACTTCATCCGCTGGACGCCCGCTTCCCGAATGGAACCCAATCGCTTCGGCATTCCCGAGCCGGTCGAGGGCAGTGAATGCCCGCCCGAGCGCCTGGAGCTGGTGCTGATGCCTCTGGTTGCCTTTTCGGCCGCCGGTACCCGGCTGGGCATGGGCGCGGGATTCTACGACCGCACCTTCGATTTCCGTCTCGAACAACCCGATTCCGGCCCCTTGCTGGTCGGCACCGCCTACGCCCTGCAGGAAATCGACAGCCTTCCGGCCCAGAGCTGGGACGTGCCGCTGGACGCGGTGGTGACCGATCGCGGGGTGAGGATGTTTAGGGAATGACTGCGGCAAAAGGTGAAAGGTGAAAGGTGAAAGGTGAAAGGTGAAAGGTGAAAGGTGAAAGGTGAAAGGTGAAAGGAGGGCGGGGGCTGTTGGCCTCGATATGCCTGGGTGGCCAATGGCATGGCCCTGCCACTACCCCCCCGAACCCCGACTTATCAGCCCAGTCTTTTCCCTTTTACCTTTCACCTTTTACCTTTCACCTTTTAACGCTCTTGCTAAACTCCCCGGCTGACATGCTCAAGCGAACGGAGGCACTGACTTGAACCACTGGCTGATGAAATCCGAGCCCGATGTTTTCGGAATCGACGACCTGAAGGCGCGGCCGAAGCAGACCGAGCCGTGGGACGGTGTGCGTAACTACCAGGCACGCAATTTCATGCGCGACGAGATGAAGGTCGGCGACCGGATTCTGTTCTATCACTCCAACTGCAAGCCGCCGGGCGTGGTCGGTATCGCCGAGGTGGCCAGCAAGCCTTATCCGGATCCGACCCAGTTCGATCCCGATTCGAAGTACTTCGATCCCAAGAGCGATCCGGACGATCCGCGCTGGATCCTGGTGGATGTCAAATACGTGCGTCATCTCAAGCGTCCGGTCCCGTTGCAGGAGATCAAGGATCATGCCGATGCTCTCGAGGGGCTGCAGTTGATCAAGCGCGGCAACCGTCTTTCGGTGATGCCGGTTGCGGCCGAGCATTTCGATTACATCGTGGGTATGGAAAACGAATGAGCCAGCAAAGACTCAAGATCGAGGTGGCCCGGGCCGCACTCGAGTACGTGGAAGACGGCATGTTGCTCGGCGTGGGCACCGGCAGCACCGTCAACGCCTTCATCGACGAGCTGGCCGCGTCCGGCAAGCGTCTCGAGGCGGCGGTGTCGTCCTCCGAAGACACCACCCGAAGACTCGAAGAAATCGGTGTGAAGGTCATGGACCTCAATCACACCGGTGACCTGTCCCTCTACATCGACGGCGCCGACGAGGTGGACCCGCACCGGCGCCTGATCAAGGGCGGCGGTGGCGCGTTGACGCGGGAAAAGATCATTGCCGCGGCCAGTCGGAAGTTCGTCTGCATCGTCGACCAGTCCAAGTGCGTCAAGCTGCTGGGCGAGTTTCCGCTGCCGGTGGAAGTCATTCCCATGGCCCGCGCCTGGATCTCGCGCCAGCTCACGCGCCTGGGCGGTCAGCCCACGCTGCGCGAGGATTTCGTCACCGACAACGGCAACCTGATCCTGGACGTCCACAATCTCGACCTGATCGATCCGCTGAAGATGGAAACGACGATCAACCAGCTGCCCGGCGTGGTCACCTGCGGACTGTTTGCCCATCGGCGTGCCGACGTGGTCCTGGTGGCGACCGAGGGCGGTATCGAAAGCCGCTGAATCCGGGGACTACTCGGCCACGATCAGCGAGTTGCGTCCCGAACGTTTCGCTTCGTAGAGGGCCTGGTCGGCACGCGCCAGCCAGCGCGACCAGCTCTCGCCTTCTCTGTGGGTGGCTGCCCCGGCGGAAAAATGGATTGGACCGTCCGGCCCCTGCACGCAGCCGCTCAGGCGTTCGTGCAGTCGGGGCACGGCCTTACGGGCAGCGTCGAGGCTCATGTCGCGCAGCAGCATGACGAACTCCTCGCCGCCCATGCGGTAGAGTTCGTCGCCTTCGCGCATCGAGTCCTCCAGTTGCCGGGCAAAGCGGCACAGCGTCTGGTCGCCGGCCTCGTGTCCGTGAGCGTCGTTGATCTGCTTGAAGTGATCCAGATCGAGTACGACGAGAGTGCAGTGGCGTTGATCTGTCCGGGCCTGTGCAACGACCTGTTCAAGCCGGTGTTGCATGAGTCTGCGATTGCCGATGCCGGTCAACGGATCGTGGGTTGCCAGGCGCCGGAGCAGGCGACGCTGGCGGCGCATCAGGCTGGCGTAATAGATGCCGAAGGCCGTGATCATGATCGCCACCGTGATCCAGCTGACCTGTTCCAGTGTCGTTGCGAATAGTCGAGACTGGGATCCCAGCACCAGGATTGCCGTTGCATTCAGCGCCAGGGCAGCCGGATGCAGCAGCAGGAAGGTGTTGATCCAGAACACCAGGTAGGCCCACAGCAGACCGTTGCTGCCGATCAGCAACGAGCTGGCCATGCACGACAGGGTGATGACGATGCCGAAAAGCAGCATGGCCGTGACTTGCCAGCGCTCGTTCCTGGTCAGCAACAGCGTGATTGCGATGGCCGAGAAAATGACGCTGTTGATTGCCCCGTTGACCCAGTCGCCGCTCACGAAGCGGTAGATGGCGTAACCGGCAATGGCCAGGGTGGACAGGCCGCCGATGGCGAGCATGACCGAAAGCTCCGTGCCATGCGGACGCATTTGTCCACCCAGGTCGACCTCGGGTTGTTCAATGGCCGGATCGACATCCGACTCTCTGTGCATTCTGCTCCCCCTGCATGTCGGCTGCCGACCGAACATGCCCTACATGCCTTCAGTGACTATGCCACATGCCGGTGACATCGGCAATATCGGCAATTTCTGATATTGGGTGTTAACAGTTAAAATGCAGAAATGAAGCTTCCTCGCCAGATCAGCGTTGCCCCCATGATGGACTGGACCGACCGGCACTGCCGGTTCTTCCATCGCCAGCTCGCGCCCGGGGCGCTGCTGTACACCGAGATGGTCACCACCGGCGCGGTCATACACGGCGATCGCGAGCATTTGCTGGGCTTCGACCCGGCCGAACACCCGGTCGCCCTGCAACTGGGCGGCAGCGATCCCGACGAGCTGGCGCAAGCGGCCGTTATCGGTGCGGGGTTCGGCTACGACGAGATCAACCTCAATGTGGGCTGTCCGTCCGATCGGGTCCAGAAGGGCCGGTTCGGGGCCTGCCTGATGAAAGAGCCCGAACTGGTCCGGGATTGTCTGGCGGCCATGCGCGAGGTCGTGGAAGTGCCGGTGACGGTCAAGACGCGTATCGGCGTGGACGAGCTCGACAGCGAGGATTTTCTGCATGGCTTTGTCGCCACCGTGGCCGAAAGCGGGGTCGATACCTTCATCCTGCACGCCCGCAAGGCCTGGCTGTCCGGATTGAGCCCGAAGCAGAATCGCGAAATTCCGCCGTTGGCCTACGAGCGGGTGCACGGCATCAAGCAGGCGTTTGCCGACCATACCATCGTGCTCAATGGCGGGATCGTGGATGTGGAGACTGCCGTGGCCGAACTGGATCGGGTCGACGGCGTCATGCTCGGCCGGGCCGCCTACCAGAATCCGTGGATTCTGGCCGAATTGAGTGCCCGGTTGGGATTGCCCGCGGCCGGTTCGCGCCGCGCGGTGGTCGAGGTCATGGCCAACTATGCCCGCCGTCACATCGAAAACGGCGGCCGGCTGCAGCAAATCGCCCGCCACATGCTCGGCCTGTTTCACGGCCAGCCCGGCGCCCGATCATGGCGCCAGAAGCTCAGTCAGAACATGCACCTGCCCGATGCGGGGCCCGAACTTTTGTTCGAAGCGTGTCCTTCGCTGCCGGTATCGGCCAACAAAGAAGAACCCGCAACCGTTGAATACGGTGTTGACCGGGCGGGCTGATTGTCTAAGATAAGCGCCCTTTTCCCATACACTGGACTTGTAACGTGATCGTCCGCACTCCCGAGGATTTTCGCAAGCAGATCGATGCCGGCTGGCTCACCAACGATTCGCCGGCCGTGCCGCGTGCCGTATTTCTGGTCGAACCGACCGGGTTTCGCCTGTCGGAGCAATCGGCGCGCGATAACGTCTACATGGATCTGAGCGTGGATGTCGACCCGGCCCGGGCGCTGGATCAGCACCGGCAGCTGGCCGACCGCATCACCGCCTGTGGCGTGCCGGCCGTGCGCTTCCCGGGCCGCGCCGATACCCCCGATGACCTGTTCCCGAACAACGTCTTCGCGACCGCGCCGGGGCGAATGATTGTCGGTGCCATGCTGCATCCGGAGCGCCAGCGCGAGGCCGGGCGTCGCGACATCCGCGCCTTCTTCACCAGTCTGATGGAATACGAGGAAATCGACCTGTCGGATCGGGACCTGGTGGCCGAACTGACCGGTGCACTGATCGTCGACCGCTCTCATCGCATCGGCTATTGCGGAATGACACAGCGCGTCGATGACGCCGGCTGCCGGGCCATGCACGAAGCCTTCGATCTGGCCCTGACCTTCCAGTTCGATCTCAAGCCGACCGAGTATCACACCAACGTCGTCATGGCGGTGCTGGCCTCGCGGGCCCTGGTGATCTGCCCCGACGCCTTTGCCGATCCCGAGGTGCCCGAAGCCATCGCTCATGCCTATCCCGGCCACGTGCTGGAAATCACCAACGAGGAAAAAGAGGCCTTCGCCGGCAACTGCATTGCCGTGAACCTGGAAGACCTGTTCATGAGCCAGACCGCGGTCGACGCCCTCGCCCCGGAAAAACTGCGCCAGCTCGAAAGCTGGGGATTCAGGATTCACGGCGTCGAGCTCGACGAGGTGGAGAAGGCCGGCGGCAGCCTGCGGTGTTGCGTGGCGGAGATTTA
>SLIA01000062.1 GCA_007135935.1 Wenzhouxiangella sp.
AACGCGCCGACATGCGCCGGGCAGAAGTCGAGCGCGGGCGCTCGATCAACCTGGCCTTGTCGGAGCGCGGCATCGTGGCCCTGCGCGAGATCGGCGTGCTCGACGAGGTGATGAACATGGCACTGCCGATGCGCGGGCGCATGATCCACGACCGCGACGGCAATCAGTCTCTGCAACCCTACTCGGCCCATGCCGACGAGGTCATCCACTCGGTCCATCGCGGCGAACTCAACCAGATCCTGATCGACGCGGCCGAAGCCGCCGGTGCGCGCTTTCACTTCGACAGCCCGATCGAATCGCTGGACCCGGCCAACGCCTTGTTGCAGCCGGCCGGGCGAGAGGCCATCGACCTGACCGGCTCCACCCTGTTGGGCTGTGATGGTGCCGGCTCGGTCGTGCGCCAGGCGCTGGAATCGGGCGCGAACACCGACACCACCATCGACTGGCTGCCCCATGGCTACCAGGAATTCAATATTCCACCGGATGCCGACGGCGCACACCGGCTCGCGCCCGATGCCCTGCACATCTGGCCGCGCCACGAGTTCATGCTGATTGCTCTGCCCAATCCCGACGGCAGCTTTACCGCCACCCTGTTTCTGGCCCACGAGGGAGACGAGCGCTCGTTTGCCGCCATTGCCGATACCGACGCCGCCGAGGCATTCTTCCAACAGGAATTTCCCGATTTCATGGACCTGGTCGGCGAGGACTTCGCCCGCCAGCACGCCGAGCACCCGGTCAGCCCTCTGGGCACGGTCCGCTGCCAACCCTGGCACCACGACCACATCGCCCTTATCGGCGATGCCGCCCACGCCGTGGTGCCCTTCCACGGCCAGGGCATGAACTGCGCCTTCGAGGACTGCACCGAGCTCAATCGCCTGCTCGACGGAGACTTCACCGACTGGCCCGCCCTGCTGGCCGAATACGAACGACGCCGCAAACCCAACGCCGACGCCATCGCCGACATGGCGCTGGAGAACTACATCGAAATGCGCGACAAGGTCGCCGACCCGACCTTCCAGCTGCAAAAACAGATCGAGGCCGAACTCTACACCCGCCTGCCCGAGCTGTATGTGCCGCGCTACGCCATGGTCATGTTCCGCACCCTGCCCTATGCCGAGGCGCAGCGACGCGGCCGCATCCAGGCCGGAATCCTCGATGAGCTGACGCGGGAGGCCGGCTCCCCGGAGGAGGTTGATCTGGATGAGGGCGAACGACTGGTGCGGGGAAGGTTGGGGAAAGTAAAAAGTGAAAGGTGAAAGGTGAAAGGTGAAAGGTGAACGAGGAGACTAGAGGCGGTTAACGGGATCGGGGAACAGGGACAATACAAGTGCCGTCGCCCCGGAATTGCCGCAGGCAATATCCGGGGCCTCGCACGGTAGCCCATGGCACAGCTCCGAACAGAGCCAATGCGTGCGGGGTCCCGGACATCGCCTGCGGCGATTCCGGGACGACAGGTGATCAGATTTCGGTGCGAACGTCGATCAGCTCCGGGAAGAACTGCAACTCGAGCGCACGCTTGAGGAAGGACACCCCGGACGAGCCGCCGGTGCCGCGCTTGTGGCCGATGACGCGCTCGACGGTTTTCATGTGGCGGAAGCGCCAGAGGTGGAAGCCCTCTTCGATATCGATCAGCTTCTCGGCCATCTCGTAGGCATCCCAGTGCGCCGCGCGGTCGGTGTAGATCTGGCGAAACACCTCCGTCACGCCGGGATCGGATTCGTACGGCTCGGCCCAGTCGCGTTCGACCTTGTCAGCAGGCACCGGCAGGCCGCGGCGGGAAAGGTAGCGCAGGAACTCGTCGTAGAGACTGGGTTGGTCGAGGTAGGTCTTGAGCCAGCCATGCACTTCGGGTTCGTGGGCGAAGACCTTGAGCATGTCGGCATTCTTGTTACCCAGCAGGAATTCCAGCGCCCGGTACTGCGGTGACTGGAAACCCGATGCGCCTCCGAGCACACCGCGGAACTCGGCATACTCCGACGGGGTGAGCGTTTCGAGCACCGCCCACTGCTCGAACAACTGGCGCTGGATCTGCTTGACCCGGGCGAGGATCTTGAAACAGGGCTCGAGCTCGTCGCAGCGCACGTGATTGAGCGCGGCGTCGAGCTCGTGCAGCAACAGCTTCATCCACAGCTCCGAGGTCTGGTGCTGGATGATGAACAGCATCTCGTCGTGGTGCGCCGGGTCCGACAGCGGCTGCTGGGCCGACAGCAGGCGATCCAGCCCGAGGTAACCCGAGTAGGTCAGCCGATCTTTCAGATCGGTCTCGATTTCCGCTTCCAGTTCGCGGCGATTGGCCATGCCAGAGGTCCTTCAGTGTGATGACGACGAATGCAGTTGCATGATAGCGGACCAGCCCGCTCAGGGCATGGCCTCGGCTCGTTCCTGTCGACGGCGTAGCTGATCCTTCCAGTGCTGCACGCGAACGCGCTCCTTGATCAGCTCGATGGCCTCGACCGTCATCTTCGTGCCGATATCGCCAAGCTCGGGGTGGTCGTCGAGGATGGCATCGATGATGACCGAGACACTCTCGTCGACCAGGCGATTGTTCTCGGCCGCGCTGACATCACGCACGGTGCGGTCGAAGACCTCGTAGACGATGTCGTTGATCGACTGCTGGAGCTGGCTGACCACGGCACGGCCCAGCATGGGCACGCGTTCGATATTGCGAATGCCGGAATTGGCCCGGACCGCCTCGCTGATGACCGAGTCGACGTACTCCCTGATCGTGTCCTGGTGCTGCTGGTAGCTGTTCTGCGCGATCAGGCCGATGCGCCGCGAAAGATGCTCGACCAGCAATTCGCGTTGTGGCGCGATCACCTGGGTGATGACCTGGCGGGTTATGGGCGTTTCATCCTCGACTTCGCGCCTGACGTCGTCGAGAGTGCGGATCATGACCCGGTCGGAAACCTCGTCGATGAAGGCGTTGAAGTAGAACTCGAAGAAGCGGTAGATGCGTGTATCGGTCATGTCGATCACGCCCATTTTCTGCAGCCGCACCATGAGCGAGACGATACGCAACAGCCGCAGCATCCTCAGCGAGCCGATGGGGATGCAACCGACCAGGTCGTACCAGCGCATGAACGGATAGAAATACCAGCGCGGATAGATGCGCTTGCGCACCGACATCCACCACTGGAAGCAGAACTCGGCCAGGAAGATGGCGACGAAGACCAGGTCGTAATAGAGAAAGTGTTGGTGCACCCGTTCGTCGTAGAACGCGTTGAATGCGGGTGAGATCCCGTCGAGCAACTGCTGCATGGCCACGGTGGCGTAGAGCGTGTCGAAGACGATGAAGATCAGGTTGATGCTGACCAGCGCGACCATGAACAGATCCAGCACCAGCCAGGAGGTCTGGCGGGTCTGTTGAAGTTTGTTTCGATCGAATCGAATCGGCATGGAATCAGACCTGTGCGGGAAGGACCAGTCTGCTGATTCTGCCATCATGTGCCCCTGCCGCACAGGGATCGGCGTGGTGACTCGGGCGTGATATCGTGAAGGGCAGGCTCAAGGTGGTGATGGCAACCCGGGCTCGGAGCATGTCAAGTCGATCGAACGCATCATGGTTTCGCTGGGGCAGGGTGATCGTCCTGGTGATGGTCCTCGTCGTGCTTGGCGGCACGGCAAAGTGGCTGTGGTGGACCGAACGTCATCCCGAAAAGGAACGAGAACTGCGGCTGCAGGTGCAGGAACAGTTGCACGAGTGGTTTCCGGAGCAGATGGAACTGCCCGACGCGGTATTCGGATTCATTCCGCGCTCGCAGCACTTCGACGAGTCGCAATCACCCGATGTGCTGCTCCTGCACGGGCTGGACGAACCCGGCGGCATCTGGGATGAACTGGTCAGAGCCCTCGACGAGGCCGGCGTCAACGCATGGGAATTCCGCTACCCGAACGACCAGGCCATCGATCACAGCACCGACCTGCTGGCCGAGCACTGGCCGGAGCTGGACAGCGACCGCGAACTGATTCTCGTCGGTCACAGCATGGGCGGGCTGGTCATCCGCGATTTCATCACCCGCTGGCGTCATCCGGTTGATGCCGATGCCCGGGTCGATGGACCCGCCGTGGCCGGAACCATCCTGGTGGCCCCGCCCAACCGGGGATCGGAGTGGGCCCGCCTGCGCGCCTGGCTGGAGCTGAGGGAATGGATCAGCGACATCCGCCAGCGACGCTTCTCGCTGTTCGCCGCACTGCGCGACGGCACTGGTGCTGCCAAGATCGATCTTCGCCCCGACAGCCGCTTTCTGGCCGAACTCAACGAGCGTGACTGGCCGGATTCTGTTCAGATGAAGATCATCGGTGGCGTGCTGGCCGAACCCACCCCAGCCATGACCGAAAGCGTGTCCGCGCTGATTGATCAATTCGGGCGCGAGGGCGTTGCCCGGGATCTGCTCGAGCGCTGGGATGACATCGGTGCCGGCCTGGGCGACGGCGTGGTGCCGGTCGAATCGCTCACCCTGCCCAACCAGCCTGAGCCACTGATCCTCGACGCCTCGCACCGTGGCCTGCTGGTGAGGCTGCCGCTGACCGAAGGCGAGCCGCCAGCCATCGAGCCGGTGGTCGAAACCGTGCTCGAATGGCAGGGTAATAACTAAAACTCAGGAGTCGTGCTCCTCGAGTTGGCGGCGACGACTTTCTTCCACTTCCTCCAATTGGTCGCGCACTTCCTCGGCCCGATCGATCGATTCCTCGTAGTGATCGAAGTAGCGCTCCTCTGCGTCGCCGGAATCCCCGCAGGCGCCAAGCAGCGCCAGCACCGCGGCACAAATCATTGCACGTTGCATCATTTTCGATCTCCCGTTGATGATTGCCACACTCTTCACTTTACACCGTGATGGCTTGATCCTTGCTGCGAAACGGCTTCAGGCCTGCCGGGATTCCAGCTCTTCCCAACGCGCATAGGCCCGATCCAGTTCAGCCTGCAAGGCTTCGACCTCGCCGGTCACGCTGGTGATGGCCTCGGCTTCCTGCCGGAAGAATTCGGGATCGTTCATGCGCTCGGTCAACTCGGCCATGCGCGCTTCCAGCGCCTCGACCTCGCCGGGCAACTGCTCGAGCTCGCGGGCCAGCTTGTAACTGAGTTTGGCCGGCTTGTTCGCCCTTGGTTTCGGTGCCGGCTTCGGCTCCGGTGCCGGCTCGGGTTTGACCGCTTCAGACGCTTTGTTGCGGGGGCGCTGGCGCAGCCAGTCGCTGTAGCCGCC
Source organism: Wenzhouxiangella sp. (assembly GCA_007135935.1). Classification (GTDB taxonomy): domain Bacteria; phylum Pseudomonadota; class Gammaproteobacteria; order Xanthomonadales; family Wenzhouxiangellaceae; genus Wenzhouxiangella. Next base: position 5,202 of record SLIA01000062.1, read on the forward strand.
GACATACTCGCCGACCCGGCCCTCGCCCTCCATCACCAGGCTGGCGGTGATCACGTTGTCGAGAAAATCGCGGTCGTGGCTGACCAGCAGCAGCGTACCGGTGTAGTCGGCCAGCACCTCCTCGAGCAGCTCCAGGGTCTCGACATCGAGGTCATTGGTCGGCTCGTCCATCACCAGCAGGTTGGAGGGACGGGCGAACAGGCGTGCCAGCAGCAGTCGGTTGCGCTCGCCGCCGGACAGGCGGGTGATCGGCGCACGGGCCCGCTCGGGCGTGAACAGGAAATCCTGCAGGTAGCCGATGACATGCTTTTTGCGCCCGTTGAGCTCGACAAAATCACGCCCCTCGGCGACGTTCTCGGCCGCGTTCCAGTCCTCGCGCAGCACCGATCGATGCTGGTCGAAGTAGGCCACTTCCAGCCCGGTACCCAGCCGGATTTCGCCGGCATCGGGTTCGAGCTGGCCGAGCATGAGCTTGAGCAGCGTGGACTTGCCGCTGCCGTTGGGACCGATCAGGCCGATGCGGTCGCCGCGAAAGATGGTGGTCGAAAAATCCCTGACCATCGCCCGGCCATCCCAGGCAAAGGAGATGTTTTCCGCCTGAATCACCTTGCGGCCCGACTGGCCGGCACTGGCGGTTTCCATGCGCACGTTGCCCTGGCGCTCGCGGCGCTGCGCACGCTCGGCACGCATGGCCTTGAGGGCGCGCACGCGGCCCTCGTTGCGGGTGCGCCGGGCCTTGATGCCCTGGCGGATCCAGACTTCTTCCTCGGCCAGGCGCTTGTCGAAACGCTCGTTCTCCAGCGCCTCGGCATGGGCCCGCTCTTCGACCCGCCTGAGGTAGTTGTCCCAATCGCCCGGCCAGGAGGTTACCTGGCCACGATCGATCTCGACGATACGCGTGGCCAGCGAGCGCAGGAAACGGCGGTCATGGGTGACGAACACCAGCGTGCCGGCAAAGGCCTTGAGGGATTCCTCCAGCCATTCGATGGCCTCGATGTCGAGGTGGTTGGTCGGTTCGTCGAGCAGCAGAACATCGGGCTGGCGAATCAATGCCTGACCGAGCAGCACACGGCGTTTCATGCCACCGGAGAGCTGGTCGAACGGCGCCTCACCGTCCAGCCCCAGGTGTTCGACGACACGCTCGACCTGGTTATCGAGGTCCCAGCCACCGGCCGCTTCGATACGGGCTTGCAGTGTCGCCAGGGCCTCTGGGTCGAAATTGCCCTGGCTGACATGGTGAAACTCGGCCAGCAATTCGCCAAGCTCGCCGGCCCCGGCCGCCACCTGGTCGAACACCGTGCCACCGGCCGCTTCGGGCACTTCCTGCTGCAGGCGCGCGACCCGTACGCCGCTACCGAACACGATCCGGCCGTCGTCGGGCTGGATGTCGCCGGCAATCAGCTTCAGCAGGGTCGACTTGCCCGCGCCGTTGCGGCCGACCAGGGCGATACGCTCATTCGGACCGATCTCCAGGTCGACCTTCTCGAGCAGAAGCGGCCCGCCGATACTGAAATCGAGGGCGCGAACGGATACCAGCGACATGAACGCGTCAACGCCTCCCGCCGGTCAGCCACGGACACACGTCGTCACTCATTGAGTGTGAAGCCCACCTTGATGGTGACCTGCCAGTGCTCGACATCACCCTCGGTGATATGCCCGCGGGTGTCGGTAACCTCGAACCAGCGCATGTTGCGCACCGTCTTCGAGGCCCGCTTGACGGCATTGCGGATAGCCTGCTCCAGGCTCTCGGTGGACGTGCCGGTCAGTTCGATGTGCTTGTAGATATGGTCGGACATGGTCTTGGCTCCGCGACTTGAGGGGGCAGTCAGGATAACGGTTGGCAGTGAAGACTGTCCATGTCGGGTGTTCGTTCATTCGTTTATTCGTTGGTTCGTTGATTCGTTCGGTTTGGAGAAGGTGCCGTGGCCTTGGCCTCTGGGCCAGGTTACGCACGCCGGGCTATTGGCATGGAGCAACGTATTGGGGTGTCGCGGTGTTGGTAGCCACTTGCTTTGCTCCCCACTGGATTATCGATCTGGGCCACAAGAAGTATGGAGCGCCAGACACCACCCTCGCACCTTCCAAACGAAAAAACGAATGAACGAACGAATGAACGACAACCCGGCCTCACTCCTCCCCCAGCATGTAATCAATGGCCAGCGTCGCCAGAGCCCGAACGCCGGTTTTCATGCCGTCCTCGTCGATATAGAAGTCGGGCGTGTGGTGGGGTGCCATTTCTTCCGGGTCGGCATCCGGCGGCATGCCGCCGACAAAGAAGTACAGGCCCGGCACCTGCTGCTGGAAGAAGGAGAAGTCCTCGGCGCCGGTGATGGCATTGACCACCTTGGCCTGGTCGCCGCCGACGCGCTGCAGGCTGGGCGCCATGCGCGCGGTCAGTTCCGGGTCGTTGTAGGTGACCGGGTAGCCGCGCTGAATCTCGACATCGGCCGTGCCGCCCTGGCTGGCGACGATGTGCTCGACGGTGCGGCGGATATCGGCATGGATCTTGTCCTGCATCTCGGTATCGAGCGTGCGGATGGTGCCGATCAGCTCGGCCGATTCCGGAATGATGTTGTTGCGCACGCCCGAGCGAATGCGGCCGACCGAGATCACGGCCGCCTCTTTGGTCAGCTCGGTCTGGCGGCTGACGATCATGTTCAGCCCGATGATGACCTGGGCGGCGATGCTGATCGGATCGACGCCGGTCCAGGGCGTTGAGCCATGAGTCTGCTCGCCGTGAATGGTGATGGTGAACTGGTCGGAAGCGGCCATGATGCCGCCGGGGCGATAGCCGATCTGTCCGACCGGCGCCAGCGACCAGATATGCTGGCCGAAGATCACGTCGACATCGGGATCGTTCAGCACGCCCTCTTCCACCATCATTTCGGCACCGCCATCCTCGCCCGGCGGTGTGCCTTCCTCGGCCGGCTGGAAGATGAACTTGATGGTGCCGGGCAGCTCATCGCGGCGCTCGGCAAAGATCTCGGCCACGCCCATGAGCATGGCCATGTGGGTATCGTGACCGCAGGCATGCGAGACCGGGACTTCCTCGCCGAGATACTCGCCGGTCACGCCATCGGGCGAGAACGGCAGGTCGGCGCGCGAAGGCACCGGCAGGGCATCCATATCGGCGCGCAGACCGACCACCGGGCCAGGCCGCCCGCCTTCGAGGATGCCCACCACGCCGGTATGCGCAATGCCGGTCTGCACGTCCATGTCCAGTTCGCGCAGGAAATCCTCGATGTAGGCGGCTGTCTCGAATTCGCGGTTGGACAGTTCGGGATGGGCATGGAAATGCCGACGCCACTCGACCACGCGGTCGAACAGCACTTCGGTTTGATCGTCGATCCAGGCATGCCAGTCGGCGGCCTCGGCTCGCGGTTCAGTGGTCCAGGCGCCGGCCAGCAATAGCAGCGCGGCAGGGATCAGGGCAACAAGGCGGTTCACGGCGGCTCTCCGAAATGTAATGGGTTCGTTCCGGCATTCTTGTCCGGCCGCCCGACCAGTGCAAGCTCAAGTCAACAGACCCGGCATTCCTCCACTGGCAGCCCGGTTGCAATCCAGCCCGCTCCATACTGGCTTCCGAGCATGCCTTCGGCGACATGCTGCACATTGTCGAAGCCCCATTCACGCATGGCACGCACCACCTGGCTGGTCCGGTTGCCGGTGCGGCAGATCAGCACGATCGGCGCCTGCATGTCGCCGTCGACGGCATCGAGAAAGGCATCGAGAAAGGCGCGCGCGCCGCCTGGCTGCTGCATGCTGATGCCGACGGCGTCTTGTGCCATGCCGGTCTGCCGCCATTCCTCGGGTTGGCGAATGTCGATCAGGACGGCATCTTGCCGTGCCACTCGTTCGAAGGTGTCGGTGGCCGCCACCACCCTGTCCTCCGCCAGCGCGGGGAATGGCATGGGCAGCAGGGCCACCAGGAGTCCGATCAATGCAAGCCGGTGCGACATGGGCTCCAGAGAAATATTAGATTATTCTTATTCTAACAACCGCCAACGCTACTCGGCAATGGCCGCGCGCACCGCCGCCTCGACCAGTGGCCTGGCGTCCTCGACTGCCCGCCGGATGCAGGTTTCCGTCGAGGGGGAACCGCGCGGAAACATTTCCGCCAGCAGCGTGCACACTTCGGTGGCAATTTCATGGACCCGCTCCTCGAGCTCGAACATGTCGGCAGTGCGAGTCAGGTCAAGGTCGCCGTAATCCACGTAGTCACTGCGCTCGACCAGTTCCACTTGATAGCGCCCTCTTCGCTCCGGGGTCCGCGTCACCCGCGGTGCCACCACGCGGATACGATCCATCACCTCTTCCTCGACTTCTGCCTGCTCCGCCTGCTCGGCGTGAACAACGGCCGGGTCGACCGAGAACAGGGTCATGAACAGTGCCAACGATGCGGCTAACGGGAAAACTCTGGAAAACATCACGCTCACTCCTTCAAAATGGAATGCGATCAAGAATGGCACAGCCGGCCGGCACGGCCGTTGACCGACGTCAAGCACGCAACGAAAACCCGGGCGCGCCCTGCTCATGACACGGTCTTGCCACCCCCACGGCCAGGGCGAGTGCGAAGCCAGCCTGTCCGGTGGCGGCAACATGCGATAATCGCCCGTCGTTTCCAACCAACCGGCCCGCATGTCCCAAGCCGCCGAACTGCGCTTCGTGCAACTGGGTGCGCTCGCGCTGCGCATCCATCGCCTAGACCCGCCCGCCATCTGCGCCGAGCTGGCACAACGTCGTGAGCAGGCACCGGGCCTGCTCGCAGACACCGCGGTACTGCTCGATCTGGCCGATCTCGATCCGCCGCCAGCCGAAGCTCTTCGAGAACTGATCGACAGCCTCGAGGCTCAAGGTTTTCCGGTGGCCGGACTGACCGCCGCCGCGACGGCCCATGAATTGGCAAGCGCGACCGGCCTGCACGTGATTGGCCGAAGTTCCGATACGCGCGAAGGAGAGGCCAGGCACAAGCGCAAGTCCGGCGGGCATCGCGATGCCGTCGCCACCCTGCGCATCGACCGGCCGGTGCGCTCGGGCCAGCAGATCTACGCACGCGGTGGCGACCTGGTGGTGCTGGGCAACGTCGGCGCTGGCGCCGAGGTCATTGCCGACGGCTCGGTACATGTCTACGGTTCCCTGCGCGGCCGCGCCCTGGCCGGCGCCCGGGGCGATCGTTCGGCCCGCATCTACAGTCTGGACTTCCAGGCCGAACTGGTCTCGGTGGCCGGCACCTACAAGGTGTTCGAGCGTCTCCCCGCCGAGTTTTCCGGTCATCCCGTTCAGGCCTGGCTCGATGGCGAACAGATTCAACTGGCAGCACTCGCCGAGGGCTGACAACGCCGCTCGACGCGGTCGTTGAAGCACTCATCAAGTGGGTTAGAATGCCGGGTCGGCCGCCGGCAGCGGCCCCTTTTCAATACTGGAGGATCGGCAGTTGTCTGAAATCATTGTCATCACCTCGGGCAAGGGGGGCGTAGGCAAGACCACCACCAGCGCCAGCATCGCTACCGGCCTGGCGCGGCACGGCAAACGCGTCGCCGTGGTCGACTTCGACGTCGGCCTGCGCAATCTCGACCTGATCATGGGCTGCGAGCGACGCGTGGTCTACGATTTCGTCAACGTCATCCAGGGCGATTGCAGCCTCAAGCAGGCCCTGATCAAGGACAAGCGCCACGACACGCTGTTTATCCTGGCCGCTTCGCAGACCCGCGACAAGGATGCACTGACCGAGACCGGGGTCGAGCAGGTGCTCGACGAGTTGCGCCAGGATTTCGACTACGTGGTCTGCGATTCACCGGCCGGCATCGAGCGCGGCGCCCACCTGGCGATGTACTTCGCCGATCGCGCCATCGTCGTGGTCAACCCGGAGGTCAGTTCGGTACGCGACTCCGACCGCGTGCTCGGCATCATGGCGAGCAAGTCGCGCAGGGCCGAACGTGGCGAAGACCCGATCGGCGAACACCTGCTGATCACCCGCTACTCGCCCGAACGCGTGGCCGAAGGCGACATGATGAGCGTGGCCGACATCGAGGAGATCCTCGGTCTGCCGGTGCTCGGAGTCATCCCCGAGTCGGAAATGGTGCTGCAATCGTCCAACTCGGGGGTGCCGGTCATACTCGACGACAAGGCCGCGGCCGGTCAGGCCTACGACGACGCGGTCGCCCGCCTGCTTGGCGAACAGCGCCCGATGCGCTTTGTCGAAGCCGACCGCAAGGGGATCCTCAAGCGACTGTTCGGGAGCTGACCATGGGAATGCTGGATTTTCTGCGCAAGCGAAAGCCCGCCTCGGCCAACGTGGCCAAGGAACGCCTGCTCATCCTGGTGGCCCAGGAACGTGCCCAGCGTGGCGGGCCGGACTACCTGCCGCTGCTCAAGCGCGAACTGCTCGAGGTGATTCGCAAGTACGTCAAGGTCGACAACGAAGCGGTGCAGGTGCGCCTGGACAAGGAAGGCGAGCAGGATGTGCTCGAGCTCAACGTGATCCTGCCGGATATCGATGAGAGCGATTGACTCCCTGACGATGCTTGCCTTCTCCGCGCTACTGGGCGTCGCGGCTCCGACCCTGGCCGATGAACGCGCATCGCCCACCCTCAACAGCGAACGCATCGAGCAGCGATTCGGCAGCTACGGCATCGAGGTGCTGAGCCAGGCCGACAGCGTGCGCGCCGCCAGCCTCTACAGTCTGGAACACGACGAACCGGTCACCCGCACTTTCGCCGTCACCCGGCTGCCCGACTCGGTCGATGCGCAACTGGACGAGGCCCATGAACGCATCCTCGCCGGCGCTTCCATCGGCGCGACCCTGGCCGAAGCCGGCTGGAAGGTGGATCGCCGGCACCTCTGGATCGGCGAGGTGCCCGCCACGACCGGTATCGCCAGGCTGATGCATATCGATGCCCCGTCCCGGCTGGCCATTCACATATTCGATCTGGAAATCAGTCGCACGAGCGAGCGACTGCGCTATGCCACTATCGCCGAAATCCACCACCCCGACTACCTTGATCAGGACGGAGTCATCGATTTGTTCGGACGGGTCGAAGGAGCATCCGGACAGCAGGCGGCCGCCATGCTGGAACTGGTTCTCGGCAAGACGCTGAAACTCGATCCGCCGGAGCGGTAAAGGAACTCAGCGCCGCCCGGTCGGCACGCTGGTCAGATGGCGTCCCGGCCGCTCCGGGGTGGCCTGGGTACGCCAGTGCATCATTCTCTCGGCCGCCTCGAACAACTCGGCCGGATCCTCCTCGGCGTTGATATCGGGAAACTGCACCACGAACCTCAGATCCATGCGCACCGACATGCTGGCCAGGCGCATGCTCGAGCCACCGATGCGATGACGAATACGCCGCGTCAGCACTCGTGCGCCATCGCGATTGGTGCCCATCAGGATGATGCTCAACAGGTCGGGGGCGGTGCGATGAACACTGTCTTCGTGACGCAGCACGTGCACGAGGCTTCGGTGCAGGTTGCGCATGACGGCATCACCCCAGGCCGATCCGTATCGGTTGCGCGTGTGCCAGTAACTCTGCAGTTGCACATGCATCAGCGCCAGGTCGAGTTGCTGGCGCTGATGAAAACTCAGCGCCTGCTTGAGGCGGAAGAGGAAAGCATCCGGCTCCTTGCCCGAATCACCGATCAAGTCGCGGGCCAGCACCGGCGCGCTACCGCCCGGCAAGCACCGCTCTGAATCAGACGGCACGCCGCCCGCCCTGACACTGAGCGCATCACGCAGGTCGTCAGGACTGAAAGGCTTGGGAATGAAATCGGTCGCACCCTCGCTGATGGCCAGTTCGCGCGCGGACGCCTCCTCCTGGCTGGTAACCACCAGAACGGGCAATCGACTGATGCCTGAGCGCGGCGAGGAGCGGATCCGGCGGATCAGTTCATGGCCATCCATGACCGGCATCATCAGGTCGGTGAACACCAGGCCGAACCCATCGTCCTGATTGAGTCGCTCCCAGGCCTGCCGTCCGTCTTCGGCCAGCACCACATCGCAATGCTCATGCAGGAAGCGACTGCCGGCATAGCGCATCAGGCGCGAGTCATCGACGAACAGGACTCGCGCGGGAACACTGCTTTGTCGAATTGCGCTAACCATTGTGTCTGCCAGCCCCTGGATACGACCGACGCTGACCGCCAGTGTTACTGGCCTGCCATGCGTCCAGCACCTGATTGTGCGCCATACCACCGCAGGGTGCAAGTTGAACGCCGTGCGGCATGGATGGGGTGTACCCTGTATCCGGATTGATCGCCCGATACCGGAGAAACCATGAACGACCGCATTGCCCGGCCCTCAGCGTTCGACACGGTCAACCGCCTGTTCGATCGTGCCGCCGACCTGCTCGAACTGTCGGAGGAGAAGCGCACGGAGCTGAAAACCCCGTATCGCGAAATGATGGTGCGCCTGCCCTTGCTGACCGACAGCGGCGAGCAGAAGATCTACAAGGGCTACCGCGTGCAGCATGACAACTCGCGCGGGCCGATGAAGGGTGGCATCCGTTTTCACCCGGAAGCCGATCTCGACGAGGTGCGGGCCCTGGCCTCGCTGATGACCTGGAAAACCGCGGTCGTCAACCTGCCCTACGGTGGCGCCAAGGGCGGCATACAGTGCGATCCGTCGGAGTTGTCCGATCTTGACCTGGAGCGCCTGACCCGCCGCTTCACCCATCGCATGGAAGGCTTCATCGGCGATCACGAGGACATCCCCGGACCCGACATGGGCACCAATGCGCGCGTCATGGCCTGGATGATGGACGAGTACTCCAAGTTCCATGGCTTCAGCCCGGGCGTGGTCACCGGCAAGCCGCTGGAACTGGGCGGCTCGGCCGGACGTTTGTCGGCCACCGGTCGCGGCCTGTTTTTCGCCGTCGAGCGCATCGCCCCGGAGATCGGCATCGAGCTCGACGGCGCCACCGTCGCGCTACAGGGTTTCGGCAATGTCGGCTACTGGGCGGCCCGCTTCCTGGCCGATGCCGGCTGCCGCATCGTCGCGGCCAGCGATGTGCGCGGCACCATCGCCCATCCCGATGGCCTGGACGTGGACCAACTGCAGCAGGCCGCCGAGGCATCCGGCAGCATCATGGCCTTCGAGGCCGATGGCGTCCGGAAACTGGATCGTGATGATCTGCTCTCGCAGAAAGCCGACATCCTGGTACCGGCGGCACTGGGCGGCGCCATCCATGAACACAATGCCGGCACGCTGCAGTGCCGGCTGGTCGCCGAGGGCGCCAACCACCCGACCACGCCGGAGGCCGATGCCATACTGGCCGAACGCGGCATTACCGTGCTGCCCGACATCTACGCCAATGCCGGCGGCGTGACCGTGTCCTATTTCGAGTGGGTGCAGAACCTGCAGCAGATGCGCTGGGATGCCGAGCGGGTCGATCGCGAGCTGCGCGAGGTCATGCATGCCGCCTACGATGATCTGGCCGCCGCCGCACAGGAATTCGACATCGATTTGCGCACCGCCGCGTTCGTGGTCGCGATCCGGCGCGTGGCCGGCGCGGCCCGCCTGCGCGGCATGCACTGAATGCACGAGACAATGCGCGTGCGCATCGATACATTCAGTGGCGCGGACATCAGGCCCTGGCTGGATGCCCTCGCCGCCCTGCGCATCCACGTCTTCCGGGACTTCCCCTACCTCTACGACGGCAGCGCCGACTACGAACGCGACTACCTGTCAGGCTATGCCGAATCCCCCGGCAGCGTGTTCGTGCTCGCCTTCGACGGCGACCGGGTGGTCGGCTGCGCTACCGGCCTGCCGCTGGCCGAGGCCCATGCCGAGTTTCGCCAGCCCTTCGCGCAGGCCGGAATGGCCGTGGCGGAGATCTTCTACTTCGGCGAGTCGGTGCTCGAGCGCGACTACCGGGGCCAGGGCATCGGCCATGCCTTTTTCGACCGGCGCGAGGACCATGCCCGGCGACTCGGGTTCCCGATCACGATCTTCTGTGCAGTCGAACGCGCGGCCGACCATCCGCTGCGGCCTCACGGCTACCGGCCACTGGATGCGTTCTGGCACAAGCGCGGCTACCACCCCGCACCCGGGCTGATTGCTGAATTCTCGTGGAAGGATGTCGATCATGGCCACGAGACGGCCAAGACCATGCAATACTGGCTGAAGAATCACCACGAGAGTTCGCCGACGTGACCGATCTGAAGGCACATCGCGAAGAGATCGCCAACGCGCTCACCCACGGCCTGGGCGTGGTCCTCGCGATTGGCGGCGGAGCGGCACTGATCACGCTCACCGCCATCTATGCCGGGGCCCGGGAAATCATCAGCGCCTCGGTATTCGTCGCCGCGCTCGTCCTGCTCTACACCGCCTCGACGCTCTACCACGCCGCCCGCCATCCGCGCATCAAGTCACGACTGAAAGTGCTCGATCACTGCGCGATCTTCCTGCTGATCGCGGGGACCTACACCCCATTCACCATCGTCGCCATGCGCGGCGGTTGGGGCTGGTCACTGTTCGGCGTGATCTGGGGCCTGGCGGTGATGGGAATCGTGTTCAAGCTGTTCTTCACCGGCCGCTTCCGCATTCTGTCGACGGCGACCTACGTGGGCATGGGCTGGCTGGTGCTGGTGGCCTTCATTCCGCTGGTGCAGGCGCTGACGCCGGCCGCACTGGGCTGGCTGATCGCCGGCGGGGTGCTCTATACCGCCGGCACCGTGTTCTACCACAACGAGCGCATCCCCTACAGCCACGCCGTGTGGCATATGTTCGTGCTCGGCGGCAGCATCTGCCACTTCGCCGCCGTCACCGCCCAGATCGTGCCGGTGGCCGGATCCTGAGAGTCGTTCAATCCCCGGACGATCCCTGCAATAGCCAGAGAAAAAACCCCAGAAAGATCGGCGGCAGACTGCACAGCATGATCAGCAGCCCGGCACCGGTCGGCCACGGCCCGAAAGTGAATACAGCTCCGATGAGCATCAGCGCCAGTCCGATCAGCAAGAGGATTTTCATGGCCGCGATTTTACCCCGTCCCGGCGCCGTCAGGACCGACATCGATCGGCTGGCCGGGAACCTCCGCGACGCCGCGCGGCCCAACAGGCGCTGATTCATTCGGAATTCCTTATTCATGTACTTTCTCGACCAGGGCATCTCCATTGGCCCGCTGGGCTTCAGTCTCGGTACTCTGCTGTTCCTCGTTGCGGCCACCGTGGCACTGACTGCCGGCGCCTGGCTGGGACGTCGCCGGGAGCTGCCGGTCAACGATGTCCTGTTCAACCTGCTCCTGGTCGGCCTGATCGCCGCCCGGATCGCGTTCGTGCTGCGCTACGCCGACACGTTCGACTCTCCGCTGGCCATGATCGACATCCGCGACCGCGGTTTCGACCCGCTGGGTGGCCTGGCGGGCGCGGCCATGCTGCTGGCCTGGATGGCCTGGCGCGACCGCCGGCGACTGGCGCCGGTACTGATGGCCGGCGCCTCCGGCCTGTTCGTCTGGGCTGCGGCCGTGGGCATCGCCTGGATGACCGCAGCAGACGTCGAAAGCCTGCCGGAGGCCAGCGCGATGAACCTGGCCGGGGAAACGGTCAGCCTGGCGGCCCTGGGCCCGGAACAGGGCCGCCCCCTGGTCATCAACGTCTGGGCGACGTGGTGCCCGCCCTGCCGCCGCGAGATGCCGGTCTTCGAACGGGCACAGCAGCAACATTCCGATATCGCCATCGTCCTGCTCAACCAGGGCGAGGATGACGCCTCGGTGCGCTCGTTCCTGCATTCCCAGGACCTGGAACTCGACCATGTCCTGCTCGACCGTGACAACCGCTTCTCGCCACTGGCAGGCGTGCGCGTACTGCCCACCACCCTGTTCTACGACGCCTCGGGCCGGCTCAGGCGCCAGCATGTCGGGGAGCTCTCGGCGGCGACGCTCAGCCGACATATCGAGGGATTGGAAGACTGACAGCAGACCATCGCCCCATGATCCCGTTCAGCCGGACTTCAGCCAGGCTGGTGTACAACAGGTGCTAAATCGACCCGGTCCGTGACCCGGAGGCAGCACCATGAGAACCGTTCAACAAATGACCGTCGCGCTGACATTGATCCTCACAATGATGCTGTCGGCCCCGTCACAATCGGCCGAACCGGCACCGTTCACCGAAGCCGAGCTCGACCAGATGCTCGCTCCCGTGGCCCTGTACCCGGACACGGTGCTGTCGCACGTACTGATTGCCGCGACCTATCCGCTGGAAGTGGTGCAGGCGGCACGCTGGTCGCGCCACAACCCGTCGTTGCGCGGCGAGGAAGCCGTAGCCGCCGTCGACCACAAGGACTGGGACCCAAGCGTCAAGGCACTGGTGGCCTTTCCGGAGCTGGTCGCGCGCATGGACGAGGATCTGGACTGGACCCAGCGACTCGGCGATGCCTTCCTGATGCAGGAAGAAGACGTCATCGACACGGTCCAGTACCTGCGCTCGGAGGCCTATGCCCAGGGCCACCTGCGCTCCAACGAACACGTTCGGGTGGTGCGCGAGACGCAGTACATCTACATCGAGCCGGCCCGCACCCGCGTGGTCTACGTGCCCTACTACGACCCGCGCGTGGTCTACACCCGCTGGCGCTGGGCCAGCCATCCGCCGGTCTACTGGCGCCATCCCCCGGCCTACCGCAGCAGCGTGGTGTTTTACTGGGGGCCGGCTTACCGGGTGGCACCGACGTTCTACTTCAGTTCCTTCCACTGGTCGCGCCGGCAGGTGGTGAGCGTGCACCATCACCATCACTATCATCACCATCGGCATGTGCATACCCACCGGCACTTCAGCTCCGGCCGGGAGATCGCGCGCTACGGCAATGCCCGCCACTGGCAGCACAACCCGGTGCACCGTCGCGGGGTGAGCTATCGTCCCGGGGTCGATCAGCGGCGCTTCGTGCAGACTCAGCGTGACGACGCCAGGTCAGCTTCCTTGCGCTCGGCTTCGACCCGCGCCTCCAGCCCGCAACGGGCGCGCACGGTCGGACAGCAGCGCCAGTGGGCCGATCAGCAGCGCGCGGCCGCTCCCTTGCGGGAACGCGCCCAGACCCGCAGTCAGACGCCGTCTCGCAGTGCCGGCACCAGCCCGGCGCAACGCGGCCAGGCCGGCCGTGTCCAGCGCCAGCCCGCTTCCGGCAACCGGCCAGTCACACAGCAGTCAGGCAACGTACGCAGCGAAGCATCGAGGCAGGGTAGCAGCGCCACGCGTCCGGACAACCGGATCCAGCGTCAAGCGCAGACCGATCTTGCCGCCAGCGCGCGAAGCACCGACTCGACGCGCGGTGAGGCGACACCGCCGCGGACCGGGGCCGTGCGCTCCGGCCAGACGGCAGGCTCCCAGTCCAGCCCGAATCGTGCGGCGAACCCCCGGCCGTCCAGCGAGGCAGGCAGCCAGGCCCGGAATCCGTCCCGTCAATCGAGTCCGGCCCGCACCAGCCGTCCGGACAGCAGGGCCCGCAGCGCGTCGCGCGCCAGCGCGGCCCCCTCACGGGAGTCCTCGCAACCCCAGGCGCAAGCGCCGCAATCTTCGAGACAATCGGCCACATCGTCCAGCCGAACCCAGGCGGCCACGCCCCGTCCTTCGCGATCGACGCCCGCTCCGTCGCGCAGTCAGTCATCGGGCTCGTCGGCACCATCGCGCTCAAGCAGCCCGCCGTCGCGCAGCAGCTCCAGCCGCAGTACGCCACCGCGTGAGTCGTCATCGAGCAACAGGACCGCCAGCCGAGGGACAACGTCCTCGCGTGGATCGAACCCACAACGCCGATCGAACCGTCAGGACCGACACACCGACTGAAGCACAAGCATGCTCAGCAGCCCCCCGGGCGGGGGATGTGCATGAGATCAGGATCGTGTCATTTGAGGGTGGCGTTGAGACTGATATCGGCTGCCGCCAGCACCTTCGACACCGGACAACCCGATTTGGCCGCCTCGGCATGCTTGAGGAACTCGGCTTCGTCGATGCCCGGCACCTCGGCCTCGCAGGTCAGCTCGATACGGTTGATCGAGGGGCCATCGTCTCCCATCTCCAGGTTCACCGCGGCGGTCGTGCTGACCGAGGTCGGCGTATGCCCTGCTCCGGCGAGGATGTTCGACAAGGCCATCGAAAAGCAGCCGGCATGGGCCGCGGCGATCAATTCTTCCGGATTGGTTCCCGCGCCTTGTTCGAAACGCGAACCGAAAGAATACTGGCCTTCCCAGGCACCGCCACCGAATTGCATGGTGCCGCTGCCGGCTTTGAGATCGCCCTTCCACTGGGCGCTGGACTTGCGTACGGGCATGATGGACTCCTTAAGGCAGATACTCTTGCACGTCTACTGATTCTAACGCCGCCACGTTCAACGGGAATCAAGATAACACCCCGGCGCAACGGCGCAGCATCGAGCCCGAAAGCGGCGAGAACATTATCGCTATGTAAGGGTGTGCTAATGTGTCAGACCATGACCATCCTGAGCGGAACCCGGCAGCCATGACCCTGCAGTTTCATCTCCGACATTCCGCGCTGGCCCGCGAGCTGCACAGCCGCCCGCACACCCAGCTGGAAGCGCCCTGTGCCGTGGCCCACCTGGCCATCATGTCCGATGGAGACGGCGGCCTTCAAGAGTTGTTCGACGAACTCGACGACGGCGGCGATGCCGGGACCGATGAACGTCACCGCGCCCTGAGCGTCGGGCAACTGGCCTTGCGCTGGGAGCGTCATACCGAGTTCGAGTCGCTGGCCATCAGCCGTCCCTGCAGCAGAAAGACGCCACTCGGCTCCCCGGTCGATGAATTGCCGTCGGGCTGGCTTGAACGCATCGAGGGTCGCGTGGTTTCCGCCACGCTGGTATTCGTCGAGGGAGAGCAAGGCGGTTGCAGCGATGTCGAGTTGCCTGAACTGCTGGGGCACGACCATGTCGTCGGCAGTCGCGTGCTTGGCAATGCGGCCGATGTGCACACTGCCTTTGCCCATGCCGGCGACGGCTACGTGCGCTACCACGTGCGCGACCTGGGCATGAGCCGCGACCAGACCGGCCGCCTGGTTCAACGCCTGATCGAAATCGAAACCTACCGCATGATGGCCCTGCTCGGACTGCCGGTGGCCAAGGCACTGGCCCCCGACCTGGCGCGTGTCGAGCGGCGCCTGGCCGAACTGGTCACACGACTGGGCGCGGCCGGCGACCTGGCCGAGGAACAGGCCCTGCTCGACGAGCTTTTCGAGCTTGCCCAGGTATCCGAGCAGCATGTGGCCGACAGCGCCTATCGCTTTGCCGCCACCAATGCCTATGGCCGGATCGTCAATGACCGACTGCGCGACCTGCGCGAGCAGCGCCTCGAACAGGCCCAGCCCATGGGCGAGTTCCTCGAGCGACGCTTCGAGCCGGCCCTGCGCACCTGCCAGGCCACTGTCCGACGCCAGGAGAGCGTCAGCCAGCGCATCTCACGCACCGCCAACCTGGTCCGTACCCGGGTCGACGTGGCCCTGCAGAAACAGAATCGCAGCCTGCTGGCCACGATGGCCAGACGCTCGCGCATGCAGCTGAGGCTGCAACAGACCGTCGAGGGTCTGTCGGTGATGGCTATCAGCTACTACTCGCTGGGCATCCTGACCTACCTGCTGGGCGGGCTCATCGAGACCGAACAGCTCCGGCTGGTGATCTCGGTCACCGCGCCGGCCTTCCTCATCACGATCTGGTTCCTGCTCAGACGCTGGCGCCACCATATTGCCAGCCAGGAGGACGAAACTTGATCCCGATCGGTTCGAATGGCCGCTGATCCGATACTCTGCTTGCATGTACCTGAGTCGACCCAGGGAGTGTGCAATGACCCGAATTCCCCTGTTGGCCGTCCTGCCGGCCGCTGCGCTCGCGCTTGCATGGCTCCCGGCCGCCACGGCCGACACGCCGCGACCGGAACACCGCTGATTGCCCAAGGGGCCGGGGGCACCCCCCCGGCCCCGTCCCATGCTTTTCAATTCTTTACCCAGGCGCAGTACCGGCAACCGGGCAGAGCGGGTATGCTCGGTCGCGTGTCCGACTGCAACCGGCTTGCCTTGCCATGAACGCTTCGCCAAGGATTCTGATCATCGATGATGACCGGGAACTGGGCCGCATGCTGGCCGAATTTCTCGCGACCGAAGGCCTGGACACCGAGACGGCCGACGATGGCGAGACCGGCCTGACCCGGGCACTCGAGGGAGCATTCGATGCCATCGTTCTCGACGTGATGCTGCCCGGCCGCAATGGCTTCGATGTGCTGCGCGGCATCCGTGCCAGAAGCCAGGTGCCGGTGATCATGTTGACCGCCCGAGGGGAAGAAACCGACCGCATCGTCGGCCTGGAACTGGGCGCGGACGACTACCTGCCCAAACCCTTCAACCCGCGTGAGCTGACCGCGCGCCTGCGCGCCGTACTCAGGCGGGTGCGCGGCACGGCCGCCGAGCCGGTCGAACATCAGGGCATTCGCCTCGATCCGCAAGCCCGCCGGGTGAGCCTGGACGGCCGAACCGTGACCCTGACCGGGGCCGAATTCTCGGTCCTCGAGCGCCTGTTCGAGCAGCGTGGCGAGGTGGTGGCCAAGGACGACCTGGCCGAACATGCCCTCGGCCGCAAGCTGGCGCCCTTCGATCGCAGCATCGATACCCACATCAGCCGGCTGCGCAGCAAACTCGGCCCCCTGCCCGACGGCCAGCCACGCATCCAGGCCGTGCGCGGGCGCGGCTATCTGCTGGTCGGAAGCTCATCGTGACCCGTCTGTACCTGCGCATTTTCCTGTCGTTCTGGCTGGTCATCGTGCTGACCATCGCGGTGGTGCTCGCCCTGAACTTTCAGCTCGAACGCGCCTGGCAGGACGACGCCGAAATCAGCGAGCGCGCCGTGCGCATGGCCTCCAACCTCGAAAACCAGGCCCGCCAGGCGCTGGAGCGCCATGGCGAGGCCGGCCTCCGGCAATTTGTCGAACGCAGCAACCGACGACGCTCCCGCCTGCAGGTGCTGGTATTCGATTCGGCGGGCGATGAGCTGACCGGGCGTTCGTCACCACGGGCTGTCCGGCAGGTAGTCAGGCAGTGGCAAGGCGAGGACGACATTCCGGGGGCGCGCAGCCGGGGCCAGTACCTGGCGCAGGTGGCCAGCCCGGAGCACGGCCGCTACCTGCTCGTGCTTTCACCGCCCCAGCGTCCGCTGGTATTGCGCCTGTTCGGTCCGCTGGGACCCTGGGGACTGCTGGCGCTGGCGATGGTCTTCAGCGGCCTGATCTGCCTGTGGCTTGCGCGCAGCATCACCCGCCCGGTTCGCGAAATCCGCAGCGCCGGACAGCAGCTTGGTCACGGTCAACTGGATGCACGCGTGCCGGGGCCGTCGGCCCATCGCGGCGATGAGCTCGGCGACCTGGCCCGTGACTTCAATCGCATGGCCGACCGCCTGCAACAACTGGTCGGGACCCGGCAGCAGCTGTTGCGCGATGTCTCGCACGAGTTGCGTTCACCGCTGGCCCGCCTCCAGGTCTCACTGGCGCTGGCCGAAGCCGCGACCGATGTCGACAGCCGACAAGGTCATCTCGAGCGCATCGCCCTGGAAACCGACACCCTGGACAAGCTGATCGGCGAGATCCTCGGTTATGTCCGCCTGAGCGAAAACTTCGAGCCCGACCTCGAGCAAATCGACCTGGTCGACCTGATCGCCGACATTGCCGAGTCAGCGCGGCTGGAAGGGCAACCCAGACAAATCAATGTCGACATGACAGCCCCCGACACGATGGAGTGGATGGCCGATGCCGATCTGCTGCACCGCGCCATCGAAAACATCGTTCGCAACGCCATTCGGCACTCACCGCAGCGCGGGCGCATCCTGCTCGAGCTGAGCACACCCGATTCCGACTGCGCCAGACTGATCGTGGCCGACCAGGGCCCCGGCGTGCCGGAATCAAGACTCGAAGACATCTTTCAGCCCTTTGTTCGCCTCAGCGGGGAACGCAGCGAAACCGGCATCGGCGGTGGCGTGGGACTGGCCATTGCCCGGGCCGCAATCGAGCGCCACCACGGCACCATTCGGGCCGCCAACCGTGCCGAAGGCGGCCTGGAAGTCTGCATCGAGCTGCCACGGCGCAACACTTCTCAACAAAACGCATCGGCCCGACACCCAAGGTCACACTGACCGGGCGCATCATGGTCTCCACGCTTCAACGCACCCCATCCCAACGTAAGGAGGATGACCATGAACAAGCGATTCAACCCGTCACTGAAAAACCTGATCCTTGGCCTGGCCGCCGCCGGCGCCATCGGCTTGGCCACCCCGGTTCTGGCCGAACAACAGCACCGCATGCTCGACCGGCTCGACCACAAGCTGGAACTCAACGATCAGCAGCGTGAACAGATCGGCAACCTGATCGAGGTCCATCGCGACCAGATGCGCGAAATGCGACAGGCCGGAGATGGCCAGCGTGGTGAGGCACGAGGTCAGTGGCGCGAAAGCCGCATGGCCCTCAACGAAGAGATTCGTGAACTGCTCAGCGCCGAACAGGCCGAAACCTTCGATGCCATGCACGAGCGCAAGGGCCGCAAGCACCGCCGTGGCGGTCGCGCTCATTCAGGCTACGGCATGAAGGCGCTGGATCTGAGCGATGAACAGCGCCAGGCCATGCGCGAGTTGATGCGCGAGCATCGCGGCGACCGCGCGGCAGTCCGTGAAGGCATGCGCGATATCCTCGACGATGAGCAGATGGCCCGGTTGGAGGAAATGCGTGCCCAGCATGGCGGAAAGGAGCGCAAGCAGCGCCGCCAACGCGGCAACCGCGACAGCTGACACACCGCCCGGATCCGGGCCCAGGCAGCGGCCACTCGGCCGCTGCCTTCGGTTTTTCGGGGAGAAGCGGATTACTCCCCTTCGGCTTCGGCCACCAGTTCAAGCAGGGTGTCGAGGATCTCGCGCCCCCGTTCGCCGGCCTCGTTGACATAGATGTCGCGCACAGCCAGGCTGAGCTCGCGGAACACCTCGCGCTCCTCATCGGTGAGTTCGACGAACTCGGTACCGCCGGCATCGAGAATCGCCTGCAGGCGTTCCTCGTTGTAGCGGATCTGCTCGCGATCGATCCACTCGACCATTTCGTCGCGCGTGTGCTCGATCATTTCACGCTTGTCGTCGGACAGGCCGTCCCACCACTGGCGGCTGGCGGCCACGGTGGCCACGAACTGGGCATGTCGGCCCGAGGTCAGGTAGTCCTGCTCCTCGTAGAAACTCATCTCCTCGATGGCGAAGATCGGATTGACCTGGCCGTCGATCTGCCCGAGCTGCAGGCCGCTGTAGACCTCGGCATACGGCATGGGTGTCGGGTTGGCACCATAGGCGCGATACGACTCGACCAGTATCGGCGAGGTCATGGTGCGGATGCGGAAGTCCTCGAAGTCCTCGGGCGTGCGCAACGGCTTGTCGCCGCTCCAGACCATCCAGCCTTCCTGGACGACGGCCAGCAACTCCAGGTCCTCGTCGCGATACGGATCGCGCAGCAGCTCGTGCAGACGCGGGTCCGACAGCACCTGGCGATTGGTCTCGCTGTCATCGGAGAGCACGAAGTGCAGCGTGAACACGCCCACCTCGGGAATGGCATCGGCCAGGTGCCCCGGCGAGGCAAAGGCCAGCTCCAGCGCACCGGACTGCATCATTTCGGTGATCTGCGACGAGGTACCGATGGCGCCGTAGGGGTAGATCTCGATGTTGATCATGCCGTCGGAACGCTCCGACAGGCGACGGGCGAATTCCTGCGCGTAGGCATCCTGCACGCTGCCCTCGATCTCCTCAAGCGCGAAACGCCAGGTGACCGGCTCGGGTTCGGGCGGCGGGGCGGGCTCGTCCACCGCAACGGCATCGTCATCCGGATCGGCACAGCCGACCAGGGCCAGCATCAGGACCAGAAGCAATCCGGTCGACAAGCGCATGATGTGTTTCATCGCACTTTCTCCGCAGACAATTGGGAATGGATAGACCTGAAACCTTAACATACACCTCCAATCAGAGCGCCGGCCGGAAGGGAGCTGGCAACCGGCACATCCACGCTTGTCGCACCGCCCACGGACGGCTATGGTGAGGTTTCTCTTTCCAGCACTCGCGCAATGAACACGGATCAACCGCCTGACACACAGCGCTGGCGCAACACACTGAAAAGCGGCTTTGCCTGGCTCGACGATGGCCTGGCCTGGTTCGAGCGCAGCGCCCTGGCCACCTGTATCCTGGCCATGGCCGCCATCTCCGTGGCCAATGTCATTTCCCGCAACACCCTGGGCTCGAGCATCCAGTTCGCCCATGATGTCACCCAGATCCTGCTGGTTATCGTCACCTTCATGGGGATCGGCATCGGTGCGCGCGAGGCACGCCATATCCGCGTCTCGGCCATCCACGATCTGCTGCCGAAAACCGCGCGCAAGGTGCTGCTGATCATCGTCTCCACGACGACCAGCCTGCTGTTGTTCGCGCTGGCCGGCTACGGCTGGGACTACGCCCAATCGACCCGACGCACCTGTCGCGTACTGCCGGAACAGATCGAACTGCTCGGACTGGCCATCCCGGTCGGCGCGATGCCGGTGGGCATTGCCCTGGTGCTGGTGCTGGCCGGTCTGGTTCTTGCCGGTCATGGCATTCGGCTGGTTCACCGGCATGGCGGCCGGCTGCTGGATCGGCGAGGAGCGATGGCGCGGGGGCTGCTGCTGACGGCCGCACTGGCCATCGGTTTTCTCATCGCCGCCTGGCTGTTCGGCGCATTTCTGGAGCTGGTCGCCAATCGCGAGGGCCGCTGCCGCGTGACCTCGTCGACCGGATTCCCGGTCTACCTGGTGCACATGCTGGTGCCGCTGGGATTCACGCTCGGCGGCATCCAGTTTGCGCTGGCCGCCATGCGCAACCTGATCAGCCGCGAGAACTACCTGTCCTGGTATCGGCCCGACGAGTACGAAAGCTCGGCCGATGCAGCCGGACATGTCGCCGAGCAGTCCGGGCTGACCCCGCCACTGGAACAGGGAGAGCGCAACGATGGTTGAACTGTTCGAGTGGATCGGCCTGTCGGGCATGAACACCGCCGATGTGGCCCTGATCGCCGGCGCGATCATGATCGTGCTGCTGTTGATGGGTTACCCGATGATGGTGCCGCTGATCGTCGGCGCGCTGGTGCTGATGTTCGCCAGTTTTTCCACCGTCAACCCGGCCACCCTGGTCCAGCAGATGATCGGCGGCGTCGAGCAGAGCGTGCTGGTGGCCGTGCCGATGTTCATCCTGGCCGCCGACATCATGATCAAGGGGCACACCGCCAACCGGCTGCTCGACCTGGTCGCGAAGTTCTTCGGTCATATCCGCGGCGGCCTGCCGGTGACCACGGCCGTATCGTGCACGCTGTTCGGGGCGGTGTCGGGCTCGACCCAGGCCACCGTCGTTGCGATGGGCAAGCCGCTCAGACCCAGGCTGCTCGACGCCGGCTACTCGGACCGCTTTTCCATGGCGCTCATCATCAACGCCAGCGACATTGCGCTGCTGATCCCGCCGTCGATCGGCATGATCATCTACGGCGTGGTCTCGGGCACCTCGGTGGGTGATTTGTTCATCGCCGGCATCGGTCCGGGCCTGATGATCCTGGTGCTGTTCGCGCTGTACTGCTATTTCATCTCGGTGTGGAAGGGCATACCGGTGCTGCCCAAAGCCGACTGGAAGGCGCGGCTGACGGCCATACGCAAGGCCCTGCTGGCCTTCGGCTTTCCGGTCATCATCATCGGCGGCATCTATACCGGCACTTTCAGTCCGACCGAGGCGGCCTCCATGTCGGTGGCCTATGCGCTGTTGCTCGAGATGGTGATCTATCGGCAGGTCCGGCTGGCCGACCTGCCCCGGGTGGCGCTGTCGACCGGCATGATCACCGCGGTGGTGTTCATCCTGGTCGCTGCCGGCATGGCCTTTTCCTGGATCATCTCCTTTGCCCAGATCCCCAACCTGCTGCTCGGCGACATCCTGGCCACGGCCGCCGAGAATCCCTACCAGGTGCTGGTGCTGATCGCCGTGGCCTATTTCATCGGCTGCATGTTCGTCGACCCCATCGTCGTCATCCTGGTGCTGACCCCCATTTTCGCCCCGGCGATTGCCGCGGCCGGCCTCGACCCGGTGCATGTCGGCACCATCATCGTGCTGCAGGCGGCCATCGGCTCGGCCACGCCACCATTCGGTTGCGACATCTTCACCGCCGTGGCGATCTTCCGAAGGCCGTACATGGAAATCATCCGTGGCACGCCGCCGTTCATCATCATCCTGTTGTGCTCGACGGCGCTGCTGATCCTGTTTCCGCAAATCGCGCTGTTTCTGCCGGAGCTGATGCGTTAGATTCCGAGGTCACTCATGCCCGATATCGACATCAACGGAGCCCGCCTGCATTACGAAATCGACGGCAGCGGGACCGAAACCATCCTCTTCTGTCACGGCCTGCTGTTTTCCTCGCGCATGTTCGACGAGCAGGTCGATGCCCTCAAGGATCGTTATCGCTGCGTGCGTTTCGATTTTCGCGGGCAGGGTGAGAGCGAGGTCACCGACAGCGGCTACGACATGGATTCGCTGGCCGCCGATGCCGTGTCGCTTATCGAGAAACTCGAGCTGGGGCCGGTGCATCTGGTGGGCTTTTCCATGGGCGGTTTCGTGGGCCAGCGCGTGGCGCTCAAACGGCCCGAACTGTTGCGTTCGCTCACGCTGATCAACACGTCGGCCGAACGCGAATCGGGCAGGAAACGCCCGCGTTACCTGCTGCTCAATGTCATCGCACGCCTGTTCGGCCTGAAAGTGGTGGTCAAGCGCATCATGCCCATCCTGTTTTCACGCCGCTTCATCGACTCGCCCGAACTGGCCGAACACCGCAATCGCTGGACCGACTACCTGATTGCCAACCATCGTACCGGCGTCACCCGTGCGGTACGCGGTGTCATTGATCGCGAGGCAGTGATCGACCGGATCGAACAGATTCGGGCACCCACACTCATCATCACGTCCGACAAGGATGCCGCCACCCCGCGCATCAAGTCCCAGCGCATGCACTCGGCCATCCGCGGCTCACGCCTGACGACCATCGAGAATGCCGGTCACATGACGCCGGCCGAGCGACCCGAGCGGGTCAACGAGGTACTCATTTCCTTCCTGATGGACCTGGCGCGGACGGACGAACAGTCCGTCGGTGACGATGGTGAATGACCAGCACGGTGGCGATGAGCAGCGATACGAAAAACACGATCAGGGGCTGAACCTCGCCAAAATGCGGCTCGATACGCTGATTGATCGACATGATGCTCTCGCTGATCTCCTCTGCGGCACGATAGACGGGGCGCGCCTGATCGCCCAGATCGAAGCGGCCGGCGATGCCGTCGATCTCCAGCCAGCAACTGTCGGCAGTCTGCGTTCCATTGCGCCCCTGCCTGGGAAATTCGACGCGAAAATTGATGCCCTCGGGATTATGGCGCTCCAGCCAGGGCCGCAGATCGTTGCAACTGTGCGGCTCGGCCATCAGGACCAGAAAACGTTCCGTCATGTGCGGCGGCCAGACCCGGGCAATCGCCATGTTCAGGGCAATGGTCAACAGCATCAGGAGCAACACCACGCGCAGCAACAAGCCGAATACGCCGTATGGTGCTTCGCGTTTTTCCGAACCGATTCTCGACCGCATACCCATTCCTGTCAGTGTCCCGCACTGTCCAGATTAGCCAATTGCCGCGCGAAAGAAAAGGACCCGCTGCCGCCGGGAGTGTCGCCGGGGTGCAGGTGGCCGGCACGTCAAGCCTCCCTCCGGCAAAGCAGGGAGGAGACTCACTCGAACTCCGGTGGGCGCCGCTGGTCTGTCTCGCGCTCGTAAACGTGGGCGATCTCGATCAGCACCGGCTCGCTCCAGGCTCGACCAAACAGGGAAAGGCCGACCGGCAGGCCGTCGATTGCGCCCATGGGTACGGTGATGACCGGATAGCCGGCCCGGGCTGAAGGCGCACTGCTCGAGACCATCAGGTTGTCGCCCAGGGTCAGGTCGGTCATCCACGCCGGCGAACCCGACGGCGCGGCGATGGCGTCGAGCTCATGCTCATCCATGACACGATCGATGCCTTCCTCCCTGGCCTGCAACTGCATGTGCAGCAGGGCATTGCGATAAATCTCGGCATCCAGATCCCCGCGCTGCTCGGCCATGAACATCGTACTGCGATCGAAGCGCGCAGTTTCGGCAGGATCCTCGCGCAGGGCCTCCATCATGGCGTCGTAATCGGCATGGGGAGCGGCTTCGCCGAGACGCTCGAAATAGGCGTTCATGCCGGCACGGAACTCGTGCAACATCACCTCCAGCGAGACGGCATTGATGTCTTCTTTCGAAATCTGCTCGATTTCGACGATCTCCGCGCCCAGTTCACGCAACGCCTCGATGGCGCGATGCGTCAGGGCATCGACACGATAGTGCCGACCCAGCGGTTCGGTGTAGAAGCCGATTCGCCGCCCCTCAAGATCCTCGGCATCGAGGTAACGGGTGTAGTTGTCGCTGCGCCTGTCCTCGACCGGCTCGGTGGCCGCATCGTCGGGGTCGAGGGCGGCGAGCACGCCCAGCACGACAGCGGCATCCTCGACCGATCGGGTCATGGGGCCGGCACTGTCCATGGTTTCGGAGATGGGAATGATCCCGGTGCGGCTCCACAAGCCCACCGTGGGCTTGAGCCCGACGATACCGTTGGCCTGGGCCGGGCAGACGATGGAGCCATTGGTCTCGGTGCCTATGGTGAAAGCCGCGAGGCTGGCCGCCGTGGCCACCGCCGAGCCGGAACTCGAGCCGCACGGATTGCGGGCCGGATCGTAGGCGTTGCCGACCTGTCCACCCAATCGACTCCAGCCGCTGGACGAAAACGAACTGTGAAAGTTGGACCACTCGCTGAGATTGTTCTTGCCGAGGATCACCGCGCCGGCCTCACGCAGCCGCTTGACGATGAATGCATCCTCCGGCGGCACCGACCCCTCCAGCAGTTTCGAGCCGGCCGTGGTCGGCAGATCGGCCGTATCGATGTTGTCCTTGAGCATCACCGGAATGCCGTGCAACGGTCCGCGCGCTTGTCCCGCGGCCAGCTCGCGGTCCAGCGATTCGGCCACATCCATGGCTTCGGGGTTGATCGTCAGGACCGAATTGAGCCGTGGGCCGTCACGGTCGATGGCCTCGATGCGATCCAGGTAGGCGCGCGTGACCTCGGCAATGGTGTAATCGCCGCGGTCAAAACCGGCGCGCAGCTCGGCAATGGACTTTTCGGACACATCGGGCAATTCGTCGGCCTGCACCGTGGTACAGGCGAACATCAGAACGGAAAAAAGGGCGAGGTATCGCATTGCAGTGACGTCGGCGGCAATCCAAGGTGAATTCGAGTCGACGAGTGTAACCGACCCCGGGGCCAGACCGACCCCCGGCAAAATCAGCGCTTGACACAGGCAGCGGAGCGTGTATTAAATGTTGCGCATGAATCATGAACGCTGCCACCACTGCATCTGCGCCATGTGCATGTGTATGTCCGCTTCTGCTGCGGGCTCGTGCACGGCTGTTTTCAAGAGCGACTGAAACTGAAACCAACCTGATCACGAAGCAACCCGCAGCGTCGAGGCGTTAGCGGGTTTGTTGTATCAAAGTCCCTGCAAGCGTCTCCGCCGCTGCGATGCACCGACCCCGGCCCCGAGCGCCGATGACATCGCCAACGTTAGCCCCAAGGAGACAACCATGCCCAGCACCACCGACAAACCGAAACGCTTCGAGACCCTGCAGGTCCATGCCGGTCAGACACCGGCACCCGGCACCAACGCCCGGGCCGTTCCCATCTACCAGACCACCTCCTACACCTTCGACGACGCCGACCATGGCGCCCGTCTGTTCGCACTGCAGGAATTCGGCAACATCTACTCGCGGATCATGAATCCCACCACCGACGTGTTCGAGCAGCGCGTGGCCGCGCTCGAGGGCGGCGTGGCCGCCCTGGCCACAGGCTCCGGACAGTCCGCCCAGCTCATCACCCTCACCACCCTGGCCCAGGCCGGTGACAACTTCGTCGCCAGCTCGGCGCTCTACGGCGGCACCTACAATCAGTTCAAGGTCGCCCTGCCCAGGCTCGGCATCGAAGTGCGGCTGGTCGAGGGCGACGACCTGGCTGCCTTCGAGGCGCAGATCGACGAACGCACCCGCGGGATCTACGTCGAAGCCATCGGCAACCCGGGCTTCTACATCCCCGATTTCGAACGACTGTCGGAGCTGGCGAACAAGCACGGTCTGCCATTGATCGTCGACAACACCTTCGGCGCGGCCGGCTACCTGTTTCGCCCGATCGAGCACGGCGCCGACATCGTCGTGCAGTCGGCCACCAAGTGGATCGGCGGCCACGGCACCTCCATTGGCGGGGTGATTGTCGATGCCGGTCGCTTCGACTGGGGCAACGGACGCTTCCCGCTGTTCACCGAGCCTGCACCCGGCTACCACGGGCTGAATTTCTGGGAGACTTTCGGACCCGACGGCCCGTTCGGCAACATCGCCTTCAGCATTCGCGCCCGTGTCGAGGGGCTGCGCGATCTCGGCCCGGCCCTGAGCCCGTTCAACAGCTTCCTGTTCCTGCAAGGCCTGGAAACGCTGTCGCTGAGAGTCCAGCGCCACGCCGACAACACCCAGGCGCTGGCCGAGTGGCTGCAGGATCATCCCTCGGTCCAGTGGGTGAACTACCCCGGTCTGCCCGACCACCCGTGGCATGAGCGGGCCAAACGCTACTTCAGGAACGGTTCCGGCGCGGTGCTGACCTTTGGCATCCGCGGCGGCGAAACCGCGGGGCGAAAGTTCATCAATAGTGTCGAGCTGGCCAGCCACCTGGCCAACGTGGGCGATGCCAAGACGCTGGTCATCCATCCCGCTTCGACCACGCACCAGCAGTTGAGCGATGACGAACGTCGCGCGGCCGGAGTGCAACCGGAACAGATCCGTGTCTCGGTCGGCATCGAACACATCGACGACATCATCGACGACTTTCGTCAGGCATTCGAGCGCGCCGGGGTTGGAGCCGCTTGATGGGCGAGCTGAAGACGTTCACGATCGAGCAACCGCCGCCACTGGAAGGCGGCGGTCAGCTCGACTGTCTGGAGATCGGCTACCGCAGCTGGGGACGACTCGATGCCGGCGCCGGGAACGCCGTGCTGGTCTGCCCGGCGCTGACCGGAGACTCCGACCTGGAGTCCTGGTGGCCCGGGCTGCTCGGCCCCGGGCGGGCACTGGATCCGAACACCGACTTCATCGTCTGTCCGGATGTGCTCGGCGGCAGCGGCGCAACAAGCGGCCCGCGCAGTTACAAGCGCAGCGGACGCCGCTGGCAGCAGCACTTCCCGGCCGTGAGTGTGCGCGACATGGTCGGCGTGCAACAACTGTTGCTCGAACGGCTCGGCGTGCGGCGGCTGAAACTGGTCATCGGCGGCTCGCTCGGCGGCATGCAGGCACTGGAGTGGGCAGTGGGGCGGCCGGAGAAAGTCGAGGCCGCCACCGTCATCGCCGCCCCGCCGGCCCAGTCGGCCTGGGCCCGGGCCTTCAACCATGTCCAGCGACGGGCACTTCAAGCGCACGACGATATCGAACTGGCCCGCATGATTGCCATGCTCAGTTACCGGCACTGGGACAACATCGACGCGCGCTTTGGTGACAGCGAACAGCACCTGCACTCGGCCGAGGCCTGGCTTGACTACCACGGCAAGGCACTGAAAGCACGCTTCGACCCGACCAGCTACAGCCGGCTGATGGCGGCCATGGACAGCCACGACGCCGGCCGCGGTCGCGGCGGCTGGCGCGCGGCGCTGGCGGGCACGCACACAGCCGTGCAGATCATCGCCATCACCTCCGACCTGCTCTATCCGCCGCGCGACCAGCAACAACTGGCCGATGTCCTGCCGGCTGCGCGCCTCGACTGGCTCGACGTCCCCCAGGGCCACGACGCCTTCCTGATCGAACAGGACCTGGTCGAATGCCTGGTATCGGATTTTCGGCGGCAACTCGCCGACCCGGCGCGACCATTACCGAAAACCTGCCCATGAGCCCCGCCATGGGCAGCCATCATGGGGCACGGCGGCCGACAACGGCTGGTTCGCGCCAAGCCTGTCAACGGGGCGCATCGAGAAAGATTCCGTCGACGACAATCTGCGACAATTGAACCAATGCTGGCAGCATCGGGCTGGCGTCGGCCCGATGCCTCGGCACGCGTCGCAGCCTGGCCACAACCCGGCAACGAACCAGTCACTACGGGAGCAGCAAAGCGGATGAACGTCGACATCGCCATCATCGGGGCCGGACCGGCCGGACTATGCCTGGCACGCGCGCTGGGCGGCATGGACCTCGACATCGCCGTGGTCGACCCGGTCGATGAAACCGCACTGGCCAACCCGGCACCGGACGGGCGCGAGATCGCGCTCACCCACGCCTCGCGCGCCACGCTGGAAAAGCTGGACGTGTGGTCGCGCATCGACGGCGACGAGATCAGCGATCTCAGGGATGCCTGGGTGTTCGACGGCGAATCGAGCGAACCGATGCGCATCACCCACGAAGACGGCGAGGCCGAGCAGCTCGGCTGGCTGGTCTCCAACCACCTTATCCGTGCCGCCGCCTGGCAGGCCGCGCGCGAGTGCGAGGGCATCGAGTGGCTGACCGGCCGCCGGGTGGAATCCACCCTGCCCGGCGAGCATCGGCGCCGACTGGTACTGTCCGACGGCGAACACCTCGACGCCCGCCTGGTGGTGGCCGCCGACGGGCGTTTTTCCGGCAGCCGGCGCTCGGCCGGCATCGGTGCACGCATGCGCGATTTCGGCAAGTCCATGCTGGTTGCCCGCATGCAACTGGAGCGCGATCACGATCATGTCGCCTGGGAATGGTTCGGCGACGACCGCACCCTGGCGCTGCTGCCGCTCAACGGCCCGCATGCCTCGGCCGTCATCACCCTGCCGCATGAACGCATCGGCCAGCTCAAGGCCATGCAGGAGACCGATTTCAATCGCGAGGTCACCGCGCTGTATCGCGAACGCCTGGGCAACATGACACTGATCGGCGATCGCCACGTCTACCCGCTGGTCGGCGTGTGGCCCGACCGGCTGAGTGCCGAGCGTTTCGCCTGCATCGGCGATGCCGCCGTGGGCATGCACCCGGTCACCGCCCACGGCTTCAACCTGGGCCTGACCGGCGTCGACCTGCTGGTCGAGGAAATCGGCAAGGCGCGCATTCGCGACGGCGACATCGCCAGCCCGCGCCGACTGGCCGCCTACGCGGCACGTCATCGCGCCCACAGCCTGCCGCTCTATACCGCCACGGCCACCGTGGTGGGCCTGTACACCAGCAACCTGCCGCCGGCCAGGCTGCTCAGGCGAGTCATCCTGCGCACCGCCAACCACCTGCCGCCTTTCCGCCGCGCCATCGCCCGACAACTGACCGGCACCGGCGGGCTGATCGAACGCATCGTGCAGCGTTGACCGGCGCTGGATTCACCACGGAGACACGGAGGGCACAGAGAAGAACTGACTGACAGGTCGCCTTTCAAACTCCTCCCAGCATTCGCAGCGGGCGGTGCCTGGCCGATCTCCGCCCGACCGGGTGGCGGAATCAGGCATCTCGTTCTCCCCGAACCATCCACCGCGTCAACCGCTGAATCGAAGGCATCCAGACAAGGGTCAAGCGTGCCGACGCCGGGGCTACGGAACCCCGATCCATCGACCCGGCCGATCACCCGATCAGGCGGTGAGCGGCCAGGCACCACCCGCTGCCCAACACCTTATCTTCCAACCCACTCCCACCTGTCAGAGCGGGTGGCGTTCGGGCGGGCACGGCCTGGAGCGGGTGCGGCAGCTGGCAACCACGCTCGTCCCAAGCCATCAAACTCTTCGGATGCCCGAACGAAGTCGCAGGGATTTCGGCGGCACCCGCCTAATCTTGCCGACACCAGGGCCACCTGAACCCAGCCCGTCGACACGGCCGATCACCCGCGCAAGGCCGTGCCCGCCCGAACACCACCCGCTATGGCACCACCCCTCAACTTCCGGGGCCACACTCCATGCACCGATCAGTCATCTCCGGCCCCAGCCTGAGCTTGTGATTGAGATCCCTGAGCGCGGTGCGAAGCCCTTCCTCGATCACCGGGTGGTAGAACGGCATGTCGAGCATGTCGGCCACCTTCATGCCCTGCTGCGCCGACCAGGCCAGCAGATGGCCGATATGTTCCGCCGCCGGGCCGAACATTTCCGCCCCCATGAAACGGCCCGAGCCGTGCTCGCCATAGACGCGCAACAGGCCGCGGTTCTGCCCCATCACCCGGCTGCGCCCCTGGTCGGAAAAGTCGACCGAACCGACCTCGTAGCACCCCCGGCAGCGCTCGTCGACTTCCTGGATGGTCAGCCCGGCGGTGGCGATCTGAGGATCGGAAAACACCACTGCCAGCGGCGTGCGCCGATGCCCCACCCGTACCTTGGGCCAGCGCCCGGCGTTGGTGCCGGCAATGCCGCCCTCGTCGGCCGCCTCGTGCAACAGCGGCAGGTGATTGTTGGCGTCGCCGGCGATAAAGATATGCGAGTCACCGCACTGCATGGTCCACGGGTCGAACAACGGCATGCCATGATCATCCAGCGCCAGGCCGGTGTGTTCCAGGCCCAGCGAGTCCACATTGGGCCGGCGACCGGTAGCGGCGAGCAGGTAGTCGAAGCACTCGGTGCGCTCGGTGCCGTCCTCGACGAAGGTGATCTCCACGCCGCCCTCGGTCTCGTTGATCGACTCGACGGTGGCATCGGGATCGAGCGGAAACTCCTCGTTGAAGGTCTCGAGCGCAATCTGCCGGATTTCCTCGTCGCGGATCGGGCCGATAGCACCCCCGACACCGAACATACGCACCCGCACCCCGAGTCGCGCCAGCGCCTGACCCAGCTCCAGCCCGATCACGCCGGGGCCAAACACGGCCACCGACTCAGGCAGATCGGCCCACTCGAAGACATCGTCGCTGGTGACCAGCCGCTTGCCGGCCGCTTTCAGAAAATCGGGAACATGGGTACGCGAGCCGGTCGCGATGACGACGCGGTCAGCCCGAACCCAGTGCCCATCACCCACACGCAGGGTATGCGCATCCTCGAAACGCGCCATCCCCTCCAGGCGGTCGGATGCCGGGATGCGCTCGACCGATTTGAGCACGCCGCCGACAAAGCGGTCGCGCTCGCGCCGCACCCGCTCGAGCACGGCCTTGCCATCAATGCCCACTTCGTGTACGACGATACCGAACTGTTCGGCATGGCGGGCGTGATGGGCGGCATCAGCGGCCGCGATCAACAACTTGCTGGGCATGCAACCGACGCGCGCACAGGTGGTGCCGAACTGCTGACCCTCGATCAGAACCGCGCGCTCGGCATGCTTGCGGGCCTGGCGGTAGGCCACCATGCCGGCGGTACCACCGCCGATGACCGCCACATCTGCCTGGTGTTCGCTGATCATGTGCTTCTCCTCGGGGCTGCGGGATGGATAAAGGATCGTTGTAACATGAGACAAATGATCATCTTATACGCACTTGCAGGCACATGGCCCGACTGAAACTCGATCTCCACCCGATCTTCAACCGTGGCCGCCAGATCGACGAAGCACTGGACGAAGCGTTCGACGAGGCCGAACGCAAGAAGATCAAGACCGTGGAGATCATCCCGGGCAAGGGGTCCGGCCAGCTCAAGAAACGGGTGCTCAAGTACCTGGAGCAGCCCGCGGTCAAGTCACGCTATCACCGCGTCGAAAAGGATTCGAAAAACTTCGGACGGGTATTCGTGCACTTCCGCCACTGAGCAAGCGAGCGCTGCAACAGCGGCTGCACTCAAGCCCGATCACCCCGGCTGGCGACGGAACAGGTACTCCTGCATGCCACCGCCAAGCAACATGGTGCGCTCATGGGAAAACCCGGGCATGCACTGCTCGAGATCACGTGCACTGTAGCGCGGCGCCGGAACCTGCTGGTCCTCGACGACAACGGCTTCGAGCATTCCCCGGCCGACAGGCGTCAGGCACAACGGCGTGGCCGGCATGGACCGGGCCGAGTACTCGATCAGGGCATGCACTCGGCATCCGGGCCGGCACCGCGGCGCCAGTTCGGCCAGGATCGCGCCGATCTGGTCGGTCGACAGGTAGTTGAACAGGTTCCAGCACAGCACCAGGTCGAGCCCCTCGTCGCCTGCCGGTGGCAGAGCCGACCTGACCAGGGCAGAGAATTCCCCGGCCTCGAGCCGATCCAGCCCGCTCCCCGCCCCGACCCTAAGCGCCATGACGTCGAGCCGGCAACGGAATTCACTCAACAGCGAAACGGTGCCCGAACGCACGACACCGAGATCGAGCACCACGTGACGGCGCTCATCATCGAGTGCACCAATGGCAGTCTCGAACAGCGGCACACGCAGTTCGAGCTGCTCCGGTTCAGGCAACGGTTCGGCACCGGCTGCGGTCATCGGTCAGCGGATTGACCGGCCGCTCAGGGTTTCGGTGGCGCGTTGTCGGCCGGTGCCGGCTTGCCCCCGCCCGGCTGACCATTCGGCTTGGCTGCCGGCTTGTCCGCTGCACCGGAGCCGTGGCGCGGCGTGGACTTGCCGCCGGCAAACACCTTGCCCAGCGCCTCGCTGTCGGGGTCCATGTCGATACTGCCGTTGAAACGCGCGCCGTCCTCCAGGCTTACGCGCGGCGAGGCGATGGTGCCCTTGATGCGCGCGCTCTGGCGAATCACGACCCGCTCGGAAGCCACCAGGTTGCCGTCCATGCTGCCGTCAACGTAGATGGTGTGAGCATGGATATCGGCGGCTACATCCCCCTGTTCGCCGATGGTTACGCTGTGCTTTTTCAGCTCCACTGCCCCCTTGACCCGGCCTTCGATCACCAGGTCCTCATCGCCGCGCAGCGTACCGTCGATTTCGATGGAAGGACCGATAACGGCCGTCCTGGCAGCGGTCGCGGGCCCACTTTTGGCCGGGTGACGGGGGGAATCGGATTTGCGATTCTCCGGTGCCGGAGACCGCTCGTCGGTCTGTTCTCGCTTGTTGAACATGGGTTGTTTCCGGTGGTTGGGGGGGTAACTATCGTCAAGCTACCCGCGCTTGTCGGAGCGGTCAAGTCCGGTCGCCACGCCATCGGGCGTTGTTGCGACAATCGGCACGAAAGGACACCGCGAATGTGCGGCTGCAGGCGACTTACAGGTGCAAAATACAGTAAAGTGATGCTCGGTACCAAGAACCTGGGCCACCCGGGCCGGGGCCGGCGGCAAACGCCCAACAACAAACGCTGCCATGCCCCCGAACGGACCGACCGACCAGCAACCAGCGAGTCAGGCAGATCGCATGACCAGCGACAACCAGATCACACAGCTGCTCAAGCGCTGGCAGGACGGCAAGCGCGAAGCGCTCGACGAGCTCATGCCGCTGGTCCACGACCGGCTGCGACGTCTGGCGAGCTCGCAGATGCGCAAGGAGTCCAGCGACAACACGTTGCAAGCCACGGCCCTGGTCAACGAAGCTTACCTGCGGCTGGCCAAGAGCGAGGTTTCACTCAATGACCGCGCCCATTTCTTTGCCATGGCCGCGCGCATGATGCGACGCATCCTGGTCGATCATGCCCGTTCCCGCAACAGCGCCCGACGCGGCGCCAATGCCGTTCATGTCACACTTTCCACGCAGGTCATCGACGACAACCCGGCAACCAGCCCGAACAATCAGTTCGAGATCCTGGCACTCGACCGTGCCCTCGATTCGCTCGCCGAGCATGACGAGCGCAAGGCCGACATCCTGGTGCTGACCTACTTCGGCGGCATGAGTTGTCGCGAGATCGGCGTGGTACTCGATATCGCCCCGATCACCGTCAGCCGCGACCTGCGGTTCGCGCGCGCCTGGATCGGCCATCACCTCAACGGCCCGGCCGACGGGAGCACTGCCACGACATGACCGACTGGGCCACTCTCGAGGAATATTTCCGTCACCTGGCGGATCTCGACCCCGAACACCAGGCCCGGGCACTGGAAGAAATCAACAGGGATTCGCCGGAACTGGCCGAGCAGTTGCGGGGCATGCTGGCGGCAGATGAACAGACCACCATGGAAATCGGTGAGCGCGTGCAGCGCATGGCCTCTTCGGTGTTGCTCGATGGCGAGCTGGGTACAGGGGACCGCATCGGTCCCTGGTCGGTCCTCGAACTGATCGGTCGCGGCGGAATGGGTACCGTCTACAAGGTCGAGCGGGCCGACGAACAGTTCCGCCAGGTAGCCGCCTTGAAAGTGGTCAGCAATGTGGCCGACGAAGTGACCTACGAACGCTTCCGGCGCGAACGCCAGATCCTCGCCCAGCTCAGCCATCCCAATATCGCCGGCCTGATCGACGGCGGCGTCATCGACGACGGTCGTCCGTGGCTGGTGATGGAGTACGTGGAGGGGATGCGCATCGACCACTGGTGCGACCGCCTGAAACTCGATATCGAGGACCGGCTGCGACTGTTCATGCAGGTACTCGATGCCGTGGAGTTCGCGCATCACAAGCTCGTGCTGCACAAGGACATCAAGCTTGCCAACATCCTGGTCAACGACAACGGTCAGGTCAGATTGCTGGACTTCGGCACCGCCTCGCTACTGGACGACGACGCCGATTCACCCGAGGCAGTCACCCGGATCTTTGCCCTTACCCCGGCATTCGCCAGCCCCGAACAGGTGCGCGGCGAGCCGTTGAGCACGGCCAGCGATACCTACAGTCTCGGGGTCGTGCTGTACTGGCTTCTGACCGGCCGCATGCCGCTGCCCGACCGCGCCCGCAATGCCGCCGAGTTCGAACGCATTGTCAGTCTGCAACTGCCCGAGCGCCCCTCCGCCGCCATCAACGGCACGCCGTTTGATGACGACACGAACAGCATGGCCCGCATTGCCCGCTGCCGCAACAGCACACCGGCAAAACTGCGTGCACGCCTGCGCGGTGACATCGATGCCATCGTGATGACCTGCCTGCGCAAGGAGCCCGATCGGCGCTATGCCTCCGTCCAGGCACTGCGCGACGACATCCATGCCTATCTCCACGGTCGCCCGGTCAGCGCCCGGGCCGACTCGAGCACCTACCGCATGGGCCGCTTCCTGCGCCGCAATCGCTGGGCATTGGGGGCGAGCACCGGGCTTGTCCTGATCCTGGTGCTGAGCCTGGTGCTGACCATTCAGGGCTACCTGCAGGTCAAGCAGCACAGCAGCGACCTGGAGCTCGTCGTCGACTTCCATAACCGGCTGATCGAGGGAATCGAACCGCGGGCGCTGGGGCAGGAAGCCCTGTCCTGGCTGGACCGGGAACTGAACGCCGAGGCCATGCCAGGTGACCCGGTGGACACAGTCAACGTCACGGATCTCGGCCGGCGACTGCTTGATCGCCAGATCCTTTCCGGCACCGACGAGCTCATTGCCAATACATTCGACCAACGACCGGAACTGGGCCAGCAGATGCATGTGACGATGGCCCGCCTCTATCGCGGTCTGGAACTCCATCATGGCACCATCAATGCGCTGAAAGGGGCCGCGGCCATGGCCGAGAAAGCCGGCGACCCGATCAGTGCGTTGCGGATGAGAGCCTTCCTGGCCGACACCTACCACCGGCTCGAAGACTATGATCGGGTAGAGCGCATCCTCGACGAGTTATTGACCGACGCCGAGCAAGTCCCGGCCGGAGACGGCCGGGACCAGTTGCTGGCCATCGCACTCAAGGTCCGCGGCGACATGCTCGAGACCCGCGGCAAGCTCGAGGAGGCCCTGGCCAACTATCGCCGGAGCCTGGAATACCGTCAGGCCCTCGGTGACGGCCACATGATTCGCGTGGTGCTGCAGGATGTCGCCGTCACGCTCAGTCGCCTCGGTCGCCTCGATGAGTCGCTGGAGGTCACCGAGGAGTTGATCGCAGGCTGGGAACAGGCGGCAGGCCCCGAACACCCCAGGACCTACGCTGCCAGAAACCTCAAGGCCTCGTTATTGAGCGACCTGGGTCATCTCGATGAAGCACTCGAACTGCAAAGGGAAATCCACCAGTACCGCCTGGATCAGCTCGGAAGCGAAAGTCAGTTCACCCTGGTGGCACTGAACAATATCGGCGTGACACACCAGCGACTCGGCCGGCTGGAGCAGGCGCTTGACATATTCGACGAGGTCTATCAACGGCGTGCCGAATTGTTCGGCGAATCCAACTCCTACACCGTTGCCACGGCGATGCGCCGCGGGGAGACCCTCAAGCGGATGGACCGCATGGAAGAGGCGATTGCCGTGTTCAGCCGCATCATCGAAGTCACCGATTCAGAAGCGACTGGCGACTCCAGTGGGCTGCTCGCCAGGCTGCACATTGAAGACATCCGGGCTGGCCGGGGTCAACCGGCCGACCCGGTGCAGGCCCGCCAGCTATTCGAGCAACTGGATCAGGCTTCAAGCCAATGGAGAACACCGGTCAAGGCCTTGCGCATGCTCGGCCGCATTCACGCCGCGAACGAAGACCCGGCTGCGGCCGAACAGGCGTTGCGCGAAGCGATCGCGCGCCAGACCGGAATTCTTGGAGCGGATCACCCGGACACGCTCGACACGCGCCAGGCCCTGGCCAGGCTGGTCGATACGCGCAAGGACGCGACCGACCCGGTCAGCATTACTCCAGGTCCAGAAAGCTTCTGAGCTGTTCCGAACGGGTGGGGTGGCGCAGTTTCCTGAGCGCCTTGGCCTCTATCTGGCGGATGCGCTCACGCGTGACATCGAACTGCTTGCCGACTTCCTCGAGGGTGTGGTCGGTGTTCATGTCTATGCCAAAACGCATGCGCAACACCTTGGCCTCGCGCGGGGTCAGACCCGACAGCACCTTCTGCACGGTATCGGTCAGACCGGTGGTGGTGGCCGTGTCGATCGGCGAGAGGATGTTGGCATCCTCGATGAAGTCACCCAGGTGCGAATCCTCGTCGTCGCCGATGGGTGTCTCCATCGAGATCGGCTCCTTGGCGATCTTGAGCACCTTGCGCACCTTGTCCTCGGGCATTTCCATCTTCACCGACAGCTCTTCCGGGGTCGGCTCGCGCCCCATTTCCTGCAGCATCTGGCGGCTGATGCGATTGAGCTTGTTGATCGTCTCGATCATGTGCACCGGGATGCGGATGGTGCGCGCCTGGTCGGCAATCGAGCGGGTAATGGCCTGTCGAATCCACCAGGTCGCGTAGGTCGAAAACTTGTAGCCGCGACGGTATTCGAACTTGTCGACCGCCTTC
Organism: Wenzhouxiangella sp.; assembly: GCA_007135935.1. Classification (GTDB taxonomy): domain Bacteria; phylum Pseudomonadota; class Gammaproteobacteria; order Xanthomonadales; family Wenzhouxiangellaceae; genus Wenzhouxiangella. The sequence goes on from SLIA01000062.1 coordinate 42,422, forward strand.
ATCAGACCGATGTTGCCTTCCTGGATCAGATCGAGGAACTGCAGGCCGCGGTTGGTGTACTTCTTGGCAATCGAGATGACCAGGCGCAGGTTGGCCTCGACCATTTCCTTCTTGGCCCGGCGCGCCTTGGCCTCGCCAATCGACATGTCGCGGTTGAGTTCGAGCAGATGGCCAACCGGAATGCGCTGATCGCGCTCGAACCGGGCCAGCTTGGCCTGCAGCTCGGCAATCTCGTCTTCGTAGTCGCGCAGGGTCTTGGCCCAGTCGGTACGGCGACGCAGCAGACCCGCAAGCCACTCGGGATCGGAAGCGTTGTCGCGGAAGCTGGTGATGAATTCCTTGCGCGGCATGCCGGCGCGCTCCACGCACACGGCCATGATGGCGCGCTCGATATCGCGAATCCGCGCCACGTGCAGACGCATGCGCAGAATCAGCAGGTCGAACAGACGCGGCGGCAGCTTGAGTCGAAGGAACTGCTCGGAAATGGCGTCCTTGACTTCGTTGGCCTTCTTGCCGGTCGCACCATAGCGATCATAGAGCTTGATGAAGTGTTCGTGCAGCTTCTCGAGCTCGTCGAAGAACTGGGTCACCTGCTCCGGGTCGGGCAGGGTATTGACCGTCGGCGCCGGCTTGTCCTCGTCCTCGTCCTCGTCATCCTCGTCGATGTACTCGGCCTCTTCGGCCACCGCCGCTTCCATGGTGTCTTCCGAGATCAGATCCATCTCGGCGAGCAGCTCGGGATTGATGAAACCACTGACCAGCTCGTTGAGGCGCAGGTTGCCCTCCTTCCAGGACTCGACCTCCTCGAGCAGGATGCCGACGGTTCCCGGGAACCGCGACAGGGCCATGTTGACCTGGTTGAGCCCATCCTCGATGCGCTTGGCGATATCGATCTCGTCATCGCGCGTGAGCAACGACACCGAGCCCATCTCGCGCATGTACATGCGCACCGGGTCGGTGGTGCGGCCCAGTTCGGTTTCCACCGCGGCCAGTGCCGCCTCGGCATCCTGCTGGGCGGCCTCGTCGTCGGCGTCCGTGCTGGCCGAGTCGTTGAGGATCAGGGCATCGGCATCCTCGGGGGCCTCCTCGAACACCTTGATGCCCATGTCGTTGATCATGTTGACGATGTCCTCGATCTGCTCGGGATCGACGATATCGCCGGGCAGGTGGTCGTTGACCTGGGCGTAGGTCAGCCACTGCCCCTGCTCACGGCCTTTCTGAATCAGCTGCTTGAGCTGAGAGGGTCGCGGTGAATTGTCCATATCGCTTGCTTCGGCTTTGCTCATAAGTCTTCGTCCACGCGCTGGCCCAGCAGCCTGCGCAATTCTCTGGTCCTGAGTTCGTCCAGCCCCCCTTCTCTCAGCTGCGCTTGCTGGAGTTCGCGGACTCGGGTCTGTATCTGTTGACGACGTATTCTGGCCAATGTTTGCGCCAACGCCGCCGCCATGGCTGTCGCCGTTTCTTCGGCCGTTGCCTGTTGCTCGATCACTTCGCGGCCGGCCAGGCGCGCCAGCCACGGGCCTTCCGGACGCTCTCGCCAGCTCTCGAGCAGCTTAGCCGTTGAAAAATGGGGCCTTGCCCGGCAAAAGTCAATCAATTCGTGCAAGAAATCGACCCCCCGCAGGCTGGTCGTGGTTTCGAGCGCACCCTCGGGCACATCCCCGGCCAAAGCGGGATGCTGCACGATCAGCGCCACGGCATACTGCACCGGGGTCAATGGCCGATCCTCGCCTGCGCCAGACTTGCGCTCCTGCGCCACATTCGACGCCGCCGGCGCGGCCGAGGTTCCTCCATGCCCGGCCCGCTTTTCAAGCTCGCGCCGCATCAGGTCGGCAAAAGCGCCTTTCGGCAACTTTTCCAGGTACGGCTGAGCCAGGGCCACCAGTCGGGCACGCCCGTCGATGGTTGTCATGTCGACCTCCTCGGCGAGGTGATCGAAAAAGAAAGACGACAAGGGCCGGGCCTGCTCGACCAGGCGCTCGAACTCGGCTTGCCCGCGTGCACGCACCAGCGAATCGGGATCCTCGCCCTCGGGCAGGAACAGGAAACGCACCTCGCGGTTGTCGCGCATCACGGGCAGTGCGGCCTCCAGCCCGCGCCAGGCCGCCTGGCGACCGGCACGATCGCCATCAAAGCAGAACACGATCACCGGCGAGGCACGAAACATCAGCTCCATGTGATCGCCGGTCACCGAGGTGCCCAGGGTGGCCACGGCATTGTCGAAGCCGTACTGGAACAGTGCCGCACAGTCCATGTAGCCCTCGACCACCAGCAGCCGCTTCGGCAGGCCGCCACGGCGGACCTGGTAGAGCCGGTAGAGCTCGCGGCCCTTGTGAAAGACCGGCGTTTCCGGCGAGTTCATGTACTTCGGCCCGCGCTCGCCCAGCGCCCGCCCGCCGAATGCGATGACGCGGCCGCGACGGTCGTGGATCGGAAACATGACGCGATCGCGGAACTTGTCGGTTGTACGCTGGTTCTTGCGCGTAACCAGCCCGGCCTGCTCGAGCTCGTCGAGACGAAAGCCCTGCGCGGTCAGCTCGTCGGCCAGCGCCTGCCAGGCATCGGGCGCGTAGCCGATGCCGAACTCGTCGACCGTGGCCTTGTCGAATCCGCGCCCCTTGAGGTAGTTGCGTGCCGGTTCGCTGGCGCCAAGCTGGCGGCGGAACCAGGCCTGCGCGGCACCCAGCGCCTCGTAGAGCCGGTCATGGCGCCGAACCGGGGCGTGGCCGCCTTCGCGCGGCACCTCCAGGCCGGCGCGAGATGCCAGCTCTTCGATGGCGGCGGGAAACTCCAGGCCGTCGTATTCCATGACAAAGCCGATCGCCGTGCCATGCGCCCCGCAGCCGAAGCAGTGATAGAACTGCTTGTCGGAGCTGACGGTAAAGGAAGGGGTTTTCTCGTCGTGGAAGGGACACAGCGCCTTGAATTCGCCGCGCCCGGCGGGCTTGAGATCGACCCGGGAACCGACGACCTCGACGATATCGCTGCGCTCGATCAGGGTTTCGATAAAACTTTCGGGGATGCGACCGGCCACCAGCCCAGTCTAGCCCAGACGGCCACGCACCTGCGCCGAAACCTTGCCCATGTCGGCCCGGCCCTGCACGCGGCCCTTGATCAGACCCATGACCTTGCCCATGTCCGCCATGGAACTGGCGTCGGCCTCGGCAATGGCCTCGTCGATGAGCTCGGCCAGCGCCTCTTCCGAGAGCGGCTCGGGCAGATAGTCCTGGAGAATGCCGATCTCGGCCTCTTCCGCTTCGGCCAGCTCCGGCCGATTGCCGGCACGGTACTGCTCGGCCGATTCGCGCCGCTGCTTGATCATCTTCTCGACCACGGCGAGCACCTGCGTCTCATCAAGCTCGATGCGCTCATCGACCTCGCGCTGCTTGATCGCGGCGGTGATCATGCGCAGGAGCTTCAGGCGCGGCTTGTCGCCGGCGCGCATGGCCTGCTTGACGTCGTCGTTGATGCGTTGTTTGAGCGACATGGATGATCCGATTGCCGTCGATAATGGCCGCCGACGAACGGACCGCGCGGGAGCAGCGGACCGTCAGCAACCTAGTACAATAGGCGCCTGCTCAGTAGAGACGGCGGCGGTTGACGCGCTCGCGCGAGAGCTTGCGCAGATGGCGCTTGACCGCGGCGGCCTTCTTGCGCTTGCGCTCCTGGGTCG
>SLIA01000034.1 GCA_007135935.1 Wenzhouxiangella sp.
GAATCGGTTGAATGGCGGATATACACGTTAGTGGTGAAGTCGCCACTATTCTATTTGTAATACCTAATGATTTGTAGGCTAAATATAATGCGGATCTGCAAGAACCTGTAATTAATACATATTTTTTTCCCGTATACGACTTAAAATGATCAACAATTTTACGTTTTGCATTTATTTCAAACAATGCACGAAAAATACTATTCAGGGTTAAGTTAGAATTATAGTATTGAATCACTTTATTAAGTTTAAATGTTATCTTGTAAGGTATAGATAAGGTAATAAAATTGTTTCCACTACGAATGGGAGCACATCGCCCTTAGAATACACCGCTTCATATTTCTCACCACGATAGCTTTTTATAATATCTTTGAGATTATAGTTACCGCGTAGTACTTCTAAGGTGTTATAAAACAATTCTGTCCATAAGTGATACCATTTAATATCTTCTAAGTAAGTAGTTGGATATTCAAATTCGTTATTATTTAAATAATTATATATTATTAATGGGAAATTTACCCCGCTTTTACGAGCCAGGTCAACCCATAGCCAGGTTCTTGCATTGATTTCAATAAGTTTGTATTGTTTATCGCGCGGATCAAACAGATATTCAACTTCACACACACCAGTATAGTTTATTGCCCGCAAAAGTGGAATAGAATATCGGTGACATTCCTCTATATTAATACTACGTGCATAAGTTGCTGTACCATATGGTAATGGATGTTCGCGTAGTTTTTCGCCCATCCAGTAGGTTTTTACTTTACCATCCTCACAAAATGCCGTGTACGACACAGTATGATTATTACCGTTATACGGAATTACTTCCTGGGTAATTGATTTATCTATACCGATTTTATCTTCGATTATTTTTAAATTGATACGGAGTTCCTTTTGATTATTAGAAATCAATACCTTTTTCCCGATTGCTTTGAAAAACGACAATCCATAGCGGCCTTTTGTAATAACCGGAAAATTAAGATTACCGTTTATATTCTCTTGCGTATATTTTATGTATTGAGTTACCGGTATAGGAATATTCAGATTCTCTGCAATATCAAATAATTTAGATTTGTCGTAAATCTTATTAATAATATCGAGATGAGGAGTAATGACTTTGTAAAATTTCTGCAATCTCTCTCTGTGTTTTGATATTGTATATACTGCATGATCGTTCGAGGGTATCAGAATCCAATCTTGAATATTTTCATTTCGTGCAAGTTCGATAAGAAAATCAGCAAAATCATCAGTATGAAAATCCGGACAATGAAAATATTTATGACAGTATTTTGAATATCGTGCAATGCAGTTTGTTTTATCGACTACATAAACCGGTATATCCGCCTCACCGAGAGATCTCGTATTTGACAGTCCCTGGACGTGTCCTTCGATAATAACGGCACCCGGTTTATTTTCTTGCATGGACTACCTCATAAACACTGATTATCTTTTTTGCTATAGTTTTAGAATCCAGACCCAAGTCAATAATTCTTTCTCTTCCATTGGTTCTTCCTTTTTCTTGAGAAAATCTCAATGCCAATTTTATCTTATCGGCTATATCACCCGGTTCAAATGAAGTTATGTAGCAACCTTCGGTGTCACCAATTACCCACCTCACATCCCCGACATCTGTGGCAACTATGGCGAGATTACATGCCATTGCTTCTTTTATGATATTTGGTGATCCCTCATATCGTGAAGTAAGAAGGAGAACATCTGAATTATTTAATTCCTGAATTATCTCATCATGGCTTACTGAATGAACAACCTGAAACGAAATGTTATTTTCTCGTAAACACGCAACAGCTTGCTCAGCCAATTGGTAATTTTTCGAGTATTTATTAGGATTTGTTGGAAACAGTATCTTATTTTTACCAGTCTCTGACCGAATCGAATTAACCGGTTTTACTCTTTCTAAATCAACACCGTTGGGAATAATGTGTGCAAAATTAATACCGGCATCTCTTTTCATTGAGATCGATTTAACAATAATTGCTTTCCATCGAATACGAGCAAAAATACGAATAATTGAGCGAACATATTTATTTGTTTTTGTGTCGCTTCCCATTAAAGATACAACGAGAGGTTTACAACCCGCGAGGGTTGCAGTAAAAGCGGATAATGAATAATGAGCGTGAAAGATATCGAATTTATTGTTACCTATTTTCTTGCGTAAAAAGAATATATGTTTTATATACGATAATAATCCTTTTCCTTCTATAGCAAAATATTCAATGTCTATACCTGCATCATGAAGCGATGATCCCTGGTTTTTTACAATTGGACTGATGCCGTATTTAGCGTTGCCGCTGCTTATGAAAAGGACTTTCATTAATATTATTATAACTGTTTATAGATATCTTGTTTAACGGCAACAAAATATTTCAATGAATTGAGATCAGATATAATATCATTCTTATTCATGTTATTCTTGGTGAATATGTTGTTATAATTGTTGGATGAGTTATGTATTAAGTGTTTCTTAAATAATTGGTCTGTTGGTTTTGTATTGAATCCATCTACTTTTGTTTTTTGCCTCATATATTTTTTTACAAGAATTTTAGTGTTGCCATAAATACTTACACTATCTTCCATTGAATACCCACGTGAACTATTATATTTAGTAAGCGGCGAATAATTTGCATAGGTTATTTTATAATAAAGTTTTGTAGCTTTTTTCTTGAGATTAAGTTTGTTTGAATTAAAAGGATAATGGATCCCGAAATAGGTAGTTCTTGCAAAATTGTTAAGAAAATCAAGGTCGATGAATGGAGAAAAGCAGTACACAAAGTCATTATAACTGTTAACTTCATTACCAAAATATTTTCTTAAATTATATTCAAATCTTATCGAATAATATCTTTCACTTTTAGAATGAAATGATTCCATATAATCTTTAATATGATTTAATCTGAATGCTATTTCGTCTAAAGTAGATTTGGAGTTGGAAGTCATTAAACTCAGAATTCCACTTCCCTTTAGCTTATGTAACGTACTAGAAATATTGAAATCGTTTGCTATTAAATCTATTGTGTTTTGAGATAAAACGGTACCGCCTACTGCTTGAGCTGTTTTAAATACTTCATCACCGAATATTCCGGTTAAAACAATATTCGAAATGTTTGATATTTGCGCTATTGCATAAAGATAGTGAGTCCGTTTATAATTTCTTGTCCCGTTTGACAATAAAATAGTTTTTTCCGCATATGGTATAAAAGAATTTTCAAGATAATTTTCATCTAAAATATACGGAGTATAGCTAAGATTCTCTTTAGAAGCAATTTCTTTGGGTACCAGGATATCATCAGAATACTCCGCTCCGAAAGAATATAAATTCAGTTTATCTTTTAACTCCGGTAAAAAATACGAAAGAACGACTCTGCTGTCCCATCCTCCCGTCAACGAAAAATTCATTTTATCAGTAAATCGTGAATTAATTTTGCCAATAGCATTTTTTAATCCGGAATTCATTAACTCAAAACTTTCTTTCTCATTAACCGGATCATAATTAAATAACTCCTTTATAGTCCAATACTTTTGTTGTTCAACTCTACCATTCTTTAGCGTAATTATTTCGGCATTGGAAAGAGTATAGATATCTTTAATATAAGTATTATCTGATAGTGGATAATTAAAAAACAAGTGCTCCGTTATGGTAACCGGATCAAATTCAATTTTGCTCATTAAACCGCTTGAAAGAATGGCTTTAATCTTGGAGCCAAAAATAAGAAGTGAGTCGGATTCATAAACGTAGAGCGGCAAATAACCAAGCGGATCATTACATAAAAGTGATTCTTTCGACTTTTTATCATAAATAAATATATTAAACCAGCCGGTGATATGTTTTAAGAATTCTTCTTTGTATAAATCATACAGGTATGGCAGAAGTTGATAATCATTAATGTGATGGTCGATATCGTAGTTCTTAGACAAAGCGTTTCTTTCGTAATCATTTATAAATACCAAACCATCAACTACTGTATAAATATTTAGAGTAGAATTATAAATAAAATGATCATTCGATTTAGCTGAGATAGGTACTACATTGCCAAAAGCAACGTTTTTATCAATGAATATCTGTTGCAATTGAAGTTTGGAATAAGTAAGTTTATTCATCATTGAATATATTGATGAATTCAAAGCAATTTGTGAATTACTATTTTTTTCAATTATTCCGGTAATACCAGCCATAATTATTTATGATTTGTAGCTAATAGAACACAGATGAGGAATATACGACAAATAATCACAGATTTAAATTATTTTATTCCTATTAATATAATGAGCAATACTGTTCATTGGACCTATCCAGAGTTCTCCGATCTCTCTCTTTGATGAGGCATATTCCAGAAATGGCGGAATAATGTTCTCCAGAATGAATGGCTCTAAAGAAGGATGGAACCATAGATGCGCTATAGTGTTTGATCGGATTGCTTTATCAACATATTTTTTAAGTCTATTGATTAGGTATTCTTTTGGCCAACCATAGTTTAAATCATATTCCAATGAACCTGAACTTGTAGTAACCAAAAGACCGATATCGTCTCTATATGGATATGCCAATTCAAATTCATTCCGCTTTCTATAAATAATAATTTTATGTTTTTCCAGCGTTTCAATATTTCCCCAGGTACCGCCGGGAAAAACAATCGATTCTAATTTTATATCATAATTGTTTGCTACCATAATACAGGCCTTTATTTCATCATCTGCAACATCCGGAGGGCAATTTTTATACGACAAATCGATATGAGAGAATGTATGAGTTCCGATCTCATGATCCACTTTAGAATCAAGAATCATGTGTATCAAATCCGGGGCATACCATTCCGGTGCATCTTTATAGTTTGAATAGGGATCGTGATCATACCAATCTCCTTTTGTAAACTTCCAGTGATCGTCGAAATGCGGTATTTTCCTCATCCAGTCGTGAGCACCCCTCTCGCAATTTTCCAGAAAAAGATGTCCCACCGTAGCAAAGGTAATCGGAATATTGTACTCGTCGAGAACCCTGAGAATTTTGGGAATATTCTCTCTTTCGATTCTTCCCTTCTGAAGATAGTCTGCATTCGTTTTGGTATACCGCCATGCCCATGCCATCTCAAAATCGGCCGATATGATAAGGCCTCCTTTTTCGTTATTGGGGAATTTTTTTTTCGGATCTATGTTGTCTCTTTTTACAAATGGTTTGTTCAGCACAAAATGTGATACTCTCGAAAGATTTCCCTTTTGCTTTACCGGGAGATATTTTCTCAGTTTTTTATACTGTCTCTTCATTTACCTTTTCCAGCAATTCCAGTA
>SLIA01000188.1 GCA_007135935.1 Wenzhouxiangella sp.
AGAAGCTGCTGGCTGACAGCGGTTTCGACATCATCCCTGCCGAGGATCTCAACGATGGCGCGAAGAAGGCCGTCGAAGCGGCTGCCGCCTGAAGGAAACAGTAATGAGTGTACTAGTCAACAAGGATACCAAGGTCATCTGCCAGGGCTTTACCGGAGCCCATGGCACGTTTCATTCCGAGCAGGCCATCGCCTATGGCACGCAGCTTGTCGGCGGCGTGACGCCCGGCAAGGGCGGCAACACGCACCTGGATCGACCAGTGTTCAACACTGTCGAGGAAGCGGTCGAAGAGACCGGTGCCGATGCCTCCATGATCTTCGTGCCACCGCCGTTTGCCGCCGATGCCATCCTGGAAGCGGCCGATGCCGGCGTGCGCGTGATCGTGACCATCACCGAGGGCATCCCGGTGCTCGACATGCTGCGCGTCAAGGCAGCGCTTGGCAACTACGGCGACGTGACGCTGATCGGCCCCAACTGCCCGGGCATCATCACGCCCGACGAGTGCAAGATCGGCATCATGCCGGGCGCCATTCACAAGAAGGGCAAGGTCGGCATCGTCTCGCGCTCGGGTACGCTGACCTATGAGGCGGTTTACCAGACCACCCAGGCCGGTCTTGGCCAGTCGACCTGCATCGGCATTGGTGGTGACCCCATCCACGGCATGAGCTTCGTCGACTGCCTGGACCTGTTCGAGTCCGACGAGGATACCCAGGGCATCATCATGGTCGGCGAGATTGGCGGTTCGGCCGAGGAAGAAGCCGCCGAGTTCATCGCCGATCGCGTCAACAAGCCGGTGGTGGCCTATATCGCCGGCGTTACCGCGCCCCCGGGCAAGCGCATGGGCCATGCCGGCGCCATCATCGCCGGAGGCAAGGGCACCGCCGAGGCCAAGTACGAAGCGCTGGAAGAAGCCGGCGTGACCACCGTGCGCTCGCCGGTGGAACTGGGTGATGCGATTGCCGGGCGACTGGCCTAGTTGCAAGTTGTCAGTTGCAAGTTGTAGGTGGGTCGCAAGCGCTATTTTCGGGACCTCCTCGCATGGCAAAAGGCCATGGAGTTGGTTCCGGCCGCTTACGAGATTGCCAGAGCACTGCCCGGTGTTGAACGCTACGCACTGGCGGATCAGATCCGCCGGTGCGTCATTTCGGTGCCCGCGAACATTGCTGAAGGCCAGGCCCGGCAGCACCCCAGGGAGTTTTTGCAATTCCTGGCGATCGCTCGAGGCAGCCTTGCTGAATTGCATACACTGATTCTGGCTGCACACAGTCTCGACTACATTACTGAAGACCAATTGCAGCCCACCGAGGATTTGATTGCAGAAGTTGGTCGACTCCTGGCAGGGTTGTCCAATCGTCTCAAGTCCGACTCGCAAGTTATCTAATGGACCTGCAACTGACAACTGACAACTTGCAACCGTCCAGCGGCTGGAAAGGAATCGCAGGATCTGACGCAATGCCATGACAGCCAAGGGCCACCTCACCATTGCTCTCGCCCAGGACGACTTTCTGGTCGGCCACATCACCGGCAACCGGGATCGCATCATTGCGCGGATTGCCGAGGCGCGCGACCGGGTCGGTGCCGACCTGGTGGTGTTTCCGGAGCTGGCGCTGACGGGCTACCCGCCCGAGGATCTGTTGCTGCGTCCCGGTTTCATGCGTCGCGCCGAGGAGGCGTTGGTCGAGGTGGCCAGGGCCGTTCATGGAATCGATGTCGTCGTCGGTCATCCGCGTGCCGAGGGCAAGGGCCGGTTCAATTCCGTGTCCTGGCTGCGCGATGGCAAGGTTGTCGGCAGTTACGACAAGCGGGATTTGCCCAACTACGCCGTTTTTGACGAACGCCGCTATTTCGTTCCGGGCGATTCGCCGCTGGTCGTCGAGGTCAGCGGCGTGCACGTCGGCGTGATCATCTGCGAAGATACCTGGACCCCGGACGCCGCGGCGGCGGCGCGCAAGGCGGGTGCCGAGCTGATCGTGTCGGCCAATGCCTCGCCGTATTTCCAGGCCAAGCATCTGGAGCGCGCGCGCATCCTGCGCGAGCGCCATGCCGAAACCGGCCTGCCGGTCGTCTATCTCAATTGCGTCGGTGGTCAGGACGAACTGGTCTTCGACGGGCACTCGCTGGCCATCGATGCCAATGGCGAGATCGGCAAACCCGGCCCGTTGTGCGAAGAGGGGCTGCTGGAACTCACCTTCGACCCCGCGGAAGGCCGCTTGCACTACGATCACTGGCCGGCCGGGGAAACCGAACGTCTGCCGGTGATTTACGAGGTGCTCAAGCGGGGCCTGCGCGATTACGTGCTCAAGAACGGCTTCGAGTCGGTGGTGTTCGGTCTGTCCGGGGGCATCGATTCGGCACTGACGGCCGCGATCGCTGCCGATGCCCTGGGGCCCGAGCAGGTACTTGCAGTCATGATGCCCTCGCGCCACACCTCCGAGCTGTCGCTGATCCTGGCCAGCGAGCAGATTGCCGAACTCGGCCTGCAACACGAAAACATCTCGATCGAACCGATCTACCAGGCGCAACTCAAGCAGCTGGCCGAAGTCTTTGCCGACACACGCGAGAACTTTACCGAAGAAAACCTGCAGGCTCGGGCACGCGGCAGCATCGTCATGGCGCTGTCGAACAAGTTCGGTCATCTGCCGCTGGCCACCAGCAACAAGAGCGAACTGGCAACCGGCTACTCCACCATCTACGGCGATATGTGCGGTGGCTACAGCCCGATCAAGGATGTGCTCAAGACGCTGGTCTACGAGTTGTCCGAGTGGCGCAATACCGTGTCGCCGGCGATTCCCCGGGGTGTGATCGAGCGACCGCCGTCAGCCGAGCTGGCGCCCAACCAGCGCGACCAGGACCGCTTGCCGTCCTATGATCTGCTCGATGACATCATCACCCGCTACGTCGAGCAGGATCAGTCCATCCATGACATGGTCGATGCCGGCATCGACGAGCGGATTGCCCGACGCGTGGCCGGCATGGTGCTGGCTGCCGAATACAAACGCCGTCAGGGCGCGCCGGGGCCGCGCATCACGCGCAAGGCTTTTGGTCGTGACCGCCGCTATCCGATCACCTCTGGCTGGCGCGACAGCGGGCTGGCTGGATAAGGAAACCCCATCCAGCGCATGGCTTCAAGCTAGAATGATTCGGTCAATGAGCACCCGGATAAGCGCATGATCAGGACCCGTTCGGGCGAACTTTCGATCAGTCAGGCGACTGATCTGTTATTAACCGGATTTGACGACTACAACGCCAGCTTTTCCGACCTGTCGCGGCGCGGAAAACGCCGATTCGAGGCTGGAGATCGTGTCGGCATGCGCTCGGATGTGGTTGCCCGCATGGCCCTGTATGATCGCAGCGTCAACGAGGTGATCGGGCGGCTCGAGGAAACCCTGGCCAATCGGCTGTTTTCGCGCTCGGTCTGGAAGGAAATCCACAAGGCCTATGCCGAACGGATCCTGGACCGGCTCGATGCCGAGCTCTACAAGACTTTCTTCAACACCATCAGCCGGCGCCTGTTCAAGACCCGGGGCGTCGACTCGGCCATCGAGTTCGTGGCCCTGGACATTCAGCCTACCGACCGAATCACCCATCCGGTCTCGCGCCATACCTACGCGGTGGGCAGCGACCTCGCCGATGCATTCAGACGCATTCTGCGCGATTACGAGTTCTCTATCCCGTATGCCGACTCCGCAGGGGATGGAGAACGTCTGGCCGAGCGCCTGCGCTCGGAGTTGCTTGCCGTGGGGGAGACGGCAATCACCAGCATCGAGCTGCTCGAAACGGTGTTCTATCGCGAAGGGCGGGCCTACCTGGTCGGGCGTGCCTTCGGTCGCGAGCGATACCTGCCTTGCGTGATTGCCTTGGTGCAGGAGGACAACCAGGTGCGAGTCGATGCACTGCTGGTTCGCCGGCTGCAGGTCTCGATCCTGTTCGGGTACACCTTCAGTTACTTCCTGGCCGATCTGCCCACTGTTGGCGATGCCGTCGTGTTCCTGCGCACGCTGCTGCCCGACAAGCCCATTGACGAGCTCTACACCGTGCTTGGTCGGGCCAAGCAGGGCAAGACCGAGCGTTACCGCGCCTTCGTTCGCGAGTTGCTGGCGCGGCCGGAGGAAACGATGGTCGAGGCCGAGGGTCAGCGCGGGATGGTCATGGCGGTGTTCACTCTGCCGTCCTACCCGCTGGTGTTCAAGCTGCTGCGCGACCGCTTTGCGCCGGTCAAGACCATTCGGCGTCACGAGGTGATCGAGCGCTATCGTCTCGTCCATCGCCATGATCGGGTGGGCCGGCTGCTTGATGTGCAGGAATTCAAGGACCTGCGTTTTCCCCGCGACCAGTTTTCGCCCGAGCTGCTCGATGAACTCATGGCCGAGTGCCGGCGCATCGTTCGCCTCGAAGACGACGCCGTCGTCATCCGTCACAGCTTCGTCGAGCGGCGGGTGCGCCCGCTGGACCTGTATCTCAAGGAAGTCGATGAAGCGGCCGCCCGCCATGCCGTGATCGACATGGGCCAGGCGCTCAAGGATCTGGCCCGCTCCAATATCTTTGCCGGCGATCTGTTACCGAAGAATTTCGGCGTGACTCGCTCGGGCAGGGTGGTGTTCTACGATTACGACGAACTGACGCTGCTGACCGATTGCAACTTTCGCCACATGCCCAAGGCGAACAACGATTTCGATCTCTACAGCGATGAAACCTGGTTTCACGTCGACGACAATGACGTTTTCCCCGAGGAGTTCCCGCGTTTTCTCGCCCTGAAGCCGGATTTTCTCGAGATGCTGACCAGCGCTCACGGGGAGTTGTTCGACGCCGACTGGTGGCAGGAGGTGCAATCGCGCATCCGTTCCGGCGAGGCGCTGGATGTGCCGCCCTATACCGAGGATGCGCGGGTGCGCGCCGGCTGACCCGGCCGGTCGATGGCGCTCAGGCCCGGGGCAGGGTGACGCCGCGCTGGCCCATGTACTTGCCGGCGCGGTCGGCGTAAGAGGTTTCGCAGGCTTCGTCGGACTCCAGGAACAGGAACTGGGCCACGCCCTCGTTGGCGTAAACCTTGGCCGGCAGCGGCGTGGTGTTGGAAAACTCCAGGGTCACGTGACCCTCCCACTCCGGCTCCAGCGGCGTGACGTTGACGATGATGCCGCAACGCGCGTAGGTGGACTTGCCCAGGCAGATGGTCAGCACGTTGCGTGGAATGCGGAAATACTCGACCGTGCGCGCCAGCGCGAAGGAATTGGGTGGAATGATGCAGACATCGCCCTTGAAGTCGACGAAGCTTTTCTCGTCGAAGTGCTTGGGGTCGACGATGGCGGTGTTGATATTGGTGAAGATCTTGAATTCGTCGGCACAGCGTCCGTCGTAGCCGTAACTGGATGTGCCGTAGGACACCAGTTTGCTGCCGTTTTCAGCCTGCCGGACCTGACCAGCCTCGAACGGCTCGATCATCCCGTGCTCTTCGGCCATGTGGCGAATCCAGCGATCAGACTTGATGCTCACGGTGCTCCCGCCTTGAGTGTGCAGTGGTGTTGACCGACGCATTCTAGACCACTGCGGCCCCTTTGTCGCCAGTCCGGCGCTCGATCAGGCCGGTTGCTCGTGGCAGTGGGTCGGAGTCGGTGGTCGGTGATCAGTGGTCCGAGTCCGAGGTCCGTCTCCCGACCATCGATCACCGTCCCAACCCTCACCCATGCAGCGGAGGCTGCTGCATCAATATGACGCTGGTCGTGAACAGCTGGTTGCCCCGGATGATTTCCACCTCGACTTCCTGGCCGGGCTCGAGGCCGGCGATGCGCTGGGTGAGGGATCGGGCGCTCTCGACGGACTGCTCGTCTGCGCGCACGAGCACATCGCCGGGTCTCAGGCCGGCCCGCCAGGCTGGTCCACCCTGGTGAATCTGAGTGATCCGAGCGCCGGACTGGGTACCTTCCTGGCCGGACAGGTTGAAGGTCACATCGGCCAGGTCGGCACCGATCCAGCCGCGACGGACCTGGCCGTACTCGATGATCTGGCTGGCCACGCGCTGCGCTACGGGGGCCGGAATGGCGAAGCTGATGCCCTGGGCACCGGTATTCTGCCCCAGGACCGCACTGTTGATACCGACCACTTCGCCATGGGAGTTGATCAGGGCGCCGCCGGAATTGCCGGCATTGATGGCCGTGTCGGTCTGAATGAAATCCTCGTGCCCTGCCAGGTTGAGGTGGCCGCGGCCGGTCGCGCTGATGATGCCCTGGGTGACGGTGTGACTGAGGCCGTAGGCATTGCCGATGGCCAGCACCACATCCCCGGTCCTCAGGCCGGCATTGTCGGAAAGCGGGGCGACCGGCAGTTCGTTGAGTTCGACTCTGAGCAGGGCAAGGTCGCTGCCCGGGTCGGCGCCGACCACGCTGGCCTCGGCAATGCGTCCGTCCCACAGGGCGACGAGGATGTCGTCAACGTTGGCAATGACATGGAGCGTGGTGAGAATCAGGCCGTCGCTGGAGATGATCACTCCCGAGCCAAGCCCCTGACGCGGTCGGGTGACCACGCGGTCGCGGTAGAGCTCGGAAAACAGCGGGTCGGAAAACTCCATGCCCAGGGGTTCGCTGACCAGAGTTCGGGTGTAGATGCTGACCACGGCCGGGGCGGTTCGGTTGACGGCCTCGGCGTAGGAATCGGGAGCCGGCGCGGCGGCATTGTCCAGTGCCGGCAGCAGGTCGGGGCGGAACCACACCAGCACGAAAGCCAGGGCGAGCCCAAGGACCGTGAACTGCAGGGCAAATTGAAAAAGTCTGGTCATGGGAGCGGGAACGGTGTAACGCAGCCTCGGCTTGAGGCCATTATACCCTCGCACATCACGCTCACCGCAGGCCGAGCGAGCATGGAAGTTACTGGATAATGGCGGAATTCGCGCATAAAGTACCATGCACGATTGAGAAATAGCTTAATTTTTCGCTAAAATAGTCGGCTGATTGTTCCTGCGTCCGCATTGCCCGGCCAGTCAGGGCCGCAGGCCGGTGGTTTCGTTGTGGACAATCGGATTTGCAAATTCGCAGAGCAGCGGTGACTAGACACGCCGGGTTGCTCGTTGACTTCTTGATCTGGAGTGTTTCATGTCAGAAAGTGATTCGCTTGCGTCCATCCAGCCGCCGGAGAATCCGGGACGGCGTCGCCTGTTGGCATGGACAACTGGAGTGGTCGGTGCTGTCGGGGTTGGCGCAGCCGTGTGGCCGTTCGTATCCTCGCTGCAGCCCAGTGCCAGGGCACGCATCATCGGTGCTCCGGTGGAGGTCTTTATCGGCAACCTGGAGCCCGGTCAGCTCGTCCGTGTCCAGTGGCGCGGAGCGACCATCGGGGTGATGCGCCGTACCCAGCGCATGCTCGAAGACCTCGAGCGCATGGGCGATCAGCTGCGTGATCCAGGCTCCGACGCCGAACAGCAGCCCGAATACGCGCGTAATTTCCATCGTTCGATTCGGCCGGAAATTCTGGTGGCCAACATCCATTGCACCCATCTGGGCTGCGTGCCCCAGGTGCTCCCCGAAGTCGGTGCCCAGCCGTTCGACGAGAACTGGCGTGGCGGCTTTTTCTGCCCCTGTCACCGCTCGACCTTCGACCTGGCCGGTCGCGTCTTTCGCGGCGTGCCGGCGGTGCTGAATCTGCTGGTGCCGCCCTATCGCTTCATCGACGACGACCACATCATGATCGGCGAAGACCCGGAAGAAGGAGCAGTCTGACATGGCCAAGCCCGCCAGCTCGATCAACAAGAATATTCATGCCGTTGGCCAGTGGATCGACGAGCGATCCAATATCAGCGAATTCTGGAAAAAGCACCTGAGCGATTATTACGCGCCGAAGAACTTCAACCTGTGGTACTTCTTCGGTTCGCTGTCGCTGCTCGTGCTGGTCAACCAGATCGTCACCGGCATCTTCCTGACCATGCACTACAAGCCCGATGCGGAGCTGGCCTTCGCCTCGGTCGAATACATCATGCGCGATGTCGAGTGGGGGTGGCTGATTCGCTACATGCACTCCACCGGCGCCTCCCTGTTCTTCGTGGTGGTCTACCTGCACATGTTCAGGGCCCTGATGTACGGCTCCTACGCCAAGCCGCGCGAGCTGGTATGGATACTCGGGGTGACCATCTTCCTGGTGCTTATGGCCGAGTCCTTCATGGGCTACGTGCTGCCGTGGGGCCAGATGTCGTACTGGGGTGCGCAGGTGATCATCTCGCTGTTCGGCGCGGTGCCGTGGATCGGTGATGGCCTGGTCGAGTGGATTCGCGGTGATTACATGGTGGCCGATGCCACGCTCAATCGCTTCTTCGCGTTGCACGTGGTCGCCCTGCCGCTGGTGCTGTTGCTGCTGGTGGTGCTTCACCTCGCGGCCCTGCACGAAGTGGGGTCGAACAACCCCGATGGCGTGGAGATCAAGAAGCACAAGGACGCCAGCGGACGTCCGCTGGACGGCATCCCGTTCCACCCGTACTACACCGTCAAGGATATTTTCGGCGCGGCATTCTTCCTGATCATCGCGGCGTTCATCATCTTCTTCCTGCCGGAGTTCGGCGGCTACTTCCTAAAGCCCGACAACTTCATCGAGGCCGATCCGCTGGTAACACCGGATCACATCCCGCCGGTGTGGTATTTCACGCCGTTTTACGCCATTCTCCAGGCGGTGCCCGACAAGTTGCTGGGGATCGTGCTGATGGGCGCGGCGGTGATGATTCTCTACCTGGTGCCGTGGCTGGATCGCAGCCCGGTCAAGTCGCTGCGCTACCGTAGCTGGGTCTCCAAGGTCGCGCTGGCCATCTTCGCTGTGGCATTCGTCCGGCTGGGCATGCTGGGGCTTTCTCAGGATTCGAGCCCTGCCGAACTCAGGTTGTGGACGTTCCTGTATTTCGCGTTCTTCATCCTGATGCCGATCTGGACCCGTTTCGAACGCACCAAACCCGTACCTGAGCGAGTGACCAAGTAATGAGTTATCGACACATTCTGACTGTTCTCGTGCTGATTGCCATGACTGGCGCCACCCAGGCCGCGGGCAAGGGCGGTGGTCTCGATTATGCCGACACCAATGTTCACGACCGGGCGTCCCTGCAGCGGGGCGCCAACCTGTTTGTCAATTACTGCATGGGTTGCCACTCGGCCCAGTACATGCGTTACCAGCGTTTGACCGAGGATCTGGGGCTGACCGAGGAGCAGGTCGAGCAGTTTCTCGTCATGGGTGATCGTGAAATATCCGATTACATGCTGACTGCCATGGATGCCGACGATGCGGAAGCCTGGTTTGGCGTCACGCCGCCCGATCTGACGCTTACGGCGCGTTCTCGCGGAACCGACTGGATCTACACCTTCCTGCGCAGTTATTACCTGACCGAAGACGGCTGGAACAACGCTGTGCTGGAAAACCCTGCCATGCCGCATGTGCTGTGGGACCTGCAGGGCATCCAGCGCCCGATTACCGAGACCTACACCGATGATGAGGGTCAGACGCACATCCGTGTCGTCAGCCTCGAGCTCGACGAAGAGGGTCGGATGTCGCCGCGCGACTTCGACCGCGCCATGCTGGATCTGACCGCCTTCATGGAATACATTGCCGAGCCTGCCGCGCTCCAGCGCGAGCGCCTGGGTATCTGGGTTCTGCTGTTTCTCGGTCTGCTGACCTTCCTTGCCTACCTGCTGTACAAGGAGTATTGGAAGGACGTGAAGTGATGCTGGCGTCTGTCAGCCCGGCGGCCACGGGCCGCCCTGCCGGAGTATGACTAACATGATGGCTCTTTATTCATCGGAGAACTGCATCGATTGCCATCGCGTGCGGTTTGTGCTCGCCGAAAAGGGGATCAACGTCGAGATCATCCACGTTGAGCAGGATCGGGCCGCTACGGCGGACCTGGCCGAACTCAATCCCTATGGTGAGACGCCCACGCTGGTTGATCGCGATCTCACGCTGTACGGCACCTGGGTGGTGACCGAATATCTCGATGAGCGTTATCCGCATCCACCGCTGATGCCGGTCGATCCGGTATCGCGCGCCTACCTTCGGTTGGCCATGTACCGCATGTTTCGCGACTGGATCGATGCGGCCAAGATCATCGAAACCTCCGGAGGCGAAAAGAAGATCGCGGCGGCGCGCCAGCAGCTGCACGACGGCATTATTTCGTCCGACGAGTTGTTCGGTGTCAAGCCGTTCCTGCTCAGCGACGAGCTGTCGCTGGCTGATTGTGCGCTGGTGCCCTTGTTGTGGCGTCTGCCGGCCTACGACATCGACCTGACGGCGAAGCAAGCTCCCAACGCCACCAGATACATGGAGCGCATGTTCGCGCGCGACTCGTTCAAGCGCAGTCTGACCGAGGCCGAACGGATTCTGCGCGAAGGTGAGTAAGGGAATGCTTTCGAGCCGCCCCTACCTGATGCGGGCCCTGCACGAGTGGATTGTCGACAGTGGTCTGACACCGCACCTGCTGGTCAATGCCGAGCACCCGGGGGTCGATGTGCCCGAATCGGCGATCAGCGATGGCCGGGTGATTCTCAATGTCAACCCGTCTGCGGTGCGTGACCTGCTCATCGACGCCGAACTGGTGACCTTTGTTGCCCGTTTCGGCGGGGTGTCGCAAGCGGTCAGTGTGCCGGTGACCGCGGTCGAGGCCATTTACGCGCGAGAAAACGGTCGTGGCATGATGTTTCCCGACGACGAATCCGATGACTCCGACCAGGATGCGCCCGATGGCGGCGACGAGCCGCGCCAGGGCAAACCGAACCTGCGGGTGATCAAGTAAAGCTCGCGCCCGGGTTGCCACCAACCTCGAGTCGGCACCCCATTACACTGCTTCGGAAACTGGAAACTGGAAACCGGAAACCGGAAACCGCTATTCAATCAACCGCCCGCCGTCTTCTCGTTCCCCCCAGATCGAGGCCAGCCGGTTTCCCTGAAGCACCAATTCGCCGGCGCGGCGCTGGCCGCCATCCGGACTGAAGTCGAAGCGGTAGCGGCGTTGCCATTGCAGCAGGCCCCGGTCCGACCGCACCGGCCAGATCGAGGCCAGCGTCACGGTCTGGTCGAGCAGTTGCCAATTCTGACGGCGGCAGAATTCACGCGCATGAAAGCGGGCGCGGTCGCGGGCATTGACCGCCGATGCCCAGTACAGTGCGATGGCTGCAAGAACGAGCAGGGTGCCCAACGCCTCCTCCATGCCGGTCATCTGCGGGCCCTCAGCAGCACGTAGACCGCACCGGTGCCGCCGTCGTTGGGTGGGGCGGAGGCAAATGCGGCCACCCGGTCGTGCCGGCTGAGCAGGCGGGCGGTCAATCGTTTGATCTGCGGCCCGGCCGGTCCCGAGCGCAGGCCCTTGCCGTGGATGATCTTGACGCAGGACATGCGTTCGCGGTCGGCGTGTTCGAGGAACGCGCGAATCGAGTGACTGGCGGCTTCCAGGTTCATCTGGTGGAGGTCGATGCTGTCCTGCACTCGCCAGTGGCCGCGGCGCAGGCGCGAGAGTACGCGTTTTTGCAGCCCCGGCCGCAGGTAGGTGATTTCCTCGCCGGTTTCCACGGCACTGTAGTCGATTGGCGCGTTGGCCAGATCGTCGAGCACTCTCGCTTCATCGCGCTGTCTCTGGGCCGGAATGGCCCGCGGAGCCGGGGGACGGGAGCGCACGCGATCGGTTTTCAGTCGGCGCACCGAACCGACGGATTCGCGAAACAGGTCGAGATCGTCGTCTGAATCTTTCATGTCAATGCGCCTTGAGGGTCCACTTCATTTATAGTTACGTTTTACCCGATCCAGTTCAACCATGCATATTCTGATTGCCAATGACGACGGGCTCTACGCGCCCGGTATTCGCCTGTTATCCGAACGCCTGGCCGATCACAGCGACAAGGTGACGGTGGTCGCTCCCGATCGGGATCGATCCGGGGCCAGCAACTCGCTCACCCTGGATCGTCCGATTCGAGTCGACCAGCGCGACGAGCGCAGGTTCAGGGTCTATGGTACGCCGACCGACTGTGTGCATATTGCGATTACGGGGCTGCTTGGCGATGAGCCGGACATGGTGGTCTCGGGCATCAATGCCGGTGCCAACATGGGCGACGATGTGCTGTATTCCGGCACCGTGGCCGCGGCGATGGAAGGCCGCTTCCTGGGGCTGCCGGCAATGGCGGTTTCCCTGGTTTTTGCCGACCAGGGACCGCACCACTACGAGACCGCGGCGGAGGCCGCCTGCATGCTCATGGCGCAACTCAAGGATAAACCCCTGCCGGCCGATACCATCCTCAACGTCAATGTGCCGGATGTGCCGTGGAGTGAAATCCGTGGTTTCGAGACGACCCGCCTGGGGCACCGGCACCGGTCCGATGACGTGATTCCCATCGAGGATCCGCGCGGACGCAGTTTCTTCTGGATCGGGCCGGCGGGCGGTGAACAGGACAATGGGCCGGGCACGGATTTTCACGCGGTGCGCAACAACTACATTTCGGTCACCCCCATTCATGTCGATCTGACTCGTTACCAGGCCCTCGACCAGGTCAGTCACTGGATCGACCAGCTCAATTCCGGGCGTTATCGACAAGCACAATGATGAGCAGTGCAAGTGGCATCGGCATGACTTCGCCAGGCACGCGCCAGCGGCTGTTGCAGCGGCTGCGTGACAAGGGAATCCGCGATGAGCGGGTACTCGAGGCCATGGCGGCGACCCCGCGCCACCTGTTCGTGGATGAAGCACTGTCATCGCGCGCCTATGAGGACACCGCCTTGCCCATTGGCCGTGGCCAGACCATTTCACAGCCGTACGTGGTTGCCATGATGACCGCCGCCGTGCTCGGCGAGGGTCGGCTTGGCAAGGTGCTGGAGATCGGCACCGGCTCGGGTTACCAGGCGGCCATTCTGGCGCAAGTGGCCGACAAGGTCTTCACGACCGAGCGCATCGGCGAACTGCAGCGCAGCGCGCGCCAGCGTTTTCATCGGCTTGGTCTGCACAATATCTACACCCGCCATACCGACGGCAACAAGGGCTGGCCCAGCCAGGCGCCGTTCGATGCCATCGTGGTCACCGCCGGAGGGCGTATTCCCGAAGTGCTGTATGAGCAACTGGCCGACGGTGGCGCGCTGGTGGCACCGGAAGATGCCGGTTTGCATCAGCAGTTGATCAGGGTGACCCGTCGCGGCGAGGAGTTCGATCGCGAAAACCTGGGTGCGGTGAGTTTCGTGCCCTTGCGCGAAGGCCTGGAATAAGTGCTTGCATCGGGGCGTTGACCATGTTCCGTGGACTGTATGACCGGGTTCTGTCGGCATCGCGGCATCGCCATGCTCGACGCTACCTGTTCGGGCTGAGCCTGACCGAGGCCACGTTCTTTCCCGTCCCGCCCGACGTGATGCTCGCACCCATGGTGCTGGCGGACCGGCAATCGGCCTGGCGGCTGGCCTTCCTGACGACCGCGGCCTCGGTGCTGGGCGGCCTGATCGGTTACCTGATCGGGCTGTTGGCCATCGAGGCGGTCATGCCGCTGATCGAGCGGGCGGGCTACGTCGATGCCTACGATGCCGCGGTCGACGCCTTCGAGCGCTTCGGCGTCTGGTTCGTCATCCTGGCCGGCTTCTCGCCCATTCCCTTCAAGGTCATCACCATTGCCGCTGGTGCCCTCGGCATGCCACTGCTCGGGTTCGTATTCGGTGCCATGATCGGGCGCGGGGCTCGGTTTTATATGGTGGCCGGGCTGATTTATGCTGGAGGAGAGCGGGCGGCCGACTACCTGCGTGACTGGGTCGATACGCTGGGATGGGTCGCCGCGGGCCTGACAATAGTGGCGCTGATCGTGTGGTGGCTGTGGTAGTCAAGCGGTTGATCGTGCTGGTGGTGGCTGTGCTGTGGATGGCCGGATGCGCGCCGTGGGCACCGGCGCCGGTCGAGGATCGCAGTCGCCTGCCCGAACGTGAACGGCCCGCCGAGCCGCGCGAGCCGGTGGCGTCCACGCCACCGGCCAACTACGAGGTGCGATCGGGCGATACGCTGTATTCCATCGCCTTTCGATACGGCATGGACTGGCGCAGCGTGGCGCGATGGAACCGGATCGAAGCGCCGTATACCATCCGGCCGGGCCAGGACCTGCGCTTGACCGAACCTCCGCGCGCCCGCCTCGTGGCCGAAACCCGGTCTGATCCGGAGCCGGATCTGGAACCGGAGCCGGAGGAGCAGGAGATTGCTCAGGTCGAGGAGCCTGATTCCGAACCCGCGACTGCCGAGGCTTCCGAGCCGGCTGCAAGCACACGTGCTCCCGCCCCCTCGGCGGCGGGCAATGCCCGTAATGTGGCCGGGGTGGATTGGCAGTGGCCGACGGCCGGAGCAGTGACCCGGCCGTTCGATGCCAGCGCCACCCGGCGGGGAATCGGCATTGGCGGCAGTGAAGGGCAGCCGGTACACGCGGCGGCCGCCGGGCAGGTGGTCTACAGCGGCACCGCGCTGATCGGCTACGGCGAGCTCATCATCATCAAGCATTCCGATACGTTACTGTCAGCCTACGGACACAACCGGGTCAGGATGGTCGAGGAGGGTGATCAGGTCGCGCGCGGCGAGCAGATTGCCGAGCTGGGCCTCAACGAGCGCGACGAAGAACTGCTGCACTTCGAAATCCGCCGGGACGGCCAGCCGGTCGATCCCCTGTCCTATCTGCCGCGACGCTGAGTTTCGGTCAGTCGCCTTTTCCCAGAATCAGCCCGGCCAGCGCCCGCCGGTTTTCACTCATCAGGATGTTGAAAGTGCGGGCGGCTGCCGGCAGGGTCATGCATTCCACGCCGATTCCCTGTTCGACGAATAGTCGCTGAACGTCGAGATCCAGGGGCTGGTGCTTTTGGCCGATGCCGATGATGACCAGCTCCGGACGAGGCTGGATCAGTGTCTTCAGAGTCGTATCGTTGAGATCGCCCAGGGCGCGGACCGGCCAGGCGGTTTGCAGGAAACGGGCGCCGAGTACTAGGCTGCTGTGATACAGGGTGTCGTCGATCCGAATCCCGCCATCGGTGATCGCGCGAATGACGTGGTGATTGCCGGGGCGGTGTTCGGTCAGGTCCACGGACAGTGCAGCTAGCGTGGCAGGGCGATCTTGGGTTTCTTGGGGTGGCGCCGGTACAGGCAGAGCACCTGGCCGATGCTGTGCACCTTCTCCGAGCCGGTGGACTCGACGAGTTGCTCGATCCACTCGCCGCGTTGGTCCCGATCGCCTCTGAGCTTGATCTTTATGAGCTCGTGGTGCTCCAGGGCCTGCTCGATTTCGGCCAGCACGTTTTCGCTCAGGCCCTTGTCGGCCACCATCACCACCGGCTGCAGGTTGTGGGTCAGGCCGCGAAGGTATTTTTTCTGGGAGGTGGTGAGGGGCATGGGGCAGAGTTCGGCGAGTGGAGCGCCATTTTATCGTAGTGGGTTGGGGAAGGGAGAGGCGGAATGAGGGGAAGAGGGGAAGAGGCTGGTCCTGTCGGAGCGGGTAAAGGTGGTAGCATTGTCCCCCTCTCCCGTCTTACCTCTATCCGTCTTACCACCCCACATGTCCAACTGGAAAAAACGCCAGCAATCAGACCCCTACGTCAAGCGTGCCCGCGAAGAGGGTTATCGTGCCCGGGCGGCATTCAAGTTGATGGAGCTCGACGAGAAGGACCGACTCTTGCGGCCAGGGCAGCGGGTAGTGGACCTGGGGGCAGCTCCTGGCAGCTGGGCACAGGTTGCGCGCGAGCGAACCGGCAAGACCGGCACCGTGATTGCGCTGGATATTCTTGCCATGGAGCCGTTGCAGGGCGTGACATTCATCGAGGGCGATTTCCGCGAGGATGAGCCGCTGGAACAGCTCGAAGCGGCGCTGGAGGGGGAGAAGGTCGACCTTGTGCTATCGGACATGGCGCCCAATATCTCGGGTATCGGCCCGTCCGACCAGGCGCGCAGCATCTACCTGGCCGAACTGGCCCTGGCTTTTGCCGTCGACTGGCTGGATATTTCCGGGGCACTGGTGGTCAAAGTTTTTCAGGGCGAAGGCTTCGATGCGCTTCTGGGCCGGTTGCGCGAAGCTTTCGAGAGTGTCAAGGTGCGCAAGCCGCGGGCCTCCCGCCCGGAGAGCCGCGAGGTGTATCTCGTTGCCCGGCGGCTCAAGCAAGGCTGAACAACCGTTGATTTCACATGCGATAGAATGTGTCGGGCGCCCAGCGACCTGACACCGGAGCAATATTTTGAGTGATTTTGCCAAGAATCTGCTGATGTGGATCATCATCGCGGTGGTCCTGATGAGTGTGTTCAATCACTACTCTCAGACCGAACCCGAGCCGCGGGAGATGATCTACTCGGTATTCCTCGAGGAAGTGCGCAGCGGCAACATCGAGGAGGTCGTCATCCAGGAAGGGCAGGGTGGCAAGACCATCACCGGCCAGACTCTGGACGGCCGCCAGTTTCGCGTCATGGCGCCGCGCGACGACGGTCTGATCAAGGACCTGCTCGATCACAACGTGGCCATCGACGCCAAGCCGCCGGAGAGGCGTTCGCTGGTGCTCGATATCCTCATCAGCCTGCTGCCGGTGCTGGTACTGGTCGGCCTGTGGGTCTACTTCATGCGCCAGATGCAGGGCGGTGCCGGCGGTCGCGGTGGTGCGATGAGTTTCGGCAAGTCCCGGGCCAAGCTGCAGGGCGAAGACCAGGTCAAGGTCACCTTCAGCGATGTCGCCGGCTGCGACGAGGCCAAGGAGGAGGTCACCGAGCTGGTCGACTTCCTGCGCGATCCGAGCAAGTTTCAGCGCCTGGGCGGGCACATCCCCAAGGGTATTCTCATGGTCGGGCCGCCGGGCACCGGCAAGACCCTGCTGGCCCGAGCCATTGCCGGCGAGGCACGGGTGCCGTTCTTCTCGATATCCGGCTCCGATTTTGTCGAAATGTTTGTCGGTGTCGGTGCTTCGCGCGTGCGCGACATGTTCGAGACGGCCAAGAAGCATGCGCCTTGCATCATCTTCATTGACGAAATCGATGCGGTCGGCCGCCATCGTGGTGCCGGTCTCGGCGGTGGTCATGACGAGCGTGAACAGACGCTCAATCAGCTGCTGGTGGAGATGGACGGTTTCGAGGGCAACGAAGGCATCATCCTGATTGCCGCGACCAACCGCCCCGACGTACTCGATCCGGCCCTGCTGCGCCCGGGTCGCTTCGACCGCCAGGTAGTCGTTCCCCTGCCCGACCTCAAGGGGCGCGAACACATTCTCAACGTGCACATGCGCAAGGTGCCGTGCGACGAGAACGTCAGTGCCCGGCTGATCGCGCGCGGCACACCCGGCTTCTCGGGCGCCGACCTGGCCAACCTCGTCAACGAGGCGGCGCTGTTTGCCGCACGGTCCAATTCCAAAACAGTGACCCACCAGCACTTCGAGCAGGCCAAGGACAAGATCATGATGGGCGCGGAGCGCAAGTCCATGGTCATGGACGAGGAAGACAAGCGCCTGACCGCCTACCACGAGGCCGGTCATGCCATTGTCGGCCGCATCGTGCCCGAGCATGATCCGGTCTACAAGGTCACCATCATCCCGCGCGGGCGCGCGCTGGGCGTGACCATGTTCCTGCCCGAGCAGGACAAGTACAGCATGAACAAGACCCAGCTCGAGAGTCAGCTGGCGAGCCTGTTCGGCGGACGCGTGGCCGAGGAACTGATCTACGGCAAGGACAAGGTCACCACCGGTGCCTCCAACGACATCGAGCGGGCCACCCAGATCGCCCGCAACATGGTCGCCAAGTGGGGGTTGTCCGACGTGATGGGGCCGTTGTCCTATGACGAGAACGAAGACGAGGTCTTTCTGGGCCGTTCCGTGACCCAGCACAAGCACATTTCCGACGAAACCCATCGCCAGATGGACAAGGAAGTGCGCCAGATTATCGATAACGCCTACCAGCGGGCCAGCGAAATCCTGGATACCCACATGGACAAGCTGCACCTGATGGCCGAGGCGCTGATGCGCTACGAAACCATCGATGTGAAGCAGATCGACCAGATCATGGAAGGCCACGAGCCCGACCCGCCCGAAGGCTGGGACGATGATGCCCCCAAGCCTGACGATGGCGGTGTTGACGAAGGCGAAGACGGCACGGAGCCGTCGGGGCAGCCTGCTACCGGCTGACCGGTTTGTTGGTTCGTTTTTTCGTTGATGGTGCCCCGGTCTTGCCGGGGCATTTTTTTGGGTCGGTTAATGGGTCAACGGGTCAACGGGTTAATGGGTTAATGGGTTAATGGGTTAACCAAAATCGGGAAATCCCCCGGCTCTGCCGGGGTGACAGTAGAAGTTTGACATTTTAGGGAGTCCATTGGGAAAACTCCTTGTTG
>SLIA01000213.1 GCA_007135935.1 Wenzhouxiangella sp.
CACATCGGCTTGGGGTGGCCCTTGCTGAACAAACGGGGGAGAGCCTCACCGAAGCGGTCACGGTGGCGGTTGGCGAGCGCTTGGAATCCCTTTAGCGGCGGCAGCGGCGAACGGAGGTGGTCCAGGAGTTCGTTGAACGCCTCCCGGACCGGGACAGGCGCGGGGCCGAGGAGATCATCGGGTACAACGAGCAGGGACTTCCGGCGTAGTGGTCACCGATCCCACGACGCTCGCGGCGATCCCGCGTCGGACACGGAGGCGGTGGCGTTTGTCGAGGAGATCGCGGCCGCAGGCCGTCGGCTTGTCGGAGGTCCCACTCTCGTCGAGGCCGCAGCGGTCATGCTGGCGCGGAAGGGCGAGGAGGGTGTGATCGCCTTGGACGCGCTTCTTTCCCGGCTTGGTATCGAGGTTATTTCCATTCCTACGGAGTCGCCCGAGCAGGAGACGAGCCGCTGCTATTCAAGGGTGCGGACTTCTCCAAGACGGACGTCCCCTCCGTACGCAGGTAGGGCGCCCTGTGCCGGAGCTCGCCGTGGGATGTCCCCTAAAACGACCGGGTCCCTGAACCCGTCGCACCCCTGTAGCAGGTTTCTTCTTGAGCGGACGCATTGGACGAAAGAGAAGAGCTACCGGAAGGGGAGGGAGGCTCTGGAGGGCCGGCCCGTTCCCGTTCATCGCTCCCACGGGATGCCGGTCGATGCGGGAGCCCGGTCGTCCCATCCACCCGGGAGCGGCCAGGGCGCACGGATTGACCATGATCCCTCGGCCAAGCTGGATGACATCCTGAGGGTCTCGGGGATCGTTCGGAGGAGGAGTCGCCGGGCGCTGGACGATGCGGACGCCCTGTTCACTCTCCTGGCCCGATAGAACGAATCTTCGGGTCGAACCTACCTGGGGGAGGTGATGTTGCGGCCGCCCCTGAAGGCCGGGCCGACTTCGGGAACGGTGCCCGGTAGGCCTCAGAAACCGTTGTCGGAAGAGGACATGGATGGGGCGTGTTGGGGGGCATGGCGGGACCCCCGGGACCCGCCATGACCCTGGCTCCCAGCCACCGGACGGCCGGTCGCGAGGGCTCCGCTGACCCGCAGCCAGGTCAGACGATCCATGTGCACTACGATCCGGAAACGATGAGGGAAACCGATGCGACCGAAGCCATGGCGATCGAAACGATGGGATGAATTCTCCCCCGGCAAGAAGGTGGTGGTCATGCTCCTGACCTCCTTGCAGGTCTCCCTGGCCGTCTCCGCCTGGGCCGACCTGGCGCGGCGGCCCGCACGGGAGATCAACGGGCGGAAAGGAACGCGGGCGGCCATCATCGCCATCAACTTCATCGGCCCACTCCTGTACTTCCGCCTGGGCCGCGGGCGGGCAGGAGACTCCTACGGGACCGGCCGCGTTTGGAGGCCGCCTCACTGGCAATCACCCCAGGTCATGACGGTGCAGGACCACCAGCGATGGGCTCCCCCGGGGGGGCGGCGGGATGAGCCCGAGCCCCCTTGGTCCATGCACCCGGTCGCCGTGACCGGAAACCTGTCACGGTATCGCGTCGTCGTCGGAACAGGTGCCCCGCTGCCCTTGGGTCGCCTGCCCCTCTTCGTCGGAATCCGCAGTAATGGGAGCCTGAGCCACGAAAGAATCCCGTGAAATCATCATCTCTCACAGCACCGTGAGACGGCCATTTAGCCGCTCAATGGCCTCTCCTTGCATCTCCTTGGCCTGTTCGAGGATTTCCGCGGAAACAGGGAACATCTGATGAGGCTCTGTACTCCAGGAACACGCCACCAATTGATCTATGGCGTCCTCGAGGCCAACGCTGTCCCGGATATATTCGAGTACGGCTATGGCTTCTCTGGGGGGTACCTGAGAATACCACCTTAGATACAGGTCACCGGGCAAATAACGCCCCATGGCGGATATGACTGCTTCTCTCAAAACCCTGTCTATTGCCACGATCGGCTGGTCGCACAATAATGACGCTACTCGTTCGTCGGCATTCGATGCGCGGAGCACTGTGGTGAATATGGATAGCTTTTCCCCCGTGGTAAGCAACGCGTTTGAGCCGACGACGTAAACGGTCCGTGCAAGTTGACCGATGTCATCGATCTCCTCGGCTCCCATTGGGGGCCAATGGATTTCCGGCGTGCGGCCTCGCCTGACGATCCCATATCCTCCGAAGAACTCATCCGTGCGTGGCCTGCTACACCATTCAGCCCAGTGGAAGAGGAAGGGCTCATCGATCTGAAGGGCGTCGATCACGGCTTGAGCCACCGCGGCCAGCGCATCGGGATCAAAAATATTCATATCCCAAAAGACCAGTTCATCATCAGTTGCCTCGATCTTAAATCTGGCGTCGGGCGTCTGACGAGCAGTGGCCTCTGCAATCTTGAGTGCCGCCAAACCCTTGCCCGCGGGTATGCGGAGTAGGGAGGATGAGCCGCTTAGGTTCGTTGCCATCTGAGCATGCTCCTTGGAGATGGGGATGCGGGGGCACCTTCCCAGAAAATAGCGCCCAAGCATCAAGAGTGTGCCCCGCAAAGGAATCTGGGTTGAGCTCGGAACCCGTCTCGCCTCGACCCGTGAAGAGAGGCATGAGACAGAACACGGAGCCCTCCTCTTTCTGTCCTCGGCAGAGGGACCTCGGCCTGAAGGTGTAGTGGACCATAGGACGGTGGCCAGACCCGGCGCATTCGCCTGGCGTTGTCCCGACTGCCTTCCGTGGCCTCCGGGAGGCGCAGGGGGCATGCAGGTGGCAAGGGCCGCTTCACTTTTTTCCGTAGAACGAGTCTCGGGTATTCTCTCGCCGTGGGATGCAGCTGTCCTCAGTCTTCCCCTCCCGAAGGAGGGCGGGGTGTGGCCGTGCAATGGTTGCCGGACCACGGGTCAACCAAACTCGGAAAGAGAGGGTATCGCCATGTCGAAGCCTTGGAAGATGGAATATGCGGAAGATTTAATGGACCATGCCATGAACAAAGAAGACCACTCAGGTATTTTCATAAGGTACACTGCGGCGATAATACGAGACGAGGACCATCACTCATATCCCGCCCTCCGTCTCGTGACCCAGTACACATCAACAATATTGACGGCCGCACTTCTGAGGTCGTTCAACGATTCACATGTAACCAAGAGGGTTGAGATGGGCCGCTTGGCTGAATTATTCAACGTGAAACCAACGGCTATTCTTGGCTACCCGAATCGCAAGGGGTTAGCAAACTGGGCCCGCTACGATCCCGTGACTCGGATCAAGGCGTATGTGAACCTCAGCTTAGGTTGCCCATACCCAGCCTCGATCGTGGAGTTATCGGTCGGAGGTGGGGAATGGGAGGAAGTGGACTCAGAAGTCCTGGTGATCGCGTGTGACCGGCGTCCTCCGGCATGGCCCAGGTGAACGGGATGACTCCTGAGGGGTCGCCGCGCTGCACAGTAGGCAGAGTGTCGATGGATTATTCTGTCGAGGCAAGGATGACGGAAGCGGCATTGCGGCAAGGAAGAGCAGCCGCGAACCAAATGAAGCCGTGCTCCCTTGGAGTCATTCCGTCGTAGAAGCCTGAAGTGTCAGGGTCATGCGGACGAACATAAAGAGAGGTCCCAAAGGGCCTTGAGAGATCCCTGTCGATTCCTCTAATCGAACTCTGAGGTTGATCGAGTTAAGCGAGGATCAACATAAAAGCGGTGTCGAACCGTTCCGGCGAAAGGGAGTGTATGGGGTAGTGGGATGATAAAATAATGGTAAAATAGGGAGAGCCGCAAGACAGCGACAAGAAAAGGTCTTTTTTATGAAAGATATGCAAGGGCGGGCAAGAGAGAGGCTGCAAAGCCGGACTCGGGAATCCGTAGCAGACAAAAAGGGCGAAGGGGTCCGCGAGGGATTCTGCGGAAACTGCGGAAGCCCGGTGCATGCCGGAGCCGATATTTGCGAGAACTGCATGAGCTGGTTGTTGCCCGGTCAGTGCGTCTTTTGTTACACCAAAGTCTCTCCGAAACAGGCGTTTTGCGGGGAATGCGGGAATCCACCGCTGGGGAAGACCTGCTCCTGTGGTACGCTAAGCATCTTTGACTTTTGTCCCTCATGTGCAGCCCCACTGACCAGGCAGGCTCTTGCAGAGATAGAGGATCTTCGGACGCACCCCGCCATCCACGGCCTCTCGGAGTCTCAGGTAGAGGTCGGTAGTGCTCGCCAAACGAAATCCGTTTCCGTTTCCCAGGGGGACAAGCTGAGACAGGAACCAGCGCAATGTCCGCAGGAGGGAGCGCCGACAAGTCCCATGAAGGGTGTTCAGGATGAGGCTCGGAAGGAGAACGAGACTCGGAAGTTGAAATCCGTGCAGGAAGCCCCCGAGAAGAATTTGGCTCCAAGCGATGCGGCTACCCTGGGCCTCGCAGAGAACTCAAGGCGGGAGCAAGATCGGAGCTCAAAACCGAGCGCTACGCAAGATCCTCAGGGGAAAGGAAAGCTTGACCTGCTAGCAAGGCTATCCGCCGGTATCAAGCGCGCCGATCGGGCTGCTGAGCGAATTGAAGCTCACGCTGAGCGAGAAAGATTGGAGAGGAAGCGGCTGTCGGAGGCGATCGCCGCTGCTCAGAAGAAGGAGTTTGCGAGCCGCCAGGAAGCGAGGTGCCACCTGAGTGCACTGACAGTTGTGGTGTCTTTCCGTATGGGAGCCCCGATTGCTTGGACCTGTAACGCATTTGGGTGCACACATCCATATCCCCCCGGTCCCAATGAATGCGGTGACCCCAGTAAGGGTGGCACGTGGGTATATCGTGGAGACGATGGAAACCCCGACACGGTAGCGGACCTATGACGGAACAGGAACACGCAGCAACAACGAGGCCGCCTGGTGAAACAAACCCTGATCCCAACCACGGAGACGACACCAGTCGGCCGACAGTCCGGCCTTTAGGCGTGACACTAAGGCCAGAGCCTTCGCAAACCCGGCGGCCGCGTGGCGATGTCACGACTGTCCTCCCCCAGGGGAAGGCCATTTCCACTGGGACCCATTCGACGGACAGCTTCCCTCATGGGAAGCGCCTTATACTGACCGCGGGTGAAGTCGTTCTCGGACGTTGCCTGGCGCAATCAGGTGAGGCGGAGGTGTACGAGGCTGACCTCGGTGGTGTACGATGCGCTTTCAAATACTTCTACTCGAATGTCTTGCCAAACGAGCAAATCGTGAAACGATGGAGCGGGTTGAGGCATCCCGGGATCCTTAACCTGTTGGACTTTGGCCAAATTGAGAATCGACATTACGAGTTGACCGAGTTCGCGGAGGGGTCCACGCTC